>NZ_LVJW01000012.1 GCF_001708965.1 Candidatus Thiodiazotropha endoloripes | reverse complement strand
GTGGTTTGGTTAACGGTCAGTTACAAGCCAGTGATGTTGACCTTGCCGAAGGTGCGTCTCTCAGTTTTGCCACTTCATCAGAAGTAGAAGGGCTGGCATTGAATGAGGATGGATCTTACAGTTTCGATGCTTCCTCTTATCAAACCCTAGGTGCGGGTGAAACTGAAATCATTGAAGTGCCAGTAATGGTCGCAGATGACCAGGGCGCCACAGCTGAAACCACTTTAACAATTACTGTCACCGGCACCAATGATGCCCCAGTAGCAGAAGCGCAGCAGACAACTGTAGAAGAAGGTGCCTTTGCAAAGGGGCAGCTGAAAGCTGGTGATATTGATCTGGCAGAAGGTTCAGCTCTCTCCTTCTCCACCTCATCAGAAGTCGAAGGGCTGACTTTGAATGAGGATGGTTCGTACAGTTTTGATGCTTCCTCTTATCAATCACTCGGTGCGGGTGAAACTGAAACTATCGAAGTACCGGTAACGGTCACCGATGACCAGGGTTCTACAGCTGAAACCACACTGACGATTACCGTCACTGGCACGAATGATGATCCAGTGGCAGAGGCCCAAGAGGTCTCAGCGGAAGAAGGCGTCTTGGTTAGCGGCCAGTTGCAAGCCAGTGATATTGATCTGGCAGAAGGTTCAGCTCTCTCCTTCTCCACCTCATCAGAAGTCGAAGGGCTGACTTTGAATGAG
>NZ_LVJW01000011.1 GCF_001708965.1 Candidatus Thiodiazotropha endoloripes | reverse complement strand
TCAAGTTGTTGTTTGAGAGGATTATCTAGTTCAATAATTCTGAAACTGCCCCAAGGTTCGGCGTTCGTCGGAAATTAAGTTTTTTACATGCCGCTTTAAGTGCATGACAGGCACCGACCATTCCTTTGAATCGACTTTCAAAATGCTGAGTTATGTAGAGCCAATGTTTGGTATCGAGCTGTAGCCTATCCAGAATGGGCGGAGCATGCTGAGAAATAGAGCCCCGTTTGTTTTCCAAAATAGCCCGCCCCGTCCAATCAACGAGTTGCAGATAGTCTTTGAGATGAAAGGGTATGCCTTTGGGCCTATCCTCCCGTGGGTAGCCAGCAAAAGGGAGTAAACCATCAGGTGTGCTGGGTCTCTCTGAATGATCAGAGTTTTTCTTGAACTGATGAACCCGTTCATTGATAGAAGTATACTCAGACTGCTCAGGCATCTCTGCCAGTCCGGCTCGAACAGGATTGAGGTCGACATAGACCATACAGGCGGCCAAGGCTTTCTCATCCAGCAGAGCCTGTGACTTAAATCGCCCCTCCCAATAGCGCCCTGTACAACCATCCTCCTGGTTGGCTTGTCTTGCGATCGGCTCATTGAGACAGCGCATGAACCAGCTGATCTCCTGGAGCCTCATACGCCATTTAGTGGTCAATTCAGTGACTGCATCTCGTTCAACCCGGCTGAGCGGCTCCCTGGCCAGATAACGCTGGACGATGACCGGTAGTGAGAATAGATGTTGCCAACGATCAATGACTTGCTGCTCAGACCAGCTGGTCGCTGTCTGGGTATCGACATGAAGGATGACGTGGTAGTGATTGGACATCACGGCATAGGCGCAGATATCGATGGCAAAAATCTCAGCCAA
>NZ_LVJW01000010.1 GCF_001708965.1 Candidatus Thiodiazotropha endoloripes | reverse complement strand
TGATAACAGATGATTCACAAAGATTGCCAGATGTAAGTAAACTTGGCAAATTATGGATGGGTGTCCATGGGTGTCCACATCCAATCGAATTATGGATGGGTGTCCATCTACAGCTCAGTTTCACAACGAATGAGGATGGATCTGTTTGCATTAATGTGGGGCCACATACAGGAATACCTGGCCCAAGCTTTGGTGTAGGTTTAGGAGGGTTGTTTGAGTGATTGCTGCAAATCTA
>NZ_LVJW01000009.1 GCF_001708965.1 Candidatus Thiodiazotropha endoloripes | reverse complement strand
CGGCGTCGGCGTCACTTCGTTCCTTTCGAACGAAGGGTTCGAATCAAATCCTCTCTCTCCGCCATAAAAAAAAGGGTTTGAGGGTCTCCCTGGCTTGGGTGTGGGCTGGAGGTCGGGATTGATTCGCCTTCGGCTCACCCCTTTCGGGGCGCCTACGTTTCACTGCAGCGTCCTGCGTCGCTTCGCTCCTGGTGATTCGCTGCGCTCACCCCTTCGGGGCGCCTACGCTGCGCTGCGGCGTCGGCGTCACTTCGTTCCTTTCGAACGAAGGGTTCGAATCAAATCCTCTCTCTCCGCCATAAAAAAAAGGGTGCTCATCCGAGCACCCTTTTTTTTATGGCGGAGAGAGAGGGATTCGAACCCTCGATGGAGCTATTAACCCCATACTCCCTTAGCAGGGGAGCGCCTTCAGCCGCTCGGCCATCTCTCCGGATTTCATCTCTTGGGTGATTCGCCTATTCTCCGGCCAGCTGGCGATTCTCTGTTCAGAGCACCGCTCAGGTCCCCAAAAGGAGTCGAGATTGTACAGATTTATTTCCACATAAACAAAAAAAACTTTGCCTTCCGTGGCAAAGTTGTTTGCGAGGCAGTTAACCCCGGGATTTTTTTGTTCGGAACCTCTAACTATGAGGATTCTTCACTTTGTTCTCTTTTGATGCGCTCGTAAATCTCTTCCCGATGCACTGTTACATCTCGTGGCGCATTCACACCGATTCGAACTTGATTACCCTTTACCCCTAGAACGGTAACGGTGACTTCATCTCCAATCATTAAAGTTTCGCCAACTCGGCGAGTCAGTATTAACATTTCCAGTCTCCATGTGTTTCCTTAATTTATTGGTATTCTCCTGTAGAAATTCCCACAGACTTATACCATTGCCAACCAAGCCGCCGCAGATACGGGACTGGTAAGACTATTTTAGCAATAGCAAGAGGCGTTAAAAAGGGAAAAAAGTACTGAAATGATTAGAAAACCCCCAGTTTTCGGCAAGTTTCAAGCAATTTTAGGATCATACTTCTTTTTCCAGCTCGAATGCGTCGTGCAGTGCACGCACACCCAGTTCGAGGTACTTTTCATCAACCACCACGGATATTTTTATTTCAGAAGTCGATATCATACGAATGTTGATACCGTCTTTTGCCAGAGCTTCGAACATTTTGCTGGCAATTCCGGCATGTGAGCGCATCCCCACACCGACCAGGGAAATTTTCACAATGCGATCGTCTGCCAGCACTTCCCGTGCACCCATCTCATTCGCTGTCTGTTCCAGAATCTCTTTGGCCCGTTTGAAATCGACCCGGTTGACGGTAAAAGTGAAGTCGGTGCGCCCGGTGTCGTGGGAGATGTTCTGAATGATCATATCGACTTCGATGTTCTGACTCGAAATCGGACCGATGATCTTGTGCGCCACCCCGGGTTGATCCGGAACGCCCAGGATCGTCAGTTTGGCCTCATCGCGATTGAACGCGATACCTGAAATCATTGCCTGTTCCATGCTCTCTTCCTCAAAGGTGATCAGTGTGCCTTCGCCCTCTTCAAAGCTGGACAGGACACGTAGGGGAACATTGTATTTTCCGGCGAACTCAACCGCCCGAATCTGAAGTACTTTTGAACCGAGACTGGCCATCTCCAGCATCTCCTCGAAGGTGATGCGCTCGAGCCGTCTGGCATTGGGGACAACCCTGGGATCGGTGGTATAGACACCATCCACATCGGTATAGATCTGACACTCGTCCGCTTTCAGCGCCGCCGCCATGGCAACTGCTGTGGTGTCGGATCCGCCACGTCCCAGGGTGGTGATGCTGCCGTGCTCATCCACTCCCTGGAAACCGGCCACAACGACCACACGCCCCTTATCCAGGTCCGATTTCACCCGGGCGGCGTCGATATCCCGGATACGCGCCTTGCTGTGGGCGCTGTCGGTCAGTATGTGTACCTGTCCGCCAGTGTAGGAGCGGGCATCACAATCGATCTTCTGCAGTGCCATGGAGAGCAGCGCGATGGTCACCTGCTCACCGGTTGAGACCAGTACGTCCATCTCCCGGGGAGAGGGTCTATCGTCGATCTCACTGGCCAGTCCGATCAATCGGTTGGTCTCACCCGACATCGCCGAGACGACCACAACCACCTGGTCTCCCCTGTCGCGATATGCTTTGACCTTTTCGGCGACGGCTGAGATTCTCTCAACGCTGCCGACGGAGGTACCGCCATATTTTTGCACTATGAGTGCCATGTCTGTTCAAAGTCCTATAATAATTGTGTCAATAAAAAGTTGTTCATTTAACACCATTGGCAGAGGAGTTGAAACACACCGTGTATTGCAACTCCCCCGGGGCCTGTGTCGGCCCTGACCAATCGCTCTGAAAGAGTCTTGAATCCGCAGGCTTATGGAGTGTTAATGGATGCTCAACCGAGTTTCTCTCTGACCCAGGGCTCGACCAGCTCCAGTGCCTGAGGTATGGCATCGGGATTGCTGCCACCCGCCTGTGCCATATCGGGACGACCACCACCCTTACCGCCCACCTGTTCAGCAGCCAGTTTGACCAGATCTCCCGCTTTCATGCTGCCGGTGAGATCCTTGGTGACGCCGGCCACCAGTGAGACCTTGCCACCCGACACGGCGGTTAACAGAATCACCGCCGAACCGAGTTTGTTCTTCAGCTGATCCATGGTCTCACGCAGGGATTTGGGATCGGCACCATCCAGATTGGCAGCCAGTACCTTGATCTCACCCACGGCAACGGCAGATGAGGCCAGATCGCTGCCAGCCGCACTGGCCAGTTTGGCCTTCAGCTGCTCCAGCTCTTTTTCAAGCTTACGGTTGCGATCCAGAATCTGCGTCAGCTTGTCTTCGATCTCGTCACGTCCTGACTTGATCATCTCGGCTACCCGCTGCACCCGCTCCTCATCCGCTTCCATCCATTCGATCGCACGCTGACCGGTGACCGCCTCGATTCGCCTGACTCCGGCAGCGATACCGGTTTCAGCTGTAATCTTACACAGACCGATATCCCCAACCGCATTGACGTGGGTTCCACCACACAATTCAGTGGAGAAATCCCCCATGCTCAGAACCCGAACATGTTCGTCATATTTCTCACCGAACAGCGCCATGGCGCCGGAGTTTTTCGCCTCATCCAGAGACATGATGTCGGTGTTGACCAGATGGTTATAGCGAATCTGCTCATTCACCATCTGCTCGATGGTCTGCAGCTGCTCCCGGCTGATCGGTTCGAAGTGGGAAAAGTCGAAACGCAACCGCTCGGCATCGACCAGAGAGCCTTTCTGTGCCACATGATCGCCAAGCACCTGACGTAAGGCGGCATGCAATAGATGGGTGGCGGAGTGGTTGAGTGCGGTGGCCTGACGGGTATAAGCGTTGACCTGGGCTGTCACCCTGTCACCAACCTTCAACTCCCCCTCTTCAAGCTTGCCGATATGGGCAAACAGCTCACCGGCCTGCTTGCGGGTATCCTCAACCTCGAACAGCAGGCCATTCCCCTCCAACACACCCAGATCACCTACCTGGCCACCGGATTCCGCATAGAACGGGGTATGATTGAGAAACACCATGCCCTGCTCGCCAGCTGACAACTGATCGACCGACGCACCATCCTTCAACAGTGCAACAACTTCAGCCGCCTCTTCGAGCCCTTCGTAACCGGTGAATCTGGTGGCTTCATCCAGTGTGATATCGACCGCATCCCCGGCAGCGAACTGACTGGCGGCCTGAGCCCGCTTGCGCTGCTCGTCCATCGCCGTTTCAAAGCCGTCCTGATCGATACTCAGCTCATGTTCACGGGCGATATCCGCTGTCAGATCCTTGGGGAAGCCATAGGTGTCGTAGAGTTTGAACACGGTCTCGCCGGGAATCACTGTGCCCTGAAGACCGTTGATCGTCTCTTCGAGGATCTTCATGCCCTGCTCCAGGGTCTGGGCAAAGCGCTCCTCTTCCAGACGCAGGACTTTTTCCACCTGGGATTGCTGTTTCACCAGTTCGGGATAGAACTCGCCCATCTCCCGACAGAGGGGCTCCACCAGCTGATAGAAGAAGGCCTCCTTCACACCCAGCATGTAACCATGGCGAATGGCACGGCGGATGATTCGGCGCAGCACATAGCCACGCCCCTCGTTGGAGGGCAATACCCCGTCAACGATCAGAAAGGCGCAGGAGCGGATATGGTCCGCAATGACCCGCAGGGACTTCTCCTGGAGGTTGTCGCAACCGGTGGCTTTTGCTGCCGCTTCAATCAGATGGGCAAACAGATCGATCTCATAGTTGCTGTGTACATGCTGCAATACGGCGGCAAGCCGCTCCAAACCCATACCGGTATCCACAGAGGGCTTGGGCAGCGGGGTCATGACGCCATCCGCATCCCGGTTGTACTGCATGAAGACCAGATTCCAGATTTCGATATAGCGATCCCCCTCCTCTTCAGGGGTTCCGGGGGGGCCACCCCAGATCGCTTCACCGTGATCGTAGAAAATCTCTGAACAGGGCCCGCAGGGTCCGGTATCCCCCATCGACCAGAAATTATCGCTCTCATAAGGTTTTCCACCGGGTTTGTCCCCGATGCGGGTAAAACGGGCCGGGTCGACGCCAATCTCATTGAGCCAGATTTCGGCGGCCTCTTGGTCATCCTGATAGACGGTAATCCAGAGCTTTTCTGCCGGCAGACCAATGGTTTCGGTAAGAAACTCCCAGGCATACTTGATCGCATCCTGTTTGAAATAGTCGCCAAAACTGAAATTGCCGAGCATTTCGAAGAAGGTGTGGTGACGGGCAGTGTAGCCCACGTTCTCCAGATCATTATGCTTTCCGCCTGCCCTGACACAGCGCTGCGAACTGGTCGCCCTGGTGTAGTCCCGTTTCTCCCGACCGAGAAAAACATCCTTGAACTGCACCATGCCGGCATTGGTAAATAGCAGGGTTGGATCGTTTTGCGGAACCAGTGGGCTACTGGCCACAATCTCATGCTGATGTTGGGCAAAATAGTCCAGGAAGGCTCTACGGATGTCAGCGCTGGTCTTCATGATTTCGGCGTAAAATTACTGATAAAAAACAAACGACAAAAGATAGCAGGAACGGAGAAAAAAAGCCCGTTTTGTTGCACTAAAATTTCTCGTGTAACTGTTCACGTTGGAAGCCGCCATTTACCCTCTCCCCAGGAATCAGGCTTGTAAGCCCCTCTATGTTGATGGGAGAGGGGTTGGTGAGAGGGTGAAGCCAGGCTTTAGGGTCGTTGAAGTGTTGACTGCACTCCCCCATCAATCCCTGCATTGCGGATTTTTAATAGTGATGATTGTACTGATAAATACTCCCCCTCTCCCCCGGCCCCTCTCCCGCAGGGGGAGCGGGGAGCTACTCTCTCATCAGGGTTCGAGACTCTGGTGAATTGTGCTTCTTCCGGCCTTCAGTCTCTGCTGTGGAATGGGTTCGATGCCTCAAATCGCAATTGGTCGAAGATAAGGACTCGAATGAATCCGCTAACACCATCGTGATTGAATTCAAATAGGATTAAGAGTGACAGGATGTAGCTATGTGGATTGGCTGACAAAATCCTAAGGGAAATGATTCACAGCTCAATCCAGCAACAGACGACGAATCATTTCACTGGGAAAACCGCGGGATTCCAGGAAGCGGGCCCGTTTCGCCAGCTCCTTGTTCGACTCCGCCCGGATGGCACCATATTTGGCATCGTGGACCTCTCCCAGCAGCTGTTGCCACTGATCCTCATAGGGCACCAGCACTTCGTCAATCATAAACTGACTGATGCCCCGCTCACGCAGCTCCAGAGCGATGCGCAGCGGCCCCTGACCTTTTCTCACCCGGCTCTCGACGAACGATTCGGCGAAGCGGCCATCACTGAGCAGGGATGCAGTTGTCAGATCATCCAGAACCTGCTCGATCAGCGCCTCATCGTAGTGCCGACTCAGCAGCTTACGTCGCAGCTCTTGCTGTGAGTGTTCCCGTGCGGCCAGTAACCTGACCGCAGCGGCTTCGATTTCCGAATAATCGGGCTGGTTCAGCTTTCCGCCTCTGCCAAGGTCTCTTCCGTCTCGGGTGAAGGTAGCAGCTCAGCCCGGATCCGGGTTTCGATCTCATCGGCGATATCGGGATTCTCTTTGAGAAAGTTGCGTACGTTCTCCTTGCCCTGGCCGATACGATCACCGTTATAGCTGTACCAGGCGCCGGATTTATCGACGATACCCTGTTGTACACCCAGCTCGATGATCTCACCCTGATGGGAGATGCCCTCGCCATAGAGAATCTCAAACTGCACCTGCTTGAACGGCGGTGCCACCTTGTTCTTAACCACTTTGACCCGGGTGTCGTTACCCACCACCTCGTCACCCTTTTTGATGGCGCCGATGCGACGGATGTCGAGGCGAACGGATGAGTAGAACTTAAGGGCGTTACCACCGGTGGTGGTCTCCGGATTGCCGAACATCACGCCGATCTTCATGCGGATCTGGTTGATGAAGATCACCAGGCAGTTGGTGCGCTTGATATTGGCAGTCAGTTTACGCAATGCCTGGGACATCAGACGGGCCTGCAGTCCCACATGGGAGTCCCCCATGTCCCCTTCGATCTCCGCTTTGGGCGTGAGCGCCGCCACCGAGTCGATGACCACCACGTCCACCGCACCGGAGCGCACCAGCATGTCGGTGATCTCCAGGGCCTGCTCGCCGGTATCCGGTTGAGAGACCAGCAGTTCGTCCACATTGACCCCCAGCTTTTCGGCATATTGGGGATCCAGGGCATGCTCCGCGTCGATAAACGCCGCGGTGCCACCCATCTTTTGCGCCTCGGCCACCACCTGCAGAGTGAGGGTTGTCTTACCGGAGGATTCAGGACCGTAGATTTCGACCACCCGGCCCTTCGGCAGACCGCCGATGCCCAAGGCGATATCCAGTGTGAGCGAGCCGGTGGAGATGGCTTCAATGTTTCTCACGGCACTGGTATCGCCCATACGCATCACAGAACCTTTGCCGAACTGCTTCTCAATTTGACCCAGAGCGGCACTTAAAGCCTTTGCACGGTTATCATCCATTCGGTGGACCCTCATCAGTAAACTTTGATCGTGGAGTTAATTGGGCGGGATTATCACATGGCCACAAGCTCATGTCATGAGCCTGAAAAACCGATACTTAAAATTATTTTGCTATGTTCAACCTAAGGTGTTGGTTTCCCAACAGAATCAATAATCAGTGACTTCCCACTATTCACAATAGAACATTTTGAGTACCTAAGGTTAGCGCAAAACCGGCACCTTAAGCAACCGAATCCGTCTGCTGAGTCGGCTCCGATTCCCATACGGTAGCTTGCGCCTTCTCAAACCTGACCAGCCATAGAGACAACCCCAGAGTAACGATCAGGATCAACAGGGATGCGGCTACCACACCGGACCACGCCAGCCAGCGCCAGAAGGGTTCGAGGTAGAAGCCACCCAGGGTAGCCCCGGCATAGTAGAACATCAGGTAGAGTGATATGGCGCTGCCCCGGGACCGCTTGGCATGACCGGCCACCCAGCCTGCAGCCAGGGAGTGGGTAAAGAAAAAGCCAAGAGCATTGATGAACAGACCGGAAACGATCCAGAACAGCTGCTGGTTGAGGGTCATCAGGGAACCGCACATGAAGAGCACGATCCCCACCCCCATGGCGATGGGTTGGGAGCGGTTTCTCACCAGCCGTCCCGAAACTGCTGCCGCCAGGGTACCGGAAAGGTAGGTCAGAAACAGCATACCCAGCCAGGAGGATGAGAGTCGGAACGGTTCCGCTGCCAGTACGAAGGTAATGTAGCTGTACTGATTCACAAAAATCATGAAATTGAGACCACCAACAAAACAGGCCGCCAGAATCAACGGATTGCGCAGATGAGTGGCCAATCCGTGAATCACCGGGGATGGCGTAAACGGCTTGGGCTGGAATCGACTGGAGGCCGGCAGCAGCCAAATCACCAAAGCCACACACAGCAGGTCAAATCCCGCCAGTACAAGGAAGCTGCTGGACCAGCCCCACTCAGCCGCCGCCAAACCGCTGATCAGGCGTCCGGAGACACCTCCCAGTGAGTTGGCACCGATGTAGAGTCCCACCGCCAGCAGCAATCCCTGGGGCTCAAACTCCTCCCCCATATAGGCCATTGCGGCCGCGGGCAGTCCAGCGATAAAGACCCCCTGCAGACCACGCAGTATCAGCAGCGTGTGATAGTCGGTGACAAACGCCGTGGCTAGAGTTGTCAGGCACAGTAACACCAGCGTGGTGTGGATAATCACCCGACGACCGAAGGCATCCGACAGGGGACCAAAAAGTAACAGTGCCCCACCCAGGGAGAGTGTGGCAACCGAAAGACTCAGCGTCGCCTGCAGGGAGTCGATATCAAACACCTCTGTCAACTGGGGCAGCAACGGTTGTGTGATATAGAGATTGCTGAACACCATCACCGAGCCGATGCAGAGGGCCAGGGTGGCACGCCAGAAGTCTTTGCTGTGGGTCTGAATCATCTCACTGATTATGTGGTTGTCTCTGTATTGAGATTAGCCAGCCCCCATCTATAATGAAAATATATTATTTATATATTTTTGATACTATTTGAATATGAACCTGAAACAGCTGAGTTATTTCAAGGCGGTGGTCGAGCAAGGTGGTTTCAGTGCCGCTGCTCGCCATCTGCATATTGCCCAGCCTGCTATCAGCATTGCGATCCGCAAACTGGAGAGTGAATTGGAGCTGACACTGTTGCAACGCAGTGAGCGCAAGATTACAGCCACCACCGAAGGTGAAGTCTTGCTGCAACATGCAAATCGACTGCTGGAACAGGCCAGTATAGCCAATCTGGAGATGAACGAACTCAAAGGACTGACCAAGGGTGAGGTGCGGATCGGTATCCCGAGCATGCTGGGCTCCTACTACTTCCCACCCTTTCTGATGGGTTTCAAACACCGTTATCCGGAATTGCGGCTTTCCGTGTTCGAACAGGGCACCCGACGCCTGCAGGAGATGATCCGCAGCGGCGAACTCGACCTGGGTGTGGTGGTGGCAGATGCCCCGCCTGCCGATCTCGAGACCCGCTTTCTGACCCGTGAAGAGATGGTTGCCTGTGTTCCAAAAGAGCACCCTTTTGCCAACAAAACCTCGATCACCATGGATGAGTTTTTCAGTCAGGAGCTGGTGGTCTTCAAGCCGGGCTATTTTCTGCGGGAATTCATCGATCGTTTCAGTCAACAGCGTGGAGAGGCGCCAACCATCGCTTTCGAGACCAACCTGATTCCCCTGACAAAAGCGATCGTCCGCCAGGGATTCGGTATCACCACCTTTCTGCGGATGGTTGTGGAACAGGATTCACAACAGGATCTGGTGGCCGTACCTTTTAGCGAACCTGTCCATCTCGACCTCTCCCTCGCCTGGAAAAAAGAGGGATACCTCTCCCGGGCCGACCGGGCATTTGTGGAGTATATACTGGAGCATGTCAGTCGCGAATGAGTGCCGGCTCATGTAGACATTTTGCTGATCGATTTAAAGACCACTGAGTCCGCAGATGAATGCTGATAAACGCAAATATTATTTTTGCCTGATATACCGCTTGTCACCTGTTTCCCGGGTAAACCTCAATCCCAAACGATTCTAGAATTTGTAAAAACCCAGTAGCATTTATTTGCTTTCATTTGCAGATATTAAATCAAACAGCCCATACGACCAAAACAGCCTATTTCAACGACCAGCGTTGCAGAATTTTATAACGGCTCTGATTCGGTTGGGGATTGTTCGATGATGCCAGTACGAACTCTTTAACCGGCCACTGGATGGGTTGCATCAACTGCCAGGGTGAGATGCGCTGCGCCTTGCGGAAGAGGGTCACATGGGGTTTATAGAGCCGTTGCTCCGGTTCGAATCCGCATTCTGTGAGTCGTTGCTTCAAACCATCGACCAGGTGGATCAACGGCTCGGGTGTCGATTGAGGTGCCAACCAGACAATCTTCGGCTTGGGCCAATAGCCTGTGTGATCGAGGATCAGTTCGAAGCTCTGTCCGGCGAGTGACTCGGCTGCCTGTTCGATACAGGCCGGTTTCCGTCCCCTGAGCTGTCCCAGAAACACCAGAGTCATATGCAGATCGTCCGGGTGGTGTCGGCGTCCTTTCACCGCTGGACCAACCGACAGCTGTTGCAGTAGCGCCTCTCTCACATCCGCCCCTGGCCAGAGGGCGAAAAACAGGCGCTGATCAGGCATTTTCAATCAACCTGATCAGTTGGTGCAGTGCATGATCCACGGTTTGCAGCCTGACCTGTTCCCGATCCCCTACAAAGCAGCACTGTTCAAGCCGGGGGTCGCGGCTCGCCATCTGCCAACTGAAACAGACCGTACCTACCGGTTTATCCTGACTGCCTCCGCCGGGACCTGCAATGCCACTGACCGCCAAAGCCAGATCCGCACCACTCTGCTCCAATGCACCCCGGGTCATCTCCCCCACCGTCTGCAGACTGACCGCACCATACCGGGCCAGGGTTTCAGCGTTGACCCCCAACATGGACTGCTTGGCCTGATTGCTGTAACTGACATAACCCCGATCGAACCAGTCACTGCTTCCGGGCAGGTCGGTCAATACCTTGGCCACCCAACCACCGGTACAGGATTCGGCAACCACCAGGCGCTCACCCCGGGCTCGCAACAACGCTGCAAGCTCCAGGCAAATTCCATGAATCTGTTCAGTTGAATCGATCATAATCATCAAGTCTGAAAGAGGTTGTTATCTATGGTGCCGCAAATGAACGCCAATCACCGCTAACATATAATCATCCATAGCAAGCCGCCATATACCCTGACGTTTTTTACTCAATCACAGTGGCGTCCATTCGCAGTTTAAACCAGGCATGAAGATACCACTCAGTCAATCTGATTTGACCTTGAGTTTTTTCTGTTTGATGCCTTCACTGTCGGCCGCGGTCCAGGTGATTCTCAGATTCAGACGATGCTTTTCCGAATCCTGCGAGGCGGTCACTTTAAGCTGCAGTAAGCCATCGGGCTTCAGCTCCATCTCATCCTCATCATCACTGAGCACCAGACTGCCTTTGCCGATACCCTGGGTGATCGATTTCAACAGGCGCTCTATGGAGGCACAATCCTGCAGGGATTCATGTCGAAAATTCTTTTTGCCTTGCCTCATGAGCTTTTTCTCTTGACGATGATTGATTTTGGATCGAACACCTTGATCTGGGGATAGTCGGTGCTGATCCCCAACACCAGTCGATCGGGATGGAATATGGTCACCGCCGCACCCTCCCCTTTCAAACCCTCTTTTTTGCGTGAGTGCCGATCGATGGTTGTGTCGCACTCAAAGTTGAGCATGCCTTTGCGTAACATGATTCGCTGACCGTGGTAACGATTGGCATGTCCATGCACGATCGCATAGATACCCACTTCATTCATCAGCCTGACCCCTTTACGGGTCAGTGGCATGTCCACATCCCGATACTTGGTCCTGATCAGATTAGCCAATGGACCGTAGTAGAATTCAAAGATCTCATCATCCACATCCTCCTTGAACTGTTTGTTGAGATATTTGACACCCTTGCGATTGATCAGCTTTGCCATCCGGTCGTCGATGCCGGCGTGAACAAACAGGAAAGAGCCATGATGAACCGCCAGCTTCATCTCTTTGAAGAACCAGCTGAACTCACCGTCGGCTTTGAGGAACAGGCTTTGCCATTTGAGTACCGCCGCATAGACCTGGCGCAACGACAGGCCGGCCTTCTCGCAATCCAATTCGAATGAATCGATCTTCTCTCTCAGTCGCTTCAGTTCTCTGGCCATGCGATTGTCCGGCATGACCCAGCTCGCCATCTTTGGAAACTCTTTGAACCAGCGTTTTGGCGGGTAGAGCAGACGTCGACAGTCACGGGTTGAAGGAATCCCCTTCAATGCCGATTTGTCCTGCAGATACTGATCAGCGATTTCACGCAACATCGGGATCGCCTTGCTTCCCATACGAATGAAAAAATGATCATGTCTCGGGTCAGGCTCCATGCCGACCGAAGAGATACCCAGTTTGATTCGGATATCGTGATTGCCGGCCAGGAGGGTGATCTTTGCTCCCAGCTTCTTTAACTGACGGATGACCCGTAACAGCCGCAGATTGCTTGGCCCCTTGTCAAAACAATCCCCGCCGATCACAAAGCTGGCCTCTCTGCCACGACGGGTCAACTTGAGATCACTATCCTGATCGCCGGTTTTCCTTACTCCGCCTGAAGCAACCAGTGAGGAGATGAAGGCATCCGCATCCGCGTGCAGATCTGAAAAGAAGAACAGCTCCCGTCTTGGCCATTGCCACTTCTCCTTATCCAGCACTTCGGTCAGCAGATACTCAGTGGTATTACGTTGCCCTCGCTCCTTGACGATGGAACGATGCTTGCCAAGTGGCCAGAGCTCACTGGATGTGGGCAGATCGGGCTTGATCCACTTCAGTCCCCGGTATTTGGGGAGTCGTTTATGATGATACTTATCGGTTTTGTTATCAGCGCTAATCGACAAATGCCTCTCCTCGTGAGCGGACCTTCCACTCCCCGGTTAGATGACGCCAGGATCCTGCATAGCGGCGCTCAAGAAAAACGGGGCGACAGTGATACATGCTCAGAGCCGCAATCTGATCGAATTCCAATATCCCCAGATGGTGAGCGGCATGGCGAAATGCTGCACCATGACCGACAAAAAGTTTGACTGTATCGGTATCAACCTGCTGCTGTAACTCGGCAAGCCTATGATCCAGATGACGGGCCACTCTGACACCTGCCTGCATCAGTGATTCAGCACCCTGCAATGGGAGTTGATAGTGGCTGTTCGACTTCCAGTCGGCCGGTGGCGCTTCAAAACGAGGATCATCCTGCAGTATGGATTCGATGGTCTGCCGGGTCAGATTTGCAGCAGATCCCATGCTGCGTTCGGCCAGCTCATCAAAGCCCTCTATCGACAAGGGTGATGAAGTTTTGTCACTGAAACCCTCGCGGATCACTTCTGCGGTTTGCCAGCCACGTAACAGATTTGAACTGTCGATCACCGGACAGAGATCCCAGTCAAACATCTGTAGCGCCCCGTTCAACAGCGTGACAGAGCGTCTCGCCTGTTGGCGACCCTGTTCAGTCAGAGGAAAGGGTTGCCAGGCACTGGGGGTATCCTTCAGCTGATGATAATCTCCATGCCTCAATAGAGCCGCAATGACGCTAGGCATCGGATATCAATCCGGATGGCGTAAAACGGAACGGTATGCGCTTCTTCACTTTTTGGATTTCTTCTTTTCAATCATTTTTGCCAGTTTCTTGATCATCGGTTTAAGTTCTGCCTGCTTGATACGCTCAATCGCCTTCTCCGGCGAGAGCCACTCCCGTCCCCGATGACGCTCTTCCCACTCATCTTCCGGTATCAGTTTATTGGCCTGCATGGGATAGACCTGAACTGAACACTCGGCGCCCCATTTGTCATACTTGTAACTGCCGAGGCTTTCACTTCCCACTTCACCTTCGACACCGGCCTCTTCAAGTGCCTCTTTTGCCGCGGATGCCTGCAGGGTCAGCCAGGGCTCACTGATCCCTTTCGGTACCACCCAGTGTTTCTGTTTACTGGATCGGACCAGCAGAATCTCCGGCTTGCCATCCTTGATCCGATAGGGAATCACAGAAGATTGATTATAGTAGTAGGCGGGACGATCTCGCATCTCCATACTGGTGTGGTCCGGAAAAGGGAATTTCTTATCCAGATTGCTGGCACGGGTGATGGAATCCAACTTACCATCCCCCGCACGCAGTTTTTTCCAGTCGTTGGGCATACTGATTCTGGCCAGTGTTGCAGTGGGGATCAGTTTGCCATCCTTGGGTAAGGGGATCCGTTTACCCTCCAGATACTCGGTCAGGGCTTCGAGACCGGGATTATGTCCAACCATCAGCACCCGCTTGGCGCTCTTGGGCGCCTCTGCAAGCACCTGCAGCAGGTCTTCAACCCTCGCCGCATAGATGCGCCGATCCTGGATGATCTTCTCGGCATCCTGCCCCATCACCTTGACTGCCTTCTGAGCTGTGATGATGGCCCGCTCGGCAGGAGAACTGACCACATAATCGGGCTGAAGCTGATGTTGCAGCAACCAGACTCCGATGCGCTGCGCACCCCGTTTGCCACGATCCTTGAGCGGACGCTTAAAGTCCTCTACCTGTTCACTCCAGTCAGACTTTCCGTGCCTGAGTAACAACAATTCACGTGCCATCGTCTCTCTACCTCTTAGGGCCTGTTATCTCTTCGCTACAACTACTTGAAAATGATGCCTTAAACACCACCGTAAAATCTGACCTGTCCATCCTATTCAACACAATGCACCGACTAGGGCCTGCCACCCCATTTGGCAAAACAGAGCTCGGTCAAGGCTGTAAAATCCAGTCCACCACACACCTCATAGACAGGGATTCTATCCAATAATGCCAGATAGGGCTCAGTGGCTAACGGCGATTCATCCTGAAGAAAGCGACCTGATCGATCCTGGTAGAATGGCCCGGGAGACTTCATTACCGCCTTCAACAGCTCCTCTCTTCGGCTGATTGAAACCTGGCTGATGCTAACCGGCTGGTCAGAATCCCGATGCCAGTTGAGGATAATCAGCCCGGCCAAAGGCACCGCTGTCGAGGTATCGATCCGACCCTTTCCGTAGAACTGTTCGACATCCACATCGAATTTCTCTTCCAGCTCCCACAGCACCTGTTTCGGCATCGCCAACAGCTCACTGCGGCGAGGCTCATCGATGAGTGCCTGGAGGCGTGGGTTGTTGACCACCGTACCGGGATTGATCCGGGGCAGCTTGGGGATGCCGACTGCTTCGACAACCTCATCCGATCCACGCAGAAAAAGTCGATCATTGGTCAGGAAGCGGCTCTCCGGATGCTCCATCAGATGCAGCATCAATGTCGACTTGCCACCACCGGAAAAGCCGGCGACCGCGACGGCATTATCGGCCAGCATCAGAGCGGCAGCGTGACAGATCAGCCAGTGCCGGTTCTGCAGCCAGTTCATGATCTGGGAGTTGATGAAATTGACCAATTGATTGTCATAGGTCAGACAGGGTCCGGCAGCCACACAGTGATCCCTGCTCTGCAGAAACAACATGCCGGTACGAACCTTCAAAATCAGACGACCATCCGAAAGTTCCAGATAGGCATCCTTGCGGCCAGTTTTTCCCGCTTCCCGTTTCCAATCGGTAAACTGGATACCGGTCTCCAATAGATCACTCTCAATGGCCACAATCTCCAGCGTATCATCGGCTGGCTGTTGCGGCAGGTGGGAAAAATAGTCAGCCAGACAGTTCTGCAGTTGCCGACTGTTCGATTTGATGGTGACCGTTAACTCTCCCAGATTCAGATAGAGAGGGGCCTCACACAGGGCCTGCTCCTGAATCAACAGGGCAGCAGCGGTTTTGCTCTCCATCTGCCGGTGATCATCTGCTGGTTGAGTCACGCTGATAACGCCTCCATCACATGGGCAACATATCGGGAAGGCACATCGATGCCCATCCCCTCGTGGGCGCCGCGAAAGCCTCCGAATGCGGAAACCTCGAAGACCACTGGCCCCTGATCCGTCTCAGCTACATCCACCGTAGTGAAATCGAGTCCGAAAACCGCCTGTGCCCGACTGGCCAGTTCGATCAGCTCATCACTGGCCTGATAGCCTTCATAGTGCCCACCACTCAGAATGGTGGTATTCCACACACCTTGCTTTCCCACCCGGGCGTAGGCGCCCAGATATTCACCCGCCAGAAACACCATCCCCAGATCCTTGCCCGGCAGTTCCCGTTTCTTCTGGATATACATCACCGGATTCTGCTTGCGAAATTCGGCAATCTCATTGGCCACCTGCTCAGGGCCACTCTGATGCTCGATCAGGGTCATGCCCCTCGCCTTGGTGGAATAGAGAGGTTTGAACACTGCCGCCTGAAACGCCTCGACCGCCTTGGCGGCCGCCTCGGGATCCTCAGTGATACGGGTCTCAGGCATGGGAATCCGGGCATTGTAGAGGGACATGGTACAGCTGAGCCGATCGATCAGGCGGATGATCCGCTCAACCTGACTGAATACCCGCACCCCGGCCAGTTCCAGTTGTCGCAACATCTCCAGCCTGTCGAGGGTATGGGGGCTGTACTGTGCACTGATCTTTTTTACCAGCAGCGCATCCAGCTGGGTCAGATCCTCACCCCGATAGAGCAATCTGCCACTGTCCAGCTCCGCAGTCACTTCGGCCATGTCGATGACCAATCGGTAGCCGCTAGCCTTAGCCACCGCATCAGCCAATACTTCCGTAGACCATTTACCGGGTATACCGACAACCCCGATTTTCGGCTTAACCAATGAATATCTCCTCGATGGGTACCTTGAAATGTCGTTTGGATTTAGCGTTTGCCATCAGCAATTGCTCCATCAGATAACGCGCCCGGTAGAACATCGCTCTGGAGAGGGATTTATCAAGAATAAACCGGGTGGAACTGACAAAAGAGCGTATCAGGCCCAGTGCCAGCCTGAGCTCGAAGTTCTCATCCTTGACCTTTTTCGAATAGCCACGGGCAAAGCGGTAGATGCCATGGCTGATGATGGCAATACGCTGTCGCACCCTGGGATCGAACACCTGCAGGCGGTAGTTCGAAACCATGAAGACAGTGATG
The DNA here is from genome assembly GCF_001708965.1 of Candidatus Thiodiazotropha endoloripes. Lineage (NCBI taxonomy): Bacteria > Pseudomonadati > Pseudomonadota > Gammaproteobacteria > Chromatiales > Sedimenticolaceae > Candidatus Thiodiazotropha > Candidatus Thiodiazotropha endoloripes. The sequence goes on along the minus strand of NZ_LVJW01000009.1, from coordinate 5,333 downwards.
TCCTGTAGATAATCCATATAACGTGATCGATGCAGATCGATAAAATTGATCCGCTGCTGCTGTTGATCGTAGATGATGTTATCCACATTGAAATCCCCGTGGATATAGACTGAGAACGGTGCCTGGATATCAGCTTCAAGCTGTTGAACCTGTGTCAGCAGTTTGCCGAATGAGGGCAACTTCTGGCTACCGATGAGCATATTGTTCTGCCTGAATTCCGGATGTATGGCATACACATCATCCATCCGTTTAGCGAGTTGATCCATGTAGTTGGCTGAGACCGGTTTGGCCGTTCGGGTCTCATCCCAGACCTGTTTCAAGGTCTCGGTGAGATGGGTGAAGCACTCCTGAAACAGCTTATCCGAGCCACTCAGCAGAATCTGTTCGAAGGTCTGTCCAGCCAGATGTTCGATCAGCATCGCTGCTGAATCACCACGTTTTTTATAGGCCAGAATTTTCGGTGCCAGACCGGGAAATATCTCGTGCCAGTCGTCAACCCGCTGCTTCTCCTCCTTGAGTTTACGCTTGCCTCCATCCTTGAAGACCCCGTGATAGCCTGGTTCACCGGCACTGGCCACCGCATTGATCGCACTGCCGGATTTGGTCTGGGCGATGGTCTGCACATGCAGACCCTCCATCTCATTCACCGACTCCAGTTCCGTCAGGGAGGCATTCAATGTGTGGTAACGATCAGTATTGAAGTGCTGTCCCATGGCGGCCGAGATGATCGCTTCGCTGATACGTAACAGGGCGTTACCCATCTGCTGGATGTTACGGCCCAGCATGATCAGGGAGATATGATCCGCCGGATGCTTATCTTTCTTCAGATATTTCGAATAACTCAACAACTGTTTTTGATAGGCCTGATCGAGACGCTGTTCCACCCGGCCAATTTTCAGTGCCCGACGTGTGTCCTTGTCCGACAGCGCCGGCTCAATCATCTCCAGAGCCTTCAGCACCCGCTCCAGCATGGGAAGATATTTCCCCCGCTTCAACAGACGTTTCTGCTCCACCTGCAGGGACTGCAGCATCGCCTCCCGGCTCAGTTCGGTGATCCGTTCCAGATGGGTGGCTACATCTTCAACGGCTCTCAGCAGCTGCTTATTTCCACTCTGGTTGTCTGCAGCAGCATGCTCCGACAGGCAGTGGTTGTGAATGCTCAAACGCAGATTCTCCACATAACCTTTGCGATCGAGCAGTCGGGAAGGTGGTGTGTTGGTGGTTGTCGCGAGATAGTCCCGCAACACGGTCAGATGCGAGGCTGTTTCAGCAAGCAGGAACTGTAGATTGTCATTGATCGCCTTAGCTAGGGACATCTCAGTCAATCACTCCCAAATAGAGGGGCTTTTCGCCTTGCAACACCGGCTGCAGATCATACTCAAGACTTTTCGGAAAAAGCTCGACCTGGGAAAACTCGGCAAATGGCAGCCATACAACCTCGATCTGGTGCTTATCAGGATGAGCTCCAGGTCCAGGACGATAGTCATCCGGGACGGAACAGGCAAACAGAAACTCAATCAGATGACGGCTCGAGGGAGGCTCGGTTCTGCGTTGTTTGTAGAAGTCGGCGACAGCCAACAGGCCGTCCACCACCACGCTGGTGCCGATCTCCTCTTCGCACTCTCTCTGCAGGGCTTGGGTCAAGCTCTCCTGCACCTCTTGACCACCCCCAGGCAAGGTGTACCAGAAGCCTCTCTCCTGCTGCCATTTTTTCTGCATCAAAATAGCCTTATCCCGCACAATCACTGCACGCACAGCATTTCGGATATTGGCGTCCAGGCCTATCAATTCACTTGCCTGTCTCATAGTAAAGTTTAACGCATCTCTCCCACGATCTGTTCGAGTAAGCTTAGAAAAACAGCACCATAATCCAGCACAGGCCCACCAGCATCAGCGATACCAGCACAGCGGCTGAACCCTGGTCCTTGGCACGCCCGGAGAGCTTATGGTTCTCGGTACTGATTCGATCCACCACACTTTCGATAGCACTGTTCAGCAGCTCCACGATCAGTACGATCAGCAACGGCCCGACAAGCAGTGCCTTTTCGACACCATTGTCACCCAGCCAAAGCCCCAAAGGAGCGAGGATGATCAGTAGCAGCACCTCCTGACGGAAGGCCTCCTCGTTCTTATAGGTAGAACGAAATCCCTTCATTGACCAGCGCATCGCATTGATCAATCGCCGGAGCCCAACATTATTTTCGCCTTGCATCACCATAATGCGGCTCCTTCTACCAGCTTAGACATAAAAAATCGACCCTGTCATAAACAAATCATGATCCTCTCATAAAACTGCAACGCAGAACCACTAAGGTTCGCACCCAGTGAAACAGGGCTCGTGAGCAGCAATCTGATCCCCCCTGTACTGACTGAAAAAACGCCCTTTTCGGCGCGAGGAGTAATGTTTGGTCATACCGATTAAACGTGGAGCAATACCAGCCAGCGTTTTTTCCGGGTCACCCCGGAGAGCAAAGCCTCTCTCCCCCTCAATTTCCTTATCAGTCCCGAATAGACAAAGATTTCACGTCACCGCCTCAGGCCTTGCCGGGCATGGCCATGAACTGGTGTACAAACTGGTGTTCAAAAAACCTATGCGAGAACTCCGATGGCGTCACTGAAATATAAAAGCCTGTTTCTGTCCGATACCCATCTTGGCCTGAGAGCCGCCCGCACCGAGTATCTGCTCGATTTCCTCAAACACACCGAAAGCGAAAACCTCTATCTGGTTGGCGACATTCTCGATTTCTGGAAGATGCGCTCCGGTTGGTTCTGGCCTTCGATCAACAACGAGATCATCAATCTGGTGATCAGCAAAGCCAAACAGGGCACCCGGGTGATCTATGTACCGGGCAACCATGATGAATTGCTGCGCGACTATCTCAACTTCCACTTCTCCGGTATCGAGATCCATAAGGAGATCATCCATAAGACCGAGGATGATCGCCAGTTCCTGGTTCTCCACGGGGATGAGTTCGACGGCGTGGTAATGAACAACAAATGGCTGGCCCACCTGGGTAGCGATGCCTACGACCTGCTGCTCTGGCTGAACCGCTGGTTCAACGTTGCCAGACGGCGACTGGGATTCGGTTACTGGTCCCTCTCTGCCTATCTCAAGCGCCAGGTCAAAGAGGCGGTGAAGTATATCGGCAACTTTGAACAAGCAGTCATCCAAGCCGCCCGTGAACGGGACTTGGACGGGGTGATCTGTGGACACATCCACCATGCGGTGATCAGTGATCTGGATGGCCTGACCTACGCCAACTGCGGTGATTGGGTGGAGAGCTGTACCGCTCTGGCGGAAGAGGCAGACGGCTCACTGAAACTGATCCACTGGGTCGACGAATCAATGCAACTTATCGATAAGAAAGAAGGTGAATATGCGGATAGCGATACTGACGGACGCGTGGTACCCACAAGTTAACGGCGTCGTACGTACGCTGAACAAAACCATTACCATTCTGGAGCAGTGGGGTCATGAGATCCTCTGCATCAATCCGGAGCTGTTTCGGACACTACCGATGCCGACCTATCCGGATATTCCGCTCTCCCTGTTTCCCTACGGCAAAATCAAAAAGCTGTTGAACGACTTCAAACCCGATGCAATCCATCTCTCAACCGAAGGGCCGATCGGCTGGGCAGGCCGTCGCTACTGTCTGCGCCACGACTTTCCCTACACCACCACCTACCACACCCGTTTTCCAGAATATGTACGATTGCGGGCACCTATCCCTCTCGCCCTTTCCTACGCCTTCGTCAGAACGTTTCACGGTAAAGCGACCCTCACCATGGTTGCCACCAGCTCGATGAAGGCCACCCTGGAAGAGCACGGTTTCAAAAATCTGGAGTACTGGACCCGGGGTGTGGATATCGACCACTTCGTACCCAGGGAGGAGAAGGCGCTGGATCTTGAAGGTCCCATCTCCCTCTACCTCGGCCGGGTTGCGGTGGAAAAGAATATCCAGGACTTTCTCGATCTGGATATCCCAGGCTCAAAGGTTGTGATCGGTGATGGACCGGCAATGGCCAGTCTCAAGCAAAAGTACCCGGATACCCACTTCCTCGGCTATCGTAAAAATGGCGATCTGGCCAACCTGCTGGCAGCGGCGGATGTAATGGTCTTCCCAAGCCGCACCGATACCTTCGGTCTGGTAATGCTGGAGGCCATGGCCTGTGGTGTGCCAGTGGCCACCTACCCGGTGGAAGGTCCTTTGGATGTGATTAAAAACGGCATCAACGGCTGGATGGACGAAGATCTCAAAACTGCGGCGACTAAAGCCCTGGAAGTCGACAGAAAGAGCTGCCGGGAGTTTGCCGAGCAGTACTCCTGGGAGGCCTGTACCCAGCAGTTTCTAAATCTGATTCAGAAGAACTGTCCAGATTCAGCGACAGAGGCTGTTGAGAAGACCAGTTAGAACAAGGGCACAATGCTAGGGCCTGTTAACACTAATCCAATAGGCCCTAGCATTAGACATATAAATAACGACCTCATCGGCTATCCGTTCGCACCGGTATTCGGAGTTAACCTCTTACCCTCTTTCAGGTTCAACTCACCGGTCTGATTTCCGCCTCCACACAATTACCATTGCGAACGGACACCATGACCGATTTGAAGATACTCTGCGAACACCGCCCATCCTCCATGAAGCTGGAGATCCAGGGGGTCTACGACTGGCCGATCTGGAGCAAGGAGGTGTCGAAATTCGACTGGAGCTACGACCAGACCGAGATCTGCTACTTCCTGCGCGGCAAAGTGATTGTCACCCCGGAGGGGGGGTGAACCCCAGGAGTTCGGCTGCGGCGACCTGGTGACCTTCCCGGCCGGCATGAAGTGCACCTGGGAGATCCTTAAGGATGTGGAAAAGCACTACACCTTTGAATAGTCGTCTCCCCGCCTGATGACAAATAATATAAGCAGCATAAAAGCTACACTGCAGGTTACAGTTTTTCAGCCGCTTGCTGACAGCATGGTGATGGCCCTAAACAATGCAAAGACACCTGCACAACAATGCAAAGAATGCAAAGACACCCATTCATAAATAATTTGCTTTTGATGAACAATGCAAAGACACCCATTCATAAATAATTTGCTTTTGATGAAAAAGGTTCGTTATAGATGAGCCATATATCTAGAATGAACGGTGAAATAAAGTGAGGATACGAGTAAAATTGTCAAATTCTGAAGTTTGACGTGACACTTTTAGGTTGATTTCTTACACGCAAGCACAGCCCGCGCTCAGTACCTACTGCTGATGTTTGTCAAGTTGTTGTTTGAGAGGATTATCTAGTTCAATAATTCTGAAACTGCCCCAAGGTTCGGCGTTCGTCGGAAATTA
>NZ_LVJW01000008.1 GCF_001708965.1 Candidatus Thiodiazotropha endoloripes | reverse complement strand
TAATTTCCGACGAACGCCGAACCTTGGGGCAGTTTCAGAATTATTGAACTAGATAATCCTCTCAAACAACAACTTGAAAAACATCATCAGTAGGCACTGAGCACGCGCTGTGCTTGTCTGTGAGAAATCAACCTAAAAGTGTCGCGTCAAACTTCATCATTTAACGATTTTCATTCTCACCCTCCTTTATTTTACTGTTCAATCTAGATATATGATTCATCTATAACGACCTTTTTCCATTAGAAGCAAAACGATTTAAGAAGATTTAAGAATGGGTGTCTTGTTTATCGCCCAGAGGGTGAGGTTTTTGGGGGTGAATGTCATGGTGGGTTTGCTCATGTCCATGTCCTTGCTTCAATCAGGTCCTGTCGGTCCGGTTGTCTGGTTTACTGTACGGAGCTTTGCTGTCTGCTCAGCAGGCGACCTTCCGTGTCATAGGTGTATTCGGTGCGTTGTTCAGGCTCGGTGACCGTCAACGGCTTGTTGAGGGTGGTATCCCAGGTGGTGGTGATGGTTCTGGCCTGGGGGGTGCCTGAGGCTTCGGTACGACTGAGCTCTCTACCCTGAGAATCTCGGCTATAGGTTGTGGTGTTGCCGTTCCAGTCGGTTTTACTGGTAATAAAACCGTTGTTATCGTAAGTGTAGGCTTGGGTATCGCTATCAGAACAAGTTAGACAACGATCACCATCTATATGAGTAAGTTTGAATGCACCTTGAATCAGATCATAGAAATAGGTTTGTACAGCGCCAGACGCTTCAGTGACTCTTGTAGAGCCATTATTTTGATATCGTAACTGCACACGTTCCGCTCCACCAGCATGCTCAGATGTAATGACTCGGCCTTGAATATCATATTCCCATTCTGCAAAGAGGTTTCCGTTTTCATCGGTTATACTAGTCAGGTGATTTGGGAAAGTTCTATTGTCGTAATGATAAAGCCTTTGGGTTTGATCAATATAAGTTACACTTGATAATCGCCCCTTAGTATCATATGAGTAATTTATATTACCATCTGGGGTCACGATTGAAATAAGTCGACCATCTTCATGGTATTCATAGCTTAGGCTATTACCAAACTGGTCTGTTACTGTGCTGAGCTTTCCTGAAATGTCATAAGAAAAAATGGTTGTTTGGGCACTGCTATCTGAAAGTGACGTTAGATTACCTTCACTATTATACCTTTCAATCTGTCCATTTGGATTAGTAAAAACCCAATAATCTCCATCTTGCCTGAGAACCGCTTCCGTGGGGTAGAAAGAAATCATCTGGTTATTTTGTGATTGGAAGCTATATAGCCTTCCTGAACTATCGTGAATTGACTGTATTGGATCTGTTGCTCCGATACTCAATCTATTATCGATTGTGTTATGTATTGTTAATTTTGCCACGATCTCATTGTTGTGATGTATTTCGCAGACACCATCCCTATACAAGGAAGTTGAGCCAGTAAGCTTATATCGATAGATATTATAACCGCTTAATATCTGACTCCAACCCAGCTGACACGCATCTTCTTGAGAATCATATAATACAGATTTCACACCTTTATAATTTGAATAACATACAGAACTAAATCCATTTAGCCTTTTAGAATAATTATGCCGCCATTGATACCCAAGTTCTGTAAATCCATCCCCTAGATCTAATGAGGAGTAATAGCGAACGACCTTAAGTGTTCCACTATTACTAACATAATCAGTTTCTGTTTGAGTTTTATTACCTGTTGCAGGATGGCATGGATTTCCAACTGGGCAACTTTTGACAAAATCTGGAGTCATATAAAACCTTGGGTAATAATAATTTGGCATATGCCAAACAAAATATGACTCTTGCCACCAACCGCCTCTCATAAAATATATATTATTTTTTCTATCTGAGACACCACGGCAATAAGGATCTTCTACATACAAAAAACCGAGTTCACGACAGGCGTTGTACGCTTCTTCTCCACTATCAAATGTGTCAGTATGAAGCAAATGATAGAAAGGTGGTGATGTTACATTAGTCACTACCTCACTTTGCGCTGAAGTTGTAACTATCAATATACATATTACAAAACTGAAAGTTTGATTCTTTAAAGTCGTCATCTCTATTTTCCTAGAATGCTAGAACTTCCTTGAAGTTAGTATTCAAATACTTGTTTACAAATGAAACGATCAAAAAAAAGCAAAAAATGGAATCTGGATGCGAGGAGATTACGGAAGAGACTTCGAGTCATTGACGTCATCCCTGATATTTTTACTGATACTTCCTGTCGAATCACTGATTGATGAGTTGAAACTATTTCCATGTCGGTTACAAAAGACAATCCACTAAATAATAACTAATACTGATCTTGATCAATAAAATAATCAGTAAAAGACACGGACAAGATTACTTAAATTTCTTAAGAATCTTTTTTCCTATAGATATAAAACTCTTACGTTTATACAGAACCGGGGTGAGACAGGGAAAGATGTTTAAGACTAACTAATCTGTGCTTTTAATTGAATATTATTCAATTAATTTTACTTTAGAGATACAACTTCTAGCTATGAGCTTACTCTATTTTTTCTATCCACTATTAATTACCAACAAGCTCTCAACCCCTACCTTCTTGATCACTTGTATTTGGCAGACGTTATGAACTGCCCAAAAGATTCACACCAGACAATCACACTCGTGAAATCGGATGGGTTGATATGCGAGGGAACCTCAATAATAAAGTTATCGAATGTCCTGACATCCCCTACCCGGACCATATCGGGCTTCAGACGATTGAATTCCGCTTCGGTCTCCAGATACTTCGGAGAGAGGTAGAGTTTATAATCCGGCCCAGGCGCCAGCTCTCCCATCAGTGTGATGGAGGTTGAGCTCACGGAAACCTGTCCCTCACCCCAGTGCAGTGCATCACTATCCTGCAGATCTCTGCGAAACTCAGCGGTATAGCTGGCTTGTGCGAAGATCTCCTCAACGGCGGATTGAGTGGGAGCCGGTGGCGCCACCAGAATGGGAAGTACAAAGATGCCGATGGCAAATCCGGCTATGCCAACGATGCCGTGGGTGATTAGAAGTATCACTATTGTGCGTGCTTTCATGCTAGGACCTGGATCTGTTTTTATGTTCTGACTAGGGCAATACCCTGTCGTGATGGTTTATCAATGCCAGCTGACTCTACATCAAGCCTATCACCAAAGTATCACATAATCTGCAACTCCCCGGTTTTTTACAGCAGATTTGAGTCGTTTTACAGGACATAAAAAAAGGGGCCGTCAGGCCCCTTTTTCATCTACCGATCAGCTTGCTGATCAGGCGTCGGCTTCATCAATCGCCTTCATGCTGAGACGAATGCGGCCCTGCTTGTCGACTTCCAGTACCTTGACCTTCACAACATCCCCTTCCGCCAGCTTGTCGCTGACCTTCTCCACACGCTCGTTGGAGATCTGGGAGATGTGCACCAGGCCATCCTTACCGGGCAGAATGGTGACGAAAGCACCGAAGTCCATCAGCTTGGCGACCTTGCCTTCGTAGATGGTGCCGACTTCCACATCAGCAGTGATCAGCTCAACCCGACGCTGTGCCTCTTCACCGGCATGCTTGTCGACAGAGAAGATCTTCACCACGCCATCGTCGGTGATATCCACAGTGGCACCGGTCTCTTCGGTGATGGAGCGGATGGTCACGCCACCCTTACCGATCACGTCACGGATCTTGTCCGGATTGATCTTGAACTCGATGATCCGCGGAGCATGCTCGGACATCTGGTTGCGATGGGTATCGATGACGCTGTTCATCTCGTTGAGGATGTGCAGACGACCCTCTTTAGCCTGATCCAGCGCGATCTCCATGATCTCTTTGGTGATGCCGTTGATCTTGATATCCATCTGCAGGGCGTTGATACCTTCGGCGGTACCGGCCACTTTGAAGTCCATGTCACCCAGGTGATCCTCGTCACCCATGATGTCGGTGAGGACGGCAAACTTGTCCTCTTCCTTGATCAGACCCATGGCGACACCGGCGATCGGTGCTTTGATCGGCACACCCGCATCCATCAGAGAGAGGCTGGTGCCACAGACGGAGGCCATGGAGGAGGAACCGTTGGACTCGGTGATCTCGGAGACCACACGGATCGCATAGGGGAAGTCACCGATGGTCGGCATACAAGCCAGCACACCACGCTTGGCGAGACGGCCATGACCGATCTCACGACGCTTGGGGCTACCCACACGGCCGGTCTCACCGACACAGAAAGGCGGGAAGTTGTAGTGCAGCATGAAGTGCTCACGACGGGAGCCGTCCAGTGCATCGATGATCTGTGAATCACGCTCGGTGCCCAGGGTGGTGACAACCAGGGCCTGAGTCTCGCCACGAGTGAACAGCGCGGAACCGTGAGTACGGGGCAGTACGCCGGTACGTACAGCGATCGGGCGTACGGTACGGGTGTCGCGACCGTCGATACGGGGCTCGCCGTCCAGAATGCGGCCGCGAACGGTCACTTTCTTCAGCTTCTCTAGCTGACCGTAGATCTCATCTTTGCTCCAGCGTTGCTCACCATCCACCTCAACGGCAGTCAGCTTTTCAAGGGTAGCGGCAACGGTCGCATCGATGGCGGCATAACGGTCCAGTTTGTCGGCAACCCGGTAAGCATTACCAATGCCTTCTGCAGCTTCGGCTGCTACCGCAGCTTTCAGCTCTTCGTCAACCACAGGCGGGTTGAATGCTTCAATCGGCTTGTTGACTTCCGCTGCCAGCTCTTTGATCGCCTGAATCACAACCTGGAAGTTTTCATGACCGAACAGTACCGCACCCAGCATCACATCTTCAGAGAGCTGGTTGGCTTCCGATTCCACCATCAATACCGCTTCTTCGGTACCGGCGACCACCAGATCCAGATCGGATTTGTCACTCAGACCGGTTGAAGGTGAGTTGAGGGTGTACTCCCCATCCTTGTAGCTGACCCGAGCGGCACCAACTGGACCCTGGAACGGCAGGCCGGAGATGGCCAGCGCGGCAGAAGTACCGATCAGAGACGGGATCTCAGGATCTACGTCAGGATTCAGTGACATCACGGTGATGATGACCTGAACTTCACTGGTGAATCCCTTTGGAAAGAGTGGACGGATCGGACGATCGATCAGACGTGCGGTGAGGATCTCCTTCTCGCTGGGACGACCTTCACGGCGAAAAAAACCGCCGGGGATCATACCGGCGGCATAGGTTTTTTCCTGGTAGTCGACGGTCAGGGGGAAAAAGTCCCTGGGCACATCGCTTTTCGCTTCGACCACGGTGACCTGGACGACGGTGTCGTCCATGTTGACCATGACCGCGCCATCGGCTTGCCGTGCGATCTCACCTGTCTCGATGGAGACCTTGTTGTCTCCCCATTGGAATTCTTTCTTTATTAATGTCACGTTTGAATCCTTGGATACTTAAGTGTATTGAGGGGGAGGCTTAGCGACGCAGGCCCAGACGGGAGATCAGGTCTTTGTAACGCTGCTGATCTTTACCTTTCAGATAGTCGAGGAGCTTGCGGCGGGAGTTGACCAGACGTACCAGGCCCTGACGGGAGTGGTGATCCTGCTTGTGATCTTTGAAATGCTCGGTCAGCTGGGTGATTCGGCCGGTCATCAGTGCGATCTGCACTTCGGGGGAACCGGTATCGCCAGGGGCGCGCTGATACTCTTCGACAATGGATTTCTTTTCTGCTGCACTCATTGACATGACGTGTACTCCTATAGGTTACGTCTTGAAAAATGGTCACTTTTCAGGCCAACCCGACAATGAGTTCAGGCTGACCGGACCGGTTTAATTCATCAATTCTTTTCAGGCAAAGCCAGGAAGACCGCGTAGTATGCGCGTTCTCCGCTGCGACGGCAAGTCACCCAAGTTCAAATGCTTGGCTAACCCCTGATTAATTCACCCAATTTGTCATTTCGGGCTGGCCGGAACGACCAATTTTAATCCTCATCAGCCGGCTGGCTCACTCCACCGCCTGCATCAGCCGCTTGGGGGCCACCCGCCCGTCATCGAGGATCTGTCCGACCCCGATGAAATCGGTTTTGTTGGCATAGAGCCTCACCCAGCCGCTGGTCGGCGCATTCGGCACCAGGATCGGTTGACCCTGCTTCATATAGAAAGCGGCATCGGCACTGAGGGCGACTTCGGGCCAGTCGGCCAGAGCACTCTCCAAAGGCAGCATCCACTCATCCATTTCAGCAAAACGCTTCTCGCCGAAGGCCTCCTGGATCTGTTCCAGCGTCAGCATCGACTGGTCGTCATAGGGACCCACGCCGGTACGACGCAGACCACTGACATAAGCGCCACAACCCAGGCGCTTGCCGATATCCTCGGCCAAGGTGCGTACATAGGTGCCTTTTGAGCAACGCACATCCATCTCGAACTCAGGCAGATCAAAACTCAGCAGATCGATGCCATGGATATGGATGGTGCGCGGCTCCCGCTCCACTTCAATACCCTGACGGGCCAGTTTGTAGAGCCGCTCGCCATTATGCTTGATGGCTGAATACATCGGCGGCAGTTGCTGCTGCTCCCCGAGGAACTCCTTCATGGTCTCGAGCAGTGCAGCCTCAGTCACACCGCTCGGGTCACCGGTCTCCACCACTTCACCCTCCGCATCCGCGGTGGTGGTGGTTTCACCCAGCTTGACCTTCACCAGATAGCGCTTATCCGCATCAAGCAGAAAGGCAGACAGTTTGGTGGCCTCACCAAAACAGATCGGCAACAGACCGGTTGCCAAGGGATCCAGGCTGCCGGTATGGCCCGCCTTGGCGGCCTTGTAAAGAAACTTGACCTCTTGCAACGCCTTGTTGGAGGTCATGCCTTGCGGCTTGTCGAGCAGCAATACCCCATTGATATTGCGCCCTCTGTTACGACGACGTCCCATACTTAATCTCTAAAAAACATTATCACTGGAATCAGGTTTGTTTCTCGGTTACCGCTTCTTCGATCAGGTTGGAGAGATGCTCCCCCTGCTCGACCGAAATGTCATAAACAAACTGAAGTTTGGGTACTGTGCGTATCTTCATACGCTGTCCAAGCAACCAGCGCAGATGACCGGCCACCTGGTTGAGATGTTTTGCGCTCTCCTGATGAGAGAAGCTTGCGCCCAGGGTGGTGAAAAACACCTTCGCCTGGGATAGATCCCGGACGACACGGGCCTCCTGGACGGTCACCATGCCAAGCGCCTTATCTTTGATCTCTTCACGGATCAGTTCGGCCAGCTCCTTTTGCAGCTCAGCGCTGATCCGGTCGGTACGTTTGAAATCCCGGCTCATGCAGCATGCCCCATAAAAAACAGCCTGCTGGTGCAGACTGTTTCGGTTAGGCCGTGGTTGTTCGGATTGATGGAATGCATAGTCTCAATCAAGCTTATACCGTACGTGCGATTTCGGTACGTTCAAAGACTTCGATCTGATCACCAGACTGCACATCGTTGTAGTTCTTCACGCCGATACCGCACTCCATACCGCTCTTCACTTCATTGACGTCATCTTTGAAGCGACGCAGGGACTCGAGTGATCCTTCGTAGATCACCACGTTATCCCGCAGCACGCGGATCGGATTGTTGCGCTTGACCATACCTTCGAGCACCATACAACCGGCAATCGCGCCCAGCTTGGAGTTGCGGAACACATCCCGCACTTCGGCCAGGCCGATGATCTCTTCTCTGATTTCGGGTGAGAGCATACCGGAGATCGCCTTTTTCACATCATCGATGATTTCGTAGATGATGCTGTAGTAGCGCATGTCGATGCCCTGCTCTTCCACCACTCGACGGGCTCCTGCATCACCACGCACATTGAAGCCGATGATGATCGCATTCGAGGTCACCGCCAGATTGGCGTCAGACTCATTGATACCGCCCACACCGGATGCCACAACGCGCACCTTGACTTCATCCGTGGAGGTCTTCACCAGGGACTCCTTCAACGCTTCCACACTACCCTGTACATCCGCTTTGACGATCACATTCAGGGTCTGGGTCTCGCCCTCTTCCATCTGGGTGAACATCTCATCCAGCTTGGCGGCCTTCTGGGCAGCCAGACGGGTTGAGCGCTGTTTGTCCTGACGCAGTTCGGCGATCTCGCGGGCACGACGCTCATCGCTGACCGCACGTACATCGTCACCGGCTTCCGGGGTGCCGGAGAGGCCCAGCACCACCACCGGAATGGAAGGACCGGCGGTTTTGATGGAGCGACCGGCCTCATCGAACATCGCCCGTACACGGCCGAACTCCTTACCCGAGACGATCATATCGCCCCGGTTCAGGGTGCCGGACTGAACCAGTACGGTAGCCACCGGGCCACGCCCTTTGTCGAGTGAGGATTCAACGATGGAACCGGTAGCCGGTCCATCTTCAACCGCTTGCAACTCAAGCACTTCGGCCTGCAGCAGAATCGCATCGAGCAGATCATCGATACCGGCGCCGGTTTTCGCCGAGACGCGGACGAACATGGTATCGCCACCCCAGTCTTCGGGGATGACCTCTTCCTGGGAGAGCTCCTGGATCACCCGATCCGGATTGGCCTCCTCCTTATCGATCTTGTTGATCGCCACGATCAGGGGCACTTCGGCCGCCTTGGCGTGCTGGATCGCCTCCTTGGTTTGTGGCATCACGCCATCATCGGCGGCCACCACAAGAATGACGATATCGGTAACTTTGGCGCCACGGGCACGCATCGCGGTAAACGCCGCATGGCCCGGGGTATCGAGAAATGAGACCGTACCCTTGTCGGTATCCACATGATAGGCACCGATATGCTGGGTGATACCACCCGCCTCACCGGCAGCAACCCGGCTGGTGCGGATGTAGTCGAGCAGAGAGGTCTTACCATGATCGACGTGACCCATGATGGTGACCACCGGAGGACGGTTAACCTGCTCTCCCTGAGTATGGGCGTCATCCTCCTCACTCAGCAGATCGGCTTCGATATCCTCGTCACGCTGTGCAACCGGCACATGGCCCATCTCTTCGACCACCAGGATGGCAGTATCCCGGTCCAGTGTCTGATTGATGGTTACCATCATGCCCATCTTCATCAGCACCTTGATCACTTCGGCGGCTTTGATGGTCATGCGCTGCGCCAGATCGGCAACGGTAATGTTCTCGGGAATTTTCACCTCATGCACAACCGGAGTGGTCGGGCGCTGGAAGCCGTGCTGGGCGTCGCTGGCAGCAGCGGCCGCTGCTCTACGCTGTTTGCCCGGTTTTCTTTTGCGCTTTCCACGCAGCCCTTCCGCCACGTGCAGCTCTTTACGGTCCGCCTTTTTGTCATCGCTAAAACCTTTCTCGTCGCGACGACTGTCTTTACGACCTTTCTTGCCACGGGACGGTTCGGCCTTGGCCTCGGCAGCAGCAGGTTTCGCCTCGACAGCCGGCTCAGGCTCTGCAGCAGTTTCTGGTTTCAACAGCTCTTCCTGACGCTTGGCTTCCTCAGCCGCTTCTCTTGCCGCCTCTTCCTCAGCCAGACGTTTGGCTTCTGCTTCTGCCGCAAGTTTGGCGGCTTCTTCTTCCTCTGCCTTTTTCTCGGCCTCTTCCTGTTCTTGGCGCTTGGCAGCCTCGGCAGCCTTACGCGCTTCTACTTCCGCCTCGATAGCGGCACGCTCTTTCGCCTGATCATCCAGCGCTCTCCGCGCCTCTTCAGCCTGCTTGACCTTGCTTTCATCCGACTCGACATTGGTGCGTTTCACGTAGGTGCGTTTCTTCCGCACCTCAACGCTCACCGTTTTTGCCGGTGCGGCCGACGCACGACTCAGCGTGCTGCGTCCGCTCGATGTGGGCTGGCGCAGTTCACTGACCGTTTTACGCCTGAGTGTGACCTTGCTGGGTGCGGTAACCGTTGAGGTCTTCTTTTTGCCATGACTCTCACGCAGATGCAGCAGCAGTTTCGCCTTCTCATCATCGGAAATCCTATCTTCAGGGCTTTTCGCCTGAATGCCGGCGTCCGCCAACTGTTCCATCAACAGATCGGCAGGAATGCCAACGACATTTGCAAGTTGTGCTACCGTTACTTCACTCATTCATCAGCCTCTCGAATTTGCCTTTTCCATCTGTTGCTTTTTCTTCACCCAGAAACCGGAGTGACCTATTCCGCCTCTTCAAACCAGGGAGCACGCGCTGTCATGATCAGCTGGCCTGCCCGCTCTTCATCCATACCGTCAATCTCCATCAGTTCATCGATGGATTGTTCTGCCAGATCCTCCATGGTCACCACACCCCGGCCGGCCAGGGTGAAGGCGAGCTGCTGATCCATGCCGTCCATGTTCAGCAGATCATCGGCCGGTTCACGGAAAGCCTCTTCATTGGCAATCGCGCGAGTCAACAAATAGTCCTTAGCTCTGTTGCGCAGTTCTTCTACCAGCTCCTCATCGAACTCCTCAACGGAGAGCATCTCTTCAATCGGTACGTAGGCGACTTCATCGACACTGGTAAAGCCTTCCTGTACCAGGATCGCAGCTACATCCTCATCCACATCCAACTGATCCATAAAGGAGTCCATATAGCCTTTCGCTTCCGATTCACTCTTCTCGGAGGCCTGGGCCTCGTCCATGACATTCAGCTCCCAACCGGTCAGCTGACTGGCCAGTCGAACATTCTGTCCACCACGTCCGATCGCTTGGGAGAGATTCTCCTCGCTGACCGCCACGTCCATGGCGTGGGTATCTTCATCAACCACGATGGAGACCACATCCGCCGGCGACATGGCGTTGATCACAAACTGTGCAGGGTTGTCATTCCACAGAATGATATCGACCCGCTCACCATTCAGCTCGTTGGAGACAGCCTGCACCCGTGAGCCACGCATGCCGACACAAGCACCAACCGGATCGATGCGCTGATCCAATGCTTTAACAGCAATTTTGGCACGTAATCCGGGATCCCGCGCTGCACTGCGAATCTCGATCAGACCCTCACCCACTTCAGGCACTTCCAGCTTGAACAGCTCGATCAGCAGTTCAGGCATGGTCCGGCTGATAAACAGTTGCGGTCCTCTGGGCTCCGATCTGACTTCATAGAGATAGCCGCGAATCCGATCACCTACCCGGATCGACTCCTTGGGGATCATGTGTTCACGTCCGATGAAGGCCTCCGCATTACCACCCAGATCCATGAAGATGTTACCCCGGTCGATGCGTTTCACCACACCGGTGACCAGTTCACCTTCACGCCCTTTGAAGGCCTCGACCACTTTGGCACGCTCAGCTTCACGCACCTTCTGTACGATCACCTGTTTTGCTGCCTGAGCGGCAATCCGTCCGAACTCAATGGACTCGATCGGTTCTTCAACGAAATCGCCAATCTGTATATCCGGATCCTCTTCCCGGGCAGCATCCAAGATGATCTGCCTCAGTGGTGCGTCCGGCTCATCTTCCGCATAGCTCTCGACAACTTCCCAGCGGCGGTAAGTATCGTAATCTCCGGAAGTACGATCGATCGCAACCCGAACGAGAATGTCATCTCCATTACGTTTTCTCGTGGCAGACGCCAACGCCGCTTCAATGGCTTCAAAGATGATGGACTTTCCCACATCTTTTTCATTGGAGACCGCGTCTACGACCAGCAATATCTCTTTACTCATCAATGTTTCCCAATTCAAAATTCCGGTATTACTCGAGCCGAATCGATCATCTCGATCGGTATTCGATAGAGTGTCCCGTCTTCTTCAATTAAAACCTGACTATCTTCCACACCGCCCAATTCACCAGTGAATCGGTGTCGGCCATCAATCTTGGTACGGGTTTTAAGGCGCACCTTGCTGCCTTTGAATCGTTCAAAGTGCGCCTCTTCAAACAGCGGCCTGTCCATACCTGGTGACGAGACCTCAAGTTGATAGCGCTCCTTGATTGGGTCTTCCACATCAAGCACACCACTGATCTGATGACTGACCTGTACACAATCATCCAGCAAGATGCCTTCCGCATGGTCGATATAGACCCGCAACAGGGACCCGCCCTTGCCCTGCCCGGTCAGCTCCAGGCCCACTAACTCATAGCCCAGAAGTTCGACCTCCTGACGTATGAGCGTTTTCAGTTGTTCTGGCGCAGACCTCATTTTTCCCACCGCAATAAAAAATGGGCACACGGCCCATCCTGTCATAGCAGAAAACGGGCAATCCAAGCGACGCACCGCCGCCTCGGTAACCACCTATTTTCTAAAAATAAAAAAACCCCGCTATCGGGGTTTTATTATAAAGCACTGCGGCTGACAACCGACAGCTGTCGCAAAATTCTGGTGCGGATTCTAGCATAGCGCCCAACTTCGCGCAATTTCAGGATAGTATCGAGTTGGCGGCTCCGATAATCCGATCAACCTGTGGGGATATGGCTGAAATGAGCCTATCCAGGCAGCCATCCACCCACCGCTTGAACCGGCTCACCACTCTCCGGATGGCTCAACCAGAGCACAACCGCCAGGCGCTTGCTGCCCGATCGGGAAAACTCAGGCCAGGGGAGAGACCACTGGCCAGCATGGGTCTGCACCCGGGAGCGGCCGTGGCTCAACACCACAAAATGCTCACTGAGGGTCCTGCCGCGGTTTTCACCGGCGCCAATCTCACTCTGCAGATCAAAGCCGAGAATGACCAGATTCGCCTCCAGCCCCTGTTGATCGATACCGGCCTGGGGGGAAAATTCGGCCTTAACAGCAACACCGGGCTGCACATCCAAGGTCAACCGACCGACCTTTTTTGCCTCGCCAAGCTCAAGCTTCGGATGACGAAACCAGCCTCGCCACTCCTTGCCGTTAACCACGAACCCCGGTGTATAGACGGATCGGATGGCGCCCGATTGACGATACTGCCGCTGCCGTTGACTATAGGCCGGGGAGGCAAATCGATCCTGCCAACCCAGATAGTCCCAGTAGTCCACATGGAACGCCATCGGAATCAGCTTCTGCCAAAGCCCGGGATGACTCTCCAGTTTTCCCAGCCAGCGGTCTGCCGGCGGGCAACTGCTGCAACCGTGTGAGGTAAAGAGTTCGACCAGCTGTACCTGTTCGACCGGGCTTTCAAGGGTCAGGGCGCGAGCCGTCATACTGATCGGCAGGGTCATCCCCAGCAGTAGTGCCACGCCAAGCCGGGTGATCATGCGACATCCGGCACAAACTTCAGTGCAACCCCATTGTTACAGTAACGCAGACCGGTGGGTTTCGGCCCATCATTGAAGACATGACCATGATGACCGCCACAACGGGCACAGTGGTACTCCGTACGAGGCCAGATGAGTTTAAAGTCCTTTTTGGTACCCAGGGCATTCGGCAGATGGTCATAAAAACTTGGCCAGCCGGTACCACTCTCATATTTGGTGCTGGAGGCAAACAGGGGATAATCACAGCCTGCACAGACGAACGTGCCTGTGCGCTTTTCATGCAGCAGCGGGCTACTGCCGGGCATCTCGGTTCCCTCCTCTCGTAAAATCCGGAACTGCTCAGGGGTCAGGCGCTTGCGCCACTCCTCCTCGCTCAGTTCAAGCTTACTCATTTGCGTCATCTCTTCACCCTGTCTGGCAAACACCGAATGACCGACGACCGGCATCACAGCTGCTACGCCCAGTAGTTTGATCAAACTTCTTCGCTTCATACAATATCTCCTGTTACATAGACCAAGGACGCGCTGGAGAGTCCAGAGTGGGATAGCTGATAGCGTCCGTCATCGCTCGGCAATAAACCTTTCAGGCCGATCAGCCATTCCTGGTAAAACCGGCTTTAGCGTCACCGCAAATCTGCTGTTATCAGGGCCTGCGATACCCGGGAAATACCTGACCAATTCAGATTAAATCAACCCGACAACTGCCGGATTAACGGTTTGTTCTGAGCTTCCCTGAATCGATTGACCCTGATTTTTAAGACACAAATTATCCCAGCAGATTCACTCGGAATAACTTGGTGCTTTATGCAGTAAAACCTCGCTTTCGCCAACGCATGAAGAGAGCTTAGCGGTCAAGCCTCCACAGAGGTTCACACAATTATCACAAATGAATCACAAGCGGCTTTCCATCGCCGGTGGCTGGTTCAGGCAAGCGGCAGGGTGAAGCTGAAACAGGCTCCGCCATGCGGGTTATTGGTCGCTGAGATGGTGCCGCCCTGTAACTCCACCATGCGGCGGGCAATCGCAAGCCCGAGGCCGGCATGTCCACCCTCTTTACCCTGTTTGCGCTTACGGAAAAACGGCTCGAACAGGTGCGACAGTTCCGCTTCATCGATACCCTGACCATCATCCATGACCTCAACCAGGGCAAAATCGGCTTGTTGAGAAATGTTCAGCGTGACACGGCCTCCCGCCTCACAATGATCAATCGCATTGCCGATCAGATTGTCCAGCACCCGTTCGGTCATGGCGAAATCCGCTTTCACCTGAGGCGGTGACTGGGGCAGATGCCATTTCACCTCCACCTGATGCTGCTGCGCCGGCAGCTGAAACTTCTGAATCACATCCTGAACCAGCTCCGCCAACGCCATCGGTTCGCACACCGGTTTGGTCTCTCTCGCCTCCAGCTGGGCCAGCTCAAACAGATCCTCAAGCATCCCCTTCAGGCGTTCGCTCTGTTTGAGGGCGATACTCAGATAGTCCTGTTGCGACTCGCCATCGCGCTCCCCCTGCTCCATATGCAGGGTTTCGAGATAACCGTGAAGCACCGCCAATGGGGTTCTCAGATCATGGGATACCTGAGCCACCAACTCCCGGCGCAGCTTGTCCTGCTGCTTCAGCTGGCCCCACTGATCGGCGATCCGCTGCGCCATCTCCTCGAACGCAGCACCCAGTCGTTCGACTTCATCTCCGCCTGGATCAAAACGCTCCGGGAACTGTTGATGACTGGTAAAACCACTCTGCTGGAAGGCCGTCATCACACTGGAGAGTCGTTGCAGGCGACGTGTCAGCCAGTGAAACAGCAACAGTCCGGTGAGCAGACCAAAGCCCATACTCACCGCCACGGAACCGGCGCTGTAGCGTAACGCATAGCTGTCCAATACCGCCTGTTCAGCGTTATCGTACTCTTCGCCCCTGAGCACCACATAGAGGTAACCGGCAGGCATATCGCCGGCCGGTACCTCTGTCACGGAGAACGCTTTCCGCCTTTCATGGGAACGGGGGTCATCCCCCAGCAGGGGAAAGCCTTCACCCCGCAGAAAGGCTTCGATAGGCGCCAGGTCGACCTGCTTGCGTTTTACCTTTCCCGCATCGGCCGAGAAGGCGAGAATCGTCCCCTGCTTGTCCAGCAGATAGATCTCGATACTCGGATTGATGTCCATGTAGTCGCTGAAGGTTTTCTTCAGCGCCAAATCGTTCATCTCCCCATCGATCACCAGGCGGCGATCCGCCACGATGCGTTGCGCCAGATCCTGGTTGAAGTGCTGGGTGATCTCCTGCATATAGCGATTGGTGGTGACCAGGGTGATCAGGGTATAGAGAAGCCCGATTACCAGAAACAGGCCGATCAGGGCAAGCGAGAGACGGGCATAGAGGGATTGAAACATGTGCACCTCACGATCCCGGCTGCTGCCGGACCTCAAGCTTGACTCGACTGGTCACGATTCACTCCGTTGATCACGAAACTTGTATCCCACACCCCATACCGTCAACACATATTGCGGTTCAGACGGATCTTTCTCGATCTTTGAGCGTAATCGATTGATATGGGAGTTCACCGTGTGCTCGTAACCATCATGGTTGTAGCCCCAAACCTTGTCGAGCAGTTGAATGCGACTGAATACCCGGCCGGGATGGCGGGCGAAAAACAGCAGCAGATCGAACTCTCTTGCCGTTAAGTCCACCAGTTCGCCCTCGACCTGAACCGAGCGTTTGTTGACATCGATATAGAGACCGCCCCGTTTGATACTCTCCTGCTCGGTGATGTTATTACCACCTTCCTTCAAGGCATCGATACGCCGAAACAGCGCTTTGATACGGGCCATCAGTTCAGGCACGCTGAAGGGCTTGGTCAGATAGTCATCCGCTCCCATCTCCAGACCCAACACCCGGTCGAGCTCGGTCGACTTGGCTGTCAGCATCAGAATCGCCACATACTCTTCGGTACTGCGCATCTTGCGGCACAGGGTCAAACCATCCGTATCGGGCAGCATCAAATCGAGTATCACCAATTGATAGCTGTTTTTTCTGAACAGCTCCATGGCTGCTGCGCCATTACTCGCGATATCCGCGTCGTATCCGGCATCCTGCAGATGTTTTTGCACCAGATGGGCAATATCCGGCTCATCTTCGACGATCAGTAACTTACGTTGCATTGAATCGATCAATTCCAGTCATAGGGTTCGGTTGGTCTTTTCTTTACGAGGATTGAATCAAAAATCTATAGCGCTACTTTCACGCAATTATCACGAAACTATCACGACCGCAGTCGACACTTTACAGAGTGAGTCCTGTTTCCGGCCGCTGATCGGTCAACCAGTAGAACTGATAGGGTGGCACCACCAACTGCTGTTTGAACAGTCGCGGGCTCTCCCCCGAATAGAGATCCTTCAGATTCCCATACTCAAACATCCCCCGGTTGCCCAATGCGCTGAGCTCCATAAACTGAGGGCTGCTGTCGAAATTGCAGACAACCAGAACGGAACC
The DNA here is from genome assembly GCF_001708965.1 of Candidatus Thiodiazotropha endoloripes. NCBI lineage: Bacteria > Pseudomonadati > Pseudomonadota > Gammaproteobacteria > Chromatiales > Sedimenticolaceae > Candidatus Thiodiazotropha > Candidatus Thiodiazotropha endoloripes. The sequence continues at coordinate 57,222 of NZ_LVJW01000008.1, read as the reverse complement.
CAGCGGCATGAATGGATCGCTGCGCCAGAAGACAAACAGATGAGGATTATCCACTTCGATCAGTTCCCGGTTGTTGAAATCGGCAAACGCGGGAATCCCTTTTCTGGCGGCAATCATCTTTTTCAGGCCATCGAAGATCTGCTGTTCAGGGGTGCCGTGCTGATGGCGGCGTTCTGCCCGCTGCCAATCGATCTTCGGCCTCTGCATCCAGCGGTTATCCCCAGCCTTGTTCTTATCGTTGAGGAACTCCCGATCATTCAATGTGCCGATCTCATCACCATAGTAGAGCAGTGGCATACCGCCAAAGGAGCAGATCAGACTGTGCAGTAACAGGATCACCTTGACCGACTGCTCAATCGCCTCCGCATCACCCTGCTCAATCGCGGCCTCCAGACCCACCAGGGAGGCCAGAGATCCGGAGATTCTGGCATCCCCGGTTTTCAGATTCACTCCGAAGGGTGCGCCGCGGGCGGGGGAATCGTCATACTGACCGGTAAAAAATTCGACCAGGAACTTTCGATGGGCCAGCGGCTGGTAACCGGCCCGCTGGATATCCGCATCATCGAAACCGAGACCGATATCATCGTGACAGCGTAAGTAGTTGAGCCAGGTGGCCCGATCCAGCTTGGTTGGCAGGCTCTGAATACCCTGACGCAGCAGCTTGGTGTTCTTGGTGGCAACCGCATCCCAGATCAAGGCCATGAAGGTGGCGTTGTAGGCGATCTCGCACTCTTTGGCGATTACCGCATCCTCACCAAAATATTTGGTAATCTCCACCGGAGCAACAATCGCTTCGGCAATGAACAGCACACCCGGCGCGGTAACCTGGCAACAATCCTTCATCAATTGCAGCAGGAGATGGGCCTCACGCTCATTCTGCGAGGTGGTGCCGATCTTCTTCCAGAGAAAGGCCACCGCGTCGAGACGCAGAATATCCGCCCCCTGATTTGCCCAGAACAGGGTGTTGTCCAGCATCTCGATGAACACGGCCGGGTTGTTGTAGTTGAGGTCCCACTGGTAGTGATTGAAGACCGTCATCACCCACTTGTTCATCGGCTCGTCCCAGGTGAAGTTACCGGGTGAGGTCTCGGGAAAAATCTCCGGCATGGTCTCTTCGAACATATCCGGAATATCACGATTGTTGAACGTGTAGTAGTAGTCCTGGTACTTCTGCTCTCCGGCGCGGGCCCGTTGCGCCCACTCATGCTCATCCGAAGTGTGGTTGAGCACCATATCCATCACCAGCAGCATACCCCTTTTACGGGTGGAGGTGGCCAGTCTGTTGATATCCTCCAGGCTGCCGAAACGCTCATCCACATTGCGGAAATCACTGACCGCATAGCCCCCGTCGCTGGCGCCGTCGGGACAGACCATCACCGGCATGACATGCAGCATGTTGACGCCCAGTTCCTGCAGATAGGGCAAACGCTCCTCCACCCCCTCGAGATTATCGGCAAAACCATCCGCATAGAGGGCCATGCCTACCCACTCCTGACTGAGGAACCAGTTGTGATGTTTCTCCCGTTCGCTGTCCAACTGCTTGAGGGTGACATGGCGTTGTACATAACGGATCGCCATAACCTCCACCAGATGAATCATCTGTTCCTTGAAATCGTCCCGTTTTCCGTAGAGGTGGTGAAACAGCAGATGAATACCATAGAAATTGGCCCCGAGCCGGGTATAGAAATGGCGCAGATCCCGTTTACGAATCTCGGTTTTGAGTTCGTCGAGGATATGATTCAGCAGTGAATGTGAAACCTGTTCATACATATTGCGATACCGGGAGCTATAGCACTAATCGGCATTACTCCCCTGACTCTCCCATCGTGAAATGAAGTCCGCATAGAATTTTGCAGATGATACGGTAGCACCACGCTTGCCTACAATCGCTGAAGCAAAGGATTGCGCCCTTTGCAGGGTAAGCTTCAGGGGCCATCGGGAGTTCAGGCCAAGCAGCATCACCGCCGTGAAAGCATCACCTGCACCGACACTGTCCACGGTCTCCTGACTGGCTTCGGGGATCACTTGCAGGGGTGATGGTTGATCCGACAGTACAAATGCACCCTGCTCCCCCATTGTGACGATCAAGCCGGTCAGGTCATGTTTCTGCTTGAATGCCAGCGCCTGCTCATGCAGATCCCCGGCACCTCCATCCAGCTGATCGAGTTCATGCTGATTCAATTTAAGCCAGTCTGCCTGATTGATCCAGCGCATGACCGATTCCCGCTGCCACCACGGCGGGCGTAGATTGACATCGAGGAATACACTCTCTGCACCATTCTGTTTCAGACGCTCGAGGGCACTACGGGCGGTCGTGTTTCTCAACCCCAGACTGCCGTGATAGAGCATCTCACAACCGAGGGAGTTCAACGCTGTCGAATCGATAAAGTCATAGGCCGCGTCGGCCATGATCTCATAGCTCGGCTCACCCTGCTCGAGGCTGATCACGACCCGACCTGTGGGATGCTCGTCATCCTGTTGCACGCCGGCGGTCTCCATGCCCCAATCAGCCATGGCCTGGAGAATCCGTTCCCCCTCCGCATCCCGACCGACACGACTGACAAAATAGGGGGACTGGCCAAACGCCTGGAGATGCCAGGCGACGTTGAACGGCGCCCCTCCGAGTACTTGTTCCCCATTCGGAAAGCAGTCGTAGAGCACTTCACCATAGATGATCAGTTTTTTATTATTCATTGTTATCAGGGCCTGTTAAGACGAATTCATCGAACAACGAGTTGAGTTTCAATCACACAAAGCTTGATCAACCCGACTGCTTAAAGAATAAGCATATTGGGGTTAAGGATGAATAACACTTACTTTAGCGTTATTTGGTGGGGCCATGCCCCACCAAAACCCATTGATAAAACTGGATGCAATGGGTTTTAGTGCTTAATTAAGCGCCATTCGTGTTAAGGATAGCAAATCACGACAGACTGCTTGTTGCACTATCAGACTTCTGTCCAAGTCTATTCAGAGTAGCCGATTGAGCGTCAGGGCTCTTCAGGCACATGACAGCTTCTGAAGAAGTCGTAGTGATCGATCGCCTCAAGAATTCCCAACGCATGGGATTGCTCGGCAAAATAGATCCGTTCAAGATCGATCATATGGGAGAGCTCTTCATGATGCCGGTTGGCCACCACCACGGCCAGAGTATTGCCGCGCATCATATCCTCGTCAGAACCGGAGCCTCCCGCGACCAGGATATGTTCGAGGGGTACGTCCAGCCGTTGCGCCACATAACGCAGCGCCTGCCCTTTCGAGGCCCGGGATGGCAACACATCGAGAAACTGACCGAAGGCGTGTATCACATTGCAGGTCAACTCCTCCTTACGCAGCAGTGCATTGATCTCATCAACGGAGGGCGCCTTGTTGGGATCGTAGTGGTAGCCGATTTTGAAAAAACTCTGATCCTGTTTGGGCTGAGGTTTGATCCCGGGAAGATCCGCCAGCACCCGGCGTATGCCTTTCGGCTGCCATAGGTGGTCGATATGTTCACCCCAGTAGTCGTCCATCGAAAGACCCTGTGTATAGTGGATCTTGGTACCCAGACTGGTGATCAGTACGTCAGGAATCGGAATCGAGAACTTCTTCATGATGGAGAGGGCATCGTCGAGGCGACGCCCGGTAGCAATACCGAAGGTGGCACATTTCCGGTTATCGCGCACCACCTTTATGAAACGTTTCAGACCGGTGGGATTCCCCAGCAGGTTCTGATCCAGGTCGGTAAATATGGCCCGGTCCCGATAGCGATATTTGACATGTTTCAGTGGCTTGGTCGGCAACCTCTCATGCTCTGCGGGCATCGGTTTGATCATCGCCAGATATTTCTTGGCGTGCGCTTTCCACGAGTAGTGTTTGCGAACACCATTCAATCCATTGCGGGCAAACTTCTGCCACAACTCGTTATCATGCAATATCTTCAGCAGACTGCGACGGATCGCTTTCTTGTTCAGCGGGTCTACCAGTAATCCGTTGTTACAGTTGCCGATGATATCCACCGGCCCACCGTTTTCCGTTGCAATCAGCGGCAATCCACTGGCTGCCGCTTCAAGCAGGGTCAAACCAAAGGGCTCGGTCAGCGCCGGATTGACGAACACCCCTTCAGAGAGTGCCGTCAGCTGATAGATCTCCGGCACCTCCTTGGCCAGATGGCGTTTCGGCACGGCAACCCGACCATACAGATCATAGAGATCGATGGTCATCAGAATATCGGTCATCACCGACTGGGGGCCGCTCTCCATATCCCGGATATCGTCCCGGTTCCCTGCAACAATCACCAGATTGGCTACACTCTGCAACTGACTCGACTCACCATAGACTTCCAGCAGGGTGAGAATGTTCTTACGCTCATCGGGCCTGGAGAGCGCGAGAATGATCGGCTTGTCGGGATCGCGCAGAAATCGCGACAGGGTTTTACGGAAAGGAATGTTAGCCCCACGGGACGGGGGGTGGAACTGGGTCAGGTTGGTGCCCGGCGGGATTACCGCCATATTGTCCGGCTGATAGTGGTTATAGAGGCTGTACTGCTCTTCGATCTCATTATGGGTACTGGTGATCACCAGATCCGCATTGGCCAGGACCTCCTCTTCCGCTTCCACCCGACGATCCATGTTGTAACGCTCACGGATCTCCTTTCGACTGAAACCTTTAGCCAGTAATTGGTGCTGTTTATCCCGCCCCAGGGAGTGGCCGGTGTGTACCAACGGCACACCCAGCAGATGGGAAAGCCTTACCCCGACATATCCTGCATCCGCATAGTGGGTGTGAACGATATCGGGCATGCGCGGCTGGGACTTCAGCCAGTTGAGCAGGTTGTCCATGAAGCTGTCGAGATGATCCCACAGGGTCTCCTTGGCCAGATAACCTTCAGGACCGGCATCGATCCTTACGATCTTGGCCTTCTCTGACAGCAGTTCGAGGGGTTCTGCATAGTCATCGCTGATTTCCGCATCGACCACGCGTCTGGTTACCAGATCGACCCGGCTGATCCCATCCCGTTCAGCGAGCGCTTTGGCAAGATCCACCACATACTTGGTTTGCCCGCCGGTATCGGCATCACGTCCCAGCTCGAGATCGTGACCGCGAATCAAACCATGAACACTTATCAGACAGATATACATAGTGGGATCGTCCTGGTTGGGAACCGTATCAACCCTGCATCATGTCAGATCATCATATCAGAACAGGCGCAAAAAATCGTGTTGCCTTCTCCCTCCCAGGCTTGCAGCCCGGAGTAAAACCATGCTGAAAGCCAAGGTTTCAAGTGTGGTGCAGAACTACTCAAAAACACCCACATCAAGATTCAACAACAGTGCTTTATCAACCTGATCAAATTTCAGGATGGCCACTCCCTGATGATCCTGCAGAAAAGCCTCCGCATCGGCCAGGCTCTCCAGTGGGATCAACTCATGTCCCATGGGACCCAATACATCCGAGCCAATCACATAAAAAGCACTCCGGGCATCGATACGGCCCAGACTGTAGTACTCGGTCACTGCGATACGATCGATTTCACTCGCCTGATGGTTGGGCGCCCATTTCTGTAGATCATGGAGATACTTAAAAAGATCTTTGGCGCCATCGAAATGGTGCGCATGCCCATCCATGTACAGCACCGTGCCGATCCATTCCGGATACTTTGCGACGAACATGCCACAAACCGGACAGGTATCCTTCGGACCAGGGTCGGGTAGCTCCTGCGCCTGCAGACCGGACACCTGAGTCAACCCATATGCCAACATCAGTGGCATCACACTCAGCCGTTTCAACCAGGTTATTTTCATACTCATCTATCTGTCATTCACTGAAAGCGATAACATTCTCACGACGACCCGATTGAGTGATAACAAGCGGAGAGTCGTGAATCCACAGCCACAAAACTGCATTGCAGTGTCAAGCAACACTTGACACTGCAGGCACTCCATCAGCCCTTTTGCTGCTTCATCTTTTGCATCATTTTCCTGCGCCGTTCCGAACGTTTCTTACGTACCATCAAGGTATCTTTCGCCATACCGGCATAGGCCTCACTCAAGGCCTCATCGAAACTCGCAAGAGCACCACCTTTTTCCGCCTGAATCACTTTTGCCGCCGCCACTGAGCCGAAGGCCATCTTGCTTCGGGTGGTCATGGTACCTTTCAGCTTGGCACCGATCAGATAGCTTGCTTGATCCACATTGATCAACGGCTTGATCTCATCATCGGCCGCATAATCCGCAGCATAGATCGCCTTTGGACCACGATCGATGTTCAGCGAGAGGCTGATTGCCAGACAGTGTATCGAACAGGTGGCATCCACCAGGTCATCATCGTAGTGGACCAGATGACGACTGTGGTGCCACTTGGTGCGGTCCATTCCGCAATAGGGACACTTGGCATATTTCTCCAGCTCTTTCTCCAAGGGATTACTATCCGGCGCCTTTTTAGGAATAAACTGCAGCGGTGTACCATCTCCATCGCAACTCGCCTCGCTTGCCTTGACCCAGCCTTTACCCGGCACCATGGCCCCGACACCCTGGCCTGCCAACACACCACCGGAGAGTCCGGTCAAACCTGCGGCCGATAACAGCTTCAACAGATTCCTGCGTTCCTTGTTACTCGTTTCACTCATCGTTTTACAACTCCTCTTCTACTCAAACATAAACGGCGGTTTGAAACATGTGATGAGATTGAACCGCACAACAATCCCTGAATTTGGGTGCCGAATCAGAGCCTGTCAGGACGAATCCAAGCGTGGATCTACCAATTGGCCAACCCACGCATAATGTCGTAAAAGACCACCCCTTCATAAACTGTCCACAGCCCGAGCACCACCACCAGCACACCAGCCAACCGTGCAAGCGCGCCACGGAAGGTCTTGCCGACATAACCGCCAAGTAGACTGGCTGTCACCATGGAAGGCAGGGTTCCAGCACCGAAACTCAACATCAGCAATCCCGCAGTTAACGGATCGGCGGTGGATACCGCTTTCACGGCAACGGAGAAAACCAGACTGCATGGCACCAGGCCATTGAGCAGACCGGCCATCACGGTTGGAAGCGAGATCGGTTTGTTCAGACCGGTTAATGAAACGACATGAGTGACCGGCCTTACCTTCACCGCCCTGTTGAGTGAAACACCCAACAGATTCAATCCCAGTAACACAACCAAACCACCGGCAAGAATCATCAGCAATCCCTGCGCTTTTCCAACAATGCCACTCTGTACCAACACCTGACCAACGACAGCACCACCGATTCCGAGTAATGTATAAACGGCAATCCGTAGTGTGTGGTATGTAAGCAGATGGCTTAATCGCAACCTGGGTGCAAAATGGATAAAGAATCCTGTGTTGATTCCACTGCACATTCCCAGGCAGTGAAAGCTGCCGAGAATGCCGGTTAGAAATGCCACGCCGAGAGTCAGCTCAGCACTCATATCAAAGCATCCACGATGCGGGCAAACAGCTCCGCTGTGGACTCACCGATGATACGGGTATGCAAGCGCCCGTCGCGATCGAGTATAAAGGTGGTGGGCAGACCGATTACCCCATACTCTCTCGCCACCGCCCCCTCCTGATCGAGCAGTACCGGATAGCTGATATTCAGTTCATCTATGAAGGCTGATGCTGTTTCACGATCCTGCCGCACATTCACCGCAAGGATCACCAACCCTTTTGAACGGTATGCCTGGTAGACCGGCTCAATGCTCTGCATCTCCGACTTACAGAAGGGGCACCAATCCGCCCAGAAGCGGATCACAACAACCTTTCCCGCAAAATCCTTGGTTACATTCACTCGATCGCCGTTGAGATCCTGTAACTGAAAAGCGGGTGGCGGCTCCCCTTTGGTCAGGGCTGAATGCTCTGACTGACAGCCATTGAGTATGGTCAGGCTGAATACAACAAATAAGATGGACATCGGCTTTTTAATCACCACCAGACCTCCATCATGGTAAGACGGGAAAACCAGACCGACCAGGCTGCGGTAAGGTAAAACTGTATAAAAAAGAACTGCGACAACCAGCTTAGTACAGGTAACAGATCCGCCACCGCATGACTCAGACTGAGGATCTTCCGCCAGGGTGATACAAACCCGGCACTCAAAGCGAGTGAGGTTGCCAGAAACAGAGGTATGTAGAGAAAGTAACCCACATAACCGTGCCCCTGTTTGAGAATGCAGAACGGGCAGTGGTGATGAGGGTGCTCATAGATATAGAGCGAGATGGAAGAGATAATGGCCAGGATTGCAACCACAAAGGCGACAATAGCCGCAATCGATAACAGCCAGCCACCCCATCCGCGCAATGCCACCCATACTCCAGCGGCGATTACCAGGATGGCCGAGATAGCCAGCGTGACTATCGATTGAGCCGGCGCTATACCACTTACCTCAGCGGAAACTCCCTGTGCATCGGCGGAGAAGAGCGTTCCGCAGCAGGAGGTGATCAGGTTTGGCTCCATCTCAGTGAAATGAAGCCACTGCACGATCGTTTCGCCTATCACCAGCGGCAGAGCCAACAGTAACAAAGCATATTTGAAGCGGATCAGCGGATAGTCATAGCCCTGGTTGTCGAGATAGTTCAGCACCAGCCAGATGACTGCCACAAAAAACATCGTGATCTTCAAAAACAGTGTGGGCCAACCCCAGGGATTCAGATTCAATACCCCGGTTGCACACATGGCGCCAACAAACTGTCCCGACAAGGCCTCTGCGTTGTAGATGAACAGCAACAGCGAGAGAAACTCAAACAGGAAAGCCCAGATCAACAGGGTTGAGACCAGATAGGTACCTCTTTCCAGTCGAAGCTGCAACTCACTGCCACTCTGAATATCCCAGTGGTGTAAGATTCTGAAGGCAAAAGCGGTTGCCACCAACAGCATCATGGAGACCAGTATCGACACCAGCAGCAGTGCCAGAGTGGCAGGATTCAACATCACCGGCTATCTCTCCCCTGGGACCATGACACCATCCTCAAGCTCCACCACCCGGTCGACAACCGGCGAATCGAAGACAACCGGATCATGGCTGCTGATCAGCACCGTCTTGCCGGCTTTCGACAACTCATCGAGCAGAGCCATGAACTCTCGGGAGAGCCGGCTATCCAGATTGGCAGTAGGCTCATCGGCGATCAGGATTTTCGGGTCATTGATCAGTGCCCGGCAGATCGCCACCCGTTGAGCTTCACCACCGGACAGCCACTCAACAGGATTATCCGTTTTATCGGCCAGCAGGAACTGTTCGAGCAGACGATCCGCCCTGCTTCTCAAGCTGCTGGCTTTCAAACCCAGCGGGTAGGCCGGCAGCATGATGTTCTCCACCACACTAAGTCCAGGAATGAGGTTAAAGCGCTGAAAAATGAAACCGAAGGTATGCCGACGGACTTGAGTAAGAAACCGTTCAGGCAGGGAGGAGATGGTGCGATCCTGCAGACGTATACGTCCACTGGTAGGCCGGGACAGGCAGCCGATCATCGACATCAGGGTGGTTTTACCTGATCCACTGGCCCCCTTAAGACAACTGATCCGGTTAACCTCAAACTGGGTGGTGATTCCCTGTATCGCCCAAAACTCATTCGGTTTGCCCTGATTGAAGGCCTTGCGTACATCTGTCAATTCAATCAACATCACTGACTACCGCATTACCAGATCAGGGTCTGTTATGGAGGTCCGCCAGACAGGTACGATGGTCGCCAGGGTATAGGGCAACACCGTAAAGAAAAACAGCGTCGCGAGTTGCAGACCATCCACTGAAGGGGTTAGCTGAAAACTGGGATAGAGAACAGACCAGCCTTTCAGCACAGGCTCAAACAGACCGGCCGAGGTATAGAACACATGTAAGTAGGCGGCCAGATAACCGATAAGAAAAGCCGTCAGGGAGATGATCATCCCCTCCCAGAACTTCATCCGCATCACTTCCCCGGTCTCCCAGCCAACCGCTTTCAGGATGCCGATCTCCTTACGCTCCTCGGCACTCAACCCGGAGGCTTTGTCCCAGGCGAATATGACAAAAGCGAGCACAGAACCAAGCAATAGAATCAACATCACACCCTGCCGCCAGGAGAAGAGACTCTCATAGGTACGCAGGATCTCCGCTCTGAGAATTGGCCGACTGTCCGGCAATAACAGCGTCAGCTTTTCTGCGATTTTTTGAATCTCCCGGGGGTTTCTCACAGACAACACCAGATCGGTGTAAACAGACTCGTCAATACCGAACAGTCGCCGATAGCCCTCAGAATTCATCAGTAACAGATCACTACTGATCAGTTCCGACTCACTCTCCAGCAGCCTCAAAACTCTAAAAGAGAATGCCTTGCCTTCATGTGACCGCAGTGTCAGATAGTCACCAATCGACAAACCTCTGGTTCGGGCTATCCCCTCACCAATCACAATATCGTTGATCGATAGCTGATCCTGTTCACTGGTCATCACCGTATAGTTGGCCTTGACCGCAGGATCGTAGTAGTAGCCCCACAAGCGGCCACGTTTTTCAGTGACACCGCGCAGCCTACCGATTCTCTGCAGATACTCTGCCGGCACCATGACACTTCGTCCCGCCTCGATCCGTTGCACAATGATTTCCGGAGAGTCGGCCAGCAGAGCAACAGCTTCGCTGCGCATGGCATGACTGAACAACATCACTGAAGCCAGCATGAATATGATCAGTGAGTAGACTGTCAGCAGACCAAGACTCTTCCCCTTGTGGCGCATCATTGTGCCCAGGGTAAAGTCGATAAAATAACGTTGTTTGCGCAGTATGGTAATCATGGTAAGGAATCGATCGGAGGTTGCAGTAAAGAACCTGTGGGGAAATGCTCCAATGCGACGGGATGATCCTGGAAAGCTGAGTGGATATCGGTCTGAGAGGGGTGTCTGGTATAACGGGCCTCGGTGAACAGCGCCAGGTCGGTCAGGCCCAGCCTGCTGACCAGGTCAGCGGACGCCACTGCTTGCGGGAAACCTTGCCCACTCTCTATCGCAACATCCACAAGGCTTGCAATAAAGCCTGTCAGCAATATCAGCAGACAGACAAAAAAGGTGTTGGATCTTTTCATCTAATCAATGACAGAACGGTGTAAAAAAACAGAGACCGCCAAGAGTCTAGCCGGCCCGCTTTCCATCTCTCATTGACATCAATCATTGATCGCTATTTCACCGTTTTTTTAGGTCATATGACCCAATTCAGAGCTTGAAAACCAGGGCATTTCACTCGATATCAAGAGATCGAGATCTACAACCAAAAAAAATTTCAGATATCTGGTTCTAGGAAAGCGAACCAGGGCCACAGCGATGCTTGGATCATCCATTCATTTCTCCACAGAAGAGCGTGGCGATTTGTCATCGATAAGCTGAGACGAGCTACCGATCCTGTCACCGAAGAGGCTACCGTTTGATTTTTGTAGACGATCGGTCTAATATTCCCCCATGAGCTCTGCCATCCCCCTGAAACGACGTCGCGGCCGCCCCCCCAAAGACCAGGCCGGATTCAGTCAAACCAAAGCTGAACTGATTCGTTCAGGTATGGAGGTGCTCACCGAAAAAGGCTACAGCGCCACCGGCATTGACGAGATTCTGCGACGCGTCGGGGTGCCGAAGGGCTCTTTCTATCACTACTTCAAAAACAAGGATGCCTTCGGCTCGGAACTGATCAGCAACTACGCCAAATTTTTCGAGCACAAGCTGGATAAATCCCTGGGCAATCGATCTCTCCCGCCTCTGCAACGTCTGATTGCATTCATGCAGGATGCGACAGATGGCATGGCCCGGCATCGGTTCAAGCGTGGCTGTCTGGTTGGCAACCTTGGCCAGGAGATGGGCGCCCTGCCCGAATCATTCCGCACACAACTGATTGAGGTCTTCGAAGCCTGGCAGCAGCGGCTGGAAGCCTGCCTGGAGGAAGCCAAAGCGACCGGCGATATATCCGCCAACAAAGATTGCAAGGAGTCTGCCTATCTGTTCTGGACTGGCTGGGAGGGCGCGGTTTTGCGTGCAAAACTCGAACGCAGTCCCAGGGCACTGCAAAGTTACGCAGATTTTTTCGTAAACAGTCTGAAGTAATTTTTTTTCATTTTTTAATAGACGTTTGTCTAACCAATGAGGCACAGATATGTTCAAAGGCGTTCTGATTGACAAGCAAGATGGGAATTACTCAGCCACGATTTCAGATATCGATGAAGCAATGCTCCCGGAAGGTGATGTCACCATCGATGTGCACTACTCATCCATCAACTATAAAGACGCCCTGGCGATCACTGGCCAATCACCGGTTGTAAGACGCTTTCCCATGGTGCCTGGTATCGATCTGGTGGGAACCGTCAGCAGCACCACACACGGGGATTACCAAACAGGCGATCAGGTGATCCTGAATGGCTGGGGTGTGGGTGAAAAACACTGGGGTGGACTGGCACAGAAAGCCAGAGTGAACGGCGACTGGCTGGTTCGACTACCGAAGTCTTTACAGCCGAAAGAGGCCATGGCAATCGGTACAGCCGGCTATACCGCGATGCTCTGTATCCTCGCATTGGAAAGAAACGGCATCACACCGGACAAGGGGGATATCCTGGTGACCGGGGCCTCCGGCGGTGTTGGCAGTGTCACGATTGCGATACTGGCCAAACTGGGTTACTCAGTGATTGCTCTGAGTGGTAAAGCTGAAGCGGAGTCCGCTTTTCTGACGGAATTGGGCGCGGCTGAAATCATCCCAAGCGAAGAACTCGCCCAACCAGGGAAACCGCTGGCCAAAGAGCGCTGGATCGGGGTGGTCGATGTGGTTGGCTCCCATGTACTCGCCAATGCCTGTGCCAGCACCCACTATGGTGGCGTAGTCACCGCCTGTGGTCTGGCTGGCGGTATGGACTTTCCGGCAACGGTAGCTCCCTTCATCTTGAGAGGCGTCTCCCTGGTCGGTATCGACAGCGTGATGTGTCCCAAAGAGATCCGCCAGCAGGCATGGGACCGACTGGAGCAGGACCTGGATCTCAGCAAGTTGAGCCATATTGCTGAAGAAGTTGGTCTGTCCGAGGTGATCGAAACAGCAGACAATCTGCTGGCCAGAAAGATCCGGGGCAGAAGAATCGTCGATGTCAATCGGTAAGACGTCACGACCATTTAAAGTAAAAACAGGATATGATCCTCCATATCCTGTTTTCAGAATGCGATCAATGAATGTTGTATGTTGTGATTCACAAACTGAAGTCGGCCTATAATCCCACAATTTATGGGAGGCTATTCGGACAATATTGCGGGTTTGATATCAAGCAGATGGGTGCCATTCAGACAATCCAGCCCCTTCACAAAGACCACACCATCCTCAATACCCTTGATCGGCAGGAGTGCTGCCCCGATAGGGTTAGGCCTGTGGGGTGAACGCAAGGCAAAGCTGCCGATCAACTCGCCACCCTGGTTGCTCTGCTGCTGTATCGCGCTTCTGTCAGTATTCTCAAACCAGTAGAGAATCAGGATCTTCTGCCCCTTCTTCAAACCAAACAGGCCGTCTATGTAGGCATCATGAATCACCAGTTGGCACAGCGGGCCATTCAGATCCACATTGTTAGGGCAATCCTCCAATGTCCTGTATGGGGTATTGATATGGCCGATAAATTTAAGTGTTGCGCTCATCAGACTATGCTCCCGAACTGATTGTCTTCTCCTTTATTCACAGCAAGAGAAATATCGATTATTTACTGCACTATTATATCCACAATCACAAAAGGTCCATCAACCGAAGACTTTTTACTTTCGAATCGCTTGCAGAGTGCCAGCATCGCTGAATTACTCATCAGTACATATCCGCGCAATATCTGAAAACCATTCAGTTTTGCCGTTTCGAGCAGTTTATTCAGCAATTGATAGCCAACCCCCTGCCCCTGATAGTCGTCAACGATCGTGATGGCAAATTCAGCCATCTTCGCTTCATTGGGTATATTGATATATCGGGCGATGCCAATACCACTCTCCTCATCCTCACGGGTTATTGAGGCGCACCAGGCCACCCGGTCCTTACCATCCAGATCAGTCAGATAGTCAAGCTGTTGATCGGTCAAATGATCCAGAGCAGCCGCAAAGCGGCTGAAACGGGAACGTGCGGACATATGCCGGAAGCCGATCTCGATCTGCTTTTTCAGAAATTCGGTGGTGTGTCGGGTATTGGGTTCCACACAGGGTTGCACCCGACACTGGATGCCGTTATTCATGACAAATTCAATGGCTGGAATGGAATCAGTCACCGGCTATCAATTTCTCTGCGATCTGCTTGCAACTGTGCAACAGACGTTTGGCCAACTTCGGGTCATCGATTGCTCGACTGATCGCCACCCCACCAATCATCATGGCGGTTACTGCATAGATATCATCACTGGGTCTGTTTGGCTCCTCCATAGCCTGACGACTGATGTAACGATTCATGCTCTTGTATATGCGGGTGTAGGCATGTCTCACGTCAGATTCACGAGTGGCGATATCGGTAACCAGAAAAGCCAGTGGACAGGGATGCTCTTCACCTTCTACATGGTCCAGATTCAGATAACCCTCCAGCACCCCCTGAAACCACGCCTGCCCCTGTTTGCCGTTTTTCAGATGGGCTGTAAAACGACCGTTTTTCGCAGCATGGGTCATCGCTTCGATATAGAGCTCACCTTTGCTGCTGAAATGGGCATAGAAGCCTCCATGAGTCAGACCGGCATCCTGCATGATCTCGCTGATCCCGGTCTTTTCATAGCCCTGCTGGAGAAAATATCGTACCGCACTATCGAGAATACGTTGACGACTCTGCTGTTTGTGCTCAGCTGGATAGGGCATGGCTGTCAGGGCCTGTTAAACAGTGGCTGGATCATGAAATGAAAATAGCATAGGCCGATAATATTATCTTGATCATATTTAGGAATTTTAGGATCTTTGGTGCGACTTCAGTGCAAAACCAAGGATAGTCATGAATCATTCACAAATTCTGTTTCCAATGATCTGCCTGGTAGTGATAACCGGAGGCATGGGGATCGCCCTGATCGCTGCTCGCTACAAGGCCGTAAGAGAGGGCTCGTTGAGCATTGCCTACTTCAAATACAACCGGGGTGGCCGACCACCGGAATATCTGATCAAAATCAGCCACCATTTTCAGAACCTGCTGGAAACACCACAGCTTTTCTATCTGAGTACGATTGTTATTCTGCTATTGGAGAAATCAGATCCCATCTATCTGGGGCTGGCATGGTGCTACCTCGCTTCACGCATGATCCACAGCTGGATACACCTGGGAAGCAACAATGTACTGCATCGAAAGAATGCCTTTATTGTCAGCTATTTGTTGATATTTATTATCTGGATTCGGTTGCTATTGCAACTGTTGATGGGTTGAACCTGCGCACCGGTGAATCAGTGACTGTCAGCTTTCAACGGTTGTTTTTCATCCGCCCCGACCTCGGGTAAACCGAAGGAGAGCAAAGCGGCCAGAATCACAAACAGCGCCGACCACCAGAGACACCCCTGAAGACCGTAAGTCTGATAGATCAGGCCGGACAGCACAGTACCTATCAGTCTACCTCCGGCATTGGCCATATAGTAGAAACCCACGTTCATGGAGACCTTTTCATGATCCGAGTAAGCCAGGATCAGATAGGAGTGAACCGCTGAGTTGATGGCGAAGACAATCCCGAACAGAATCAGACCCACGACCAATACCTGTTCGGCCGGCCAACCCTGATTCAGTGCCATGGCTATGGCAGCAGGTAACAGTGCCAGTAGAAAAGCCCACAGGCGCGCCGTTCCCCCACCTGGCCCCTGCCCCTGGTGAACACGCCCAAGCAGTTTGGGAACACTGGCCTGAACAAAGCCGTAGCCGATAATCCAGAGTGCCAGAAATCCACCAACCTGAGTAAAACTCCAATCCAGCACTTCGTAGAGAAACACCGGTAAACCGACCACAAACCAGACATCCCGGGAGCCAAACAGAAAAAAACGCGCCGCGGAGAGCCAGTTGATTGCTGCCACTTTGGAGAAGACCTGGGAAAACTTCGGCTTCGATTTCATCTTCCCAAGTCCGGCAGGAAGCATCAATGAAGTCGCAATCAAAACCAGCAACAGCATCCCGGCCAAAACAGCCAGTGCACCGCGAAAACCGATCCATTCAAGCAGCGCCGCTCCAATGAAATAACCGGCCCCTTTCAAGGCATTCTTTGAACCGGTGAGCAGAGCCACCCACTTGAACAGTTTGGATTCGCCACCGTCACGCACCATCGTTTTGACCGAGGCTTTGGCAGACATTTTATTCAGATCCTTGGCAATCCCGGAGAGTGCCTGGGCGATCATCACATAGACTACCGAGAGCCAGGCATCGGGTACGGTCAATGCCATCAGAGCAACCACCTGCAGCCCCATGCCGATGTGCATGGTCAGATTGAGGCCGATGCGCGCACCCAACCAACCGCCTACCAGATTGGTGACGATGCCAAAAAACTCATAGAAGAGAAACAGCATCGCCACTTCAAACGGTGAGTAGCCAAGCAGGTGGAAGTAGAGCACCACCAGCATGCGGATTGCCCCATCGGTGATGGTGAAGGCCCAATAGCCTCCGGTCACCACCAGGTAGTTACGTACACCTTGATCCATCTTATCCCGCAGCCACTTTTCGCACGATATCGATCAGTCGATTGGCATAACCCCACTCGTTGTCATACCAGGCGTAGATCTTGACCTGGCGATCATCGATCACCAGGGTGGATGGGGCATCCACAATCGAGGAGCGAGGATCGTTGACATAGTCAACCGAGACCAGTGGACGCTCCTCGTAACCCAATATACCTTTCAACTCCCCATCCGCAGCCTCACGAAGATAACCATTCACCTCTTCAGCCGTAACTGCCCTGGGTGCCTCGAAGACAAAATCGGTCAAGGAACCATTCAGCAACGGCACCCGTACGGCATGACCATCGAGACGCCCCTCCAGTTCAGGAAAGATCTTGGTGATCGCCTTGGCCGAACCGGTCGTGGTGGGAATCAATGACTGGCCGCAGGCACGGGCCCGACGAAGATCCTTATGCCCTCGATCGACAATGGTCTGGGTATTGGTGATGTCGTGAATGGTGGTCATGCAGCCGTGCACGATTCCGATCTTCTCATGCAGCACCTTCACCAGAGGCGCCAGACAGTTAGTGGTACAGGAGGCTGCGGTGATCAAATGGTTGACCTGCGGATCGTAGAGATGGTCATTCACCCCATACACCAGATTCAAGGCGCCTTCGGTGGGTGCAGCCACGACGACCTTCTTCACTCCCTGATCAAAATAGGATTGAAGCCGCTCCGGTTTCTTGTGATGTTTGCCTGTGGCCTCAATAACAATATCGCAACTGGACCAATCGGTCTCATCGATCGTCGGATTCGAAGAGTAACTGAGACTGCTCTCATCGACCGTCAGCGCTGCCCCTTCACCCTGGCATTGGTGATCCCAGATCCCATGCACAGAGTCAAATTGCAACAGATGGGCGGAACAGCCGGCATCACCGGCAATCTCATTGATCTGGCAGAACGCCAGATTCGCGTCGTTCCAGCCTGCTCTGAGGCCCAAACGACCCATACGCCCAAAACCATTGATACCGATGCGTGCTTTCAAAATATGCCCCCCAACTAAGCATGAATATAGACAAATCTACAGAACCGGGCAGATTGTGCCGTGACTTTATTGCAATCTGATGACAAACACCCCGAATGTTCGAGTGGAGCCGGACTTACAACCCCGGTTCTATCCGTCGACAATCAGGATCTTCTACACCATTGTGGTCCATGACAAGGCTATGCTAACGGTTTGCTCACCGGTTTGATATGTGTCCTATACTCGGGGAGTGTTTCAATCTTTCAAGTCGCAATCAAAACATCGGTATCTTGGGGACCTGTCCGGGGCATTTGCCGATCTTGGCACCTTTCTACCGATTGTCATCGGCGTTTTAACCTTACAAAAGGTCGATCCCACCGGGTTGTTGATCGGCTTTGGTCTGTTTGCCCTGGTTGTGGCTGCGGTCTATCGTCGGCCAATTCCAATACAACCGATGAAGGTGGTTGCCGCCATCGTCATCACCCAGAGCCTGGATGCCCAGACGATCGCTGCCACCGGTTTTCTATTGGGCTTTACCGTTGTTCTGATCTCTCTGTTCGGCGTTCTCGATCTGCTGGCACGAAAAATACCCACACCGGTTATGACCGGGATCCAGCTCGGCGTCGGGTTGATGCTCGCATGGGCTGGTATCGGACTGGTGATTACCGACCCCTGGACCGGGATAGTCTCTACAGGAATACTGTTTCTCCTGCTGGCCACTCCCCTGAAGCCCTTTGCTGCCGTGGCGATTGTCATCGGCGCCTGCCTATGGAGCCTGTCGACCACGCAAAATTCGCTGACAGACTTAAGCCTGGCTCTGCACACCCCTGACTGGACAACTTTCGGCTGGCCTCAACTTGGTCTCTCGGCACAAACTATTCTACTACCCCAACTCAGCTTGACACTGACCAATGCGATCCTGGCCACAGCAGCCATCGCCGGTCACTATTTCCCCAAGGATAAACAACGCATCTCTCCAACCAGGCTCGGTCTCACCACTGGTGCGATGAATATGCTGCTGGCGCCTTTCGGTGCCTTCCCCATGTGCCATGGCGCCGGAGGATTGGTGGTACAACACCGCTTTGGTGCCCGCAGTTGGCTGGCACCAGTGCTTTTCGGCATCACCATGATCACCCTGGGGGTACTGTTTGGTCCACAGGCACTGCAGATTCTCCTGCTGATCCCCCTGGCAGCGGTTGGCGCATTGCTGATCTATGCGGGACTCGATCTCGCCTGGCACAAATCACTCACCTCCTCTCCGCCACTCGATCTGAGCGTCATACTGCTGACCGGAATCTGCTGCGCAACACTCAATGTGGCTGTCGGTCTACTGATTGGCTGGGGCTGGTTTCTGCTCGGCAGATCTCTATTCCCAAATAAGAATAGAACAGAGTGACACCACTTGATCTGCAGATCATTGAAGCATCGGTTCAAGGGACCTGGAGGTTGATGGAGAATCAGGGAGGCGTGAACGACAGCTGCCGAGGTATACCGGTGAACGGCTTTGGCAACATAACGTATGAAAGGGAATCCAATAGAGTCTGTGGCACCCTAGTGTCGACTAGGCAAGTAATCAGGAAATAGAGCGGTTTTATCACCAACAGACGTTATCGGCCACGCCTATAGGGACCGGGTTATTTTTTTCGGTTTCGATAATGAACTGGTTAGAGTCCGTACAAAGAGGATGACCAGAGTTTCAAATAACATTTCACAAATGGCGAGTGCGATTCTTCAACACCAATCATCCTCTATGATTCCTATTTCACCATAATCATGATTTTTTCAGAGATAACCGGTGGATTAAACGGTACATGGTTCATATCGCCCAACACCAGTTGCAGACTGTGCTCACCCTTAGGCAGATCCAGGGTGACCTCGGTCTGTCCACCACCGAAGTGGCGATGCTTGTCATCAGATGGCAGTGGTTTATCCATCGCCGGCATCTTATCCACATTGATCAACAGATGGTGATGACCGGTCTTGGCTTTGTCTATCCCCGCTGGAGCAACTCCCATACCTTTCAAACCGAAGGTAACAGTCACCGGTCCGGAAAGGGTTTCACCATTCTTGGGTGAAATGATATAGAGATGGGCGCCTTCAGGGGCCGGTGTACCAGCCAACAGAAGCGGCATCCCCACCAGCATGAGAATGAGTCCTGAGAACACTTTTGTCAGAATTGAAATCATGGTTTCCTCCTCGGATAATTTTTTTAGTACCTTATATTGAGGACCTGTTAATGTTTGCACGCTTGATCCTAACAGTCCTACTTCTAAGTTTGTTGTTGCTGGGATCTCATCAATGAGTCGGATCCAAGCCCATTGATCACCAAACTTCAGCAGCCCCATCCAGCCCACACCAGGTAGAGATTCGAGTTTACCCGGGCTGATATTAAGACAGTCACTCAGCTTAATGGTTGAGTGAGGATAACCCTTGAGAATTAGGTAAATATTTGGCCTTGGATCTCTGCATCATATAGATCAGTCAGCTATCACACAGCTGCAACTCTTCCACCCGACAAAGGCCAGGACTGATGAGAATCGATGAAATGTTACCGATACTCACTGCAATGGCGCTTCGATCTTAGGCTCTCCACGAATTGGGTACTGTTCACTCTTCAAGGTGCTCGGCCAAAAGTTCGGTCAGACTGATCACCTCGGCATCCATTTCATAGTGTTCGATACCCTCCTCCAGGATGATCCTGCAGTTGGCGCAAGCTGTAACCATGGTATCCACCCCGGTCTGATCGAGCTGTCTCTTTTTACGGGTGAAAACCTCCAGCCTGAGCGTTTCGGCTCTCTCATTGGCACTCACTCCACCACCACCACCGCAACACCAATTCATCACTCCGTGATCCGGCATCTCTTTGAAATTGTCTGCCACACTATTGAGTAACACCCTGGGCTGATCCACCACACCACCCCGACGAACGATCTGACAGGGATCATGCAGTGTCATCGGGGTCTGCTCGGTTGACTTCAACTTCAACCGCCCCTCCGATTGCAACTGCTCCAGCAGTTCCAGGATATGTACAACTTCAAAATTGAAGGCCCTGCCGATCAGGTTTGGTCCTTCCCAACGAATCGCGGTATAGGCATGTCCACACTCCGGGCTGACCACATATTTCACACCAAGATCTTCTGCCGCCTCCACCACTCTGCCAACCAGTTCAGCTGCAATCTCTTTATTGCCAATCTGAATACCACTGTTGGTCGCTTCATAGGCTTTACTGCTGATGGTCCAGGAGACACCGGCACGCTTGAATATTTTCGCGATGCTTTCGATGTACTCCGGAAAATTGACAATCTCCATAGAGGAGAAGAGAGTCATGTAATCGGCACCCTGTTTGTCGACCGGAATGGTCAGTCCGGTATCCTTCTCCACATGAGACAGGGTGGCCTGTAGGGTCTTGAAGGTAACGCCCATTGGGCTGCCAAACTTCAGGGCACGCCTGGAAGCCTCTTTCATCCCTTCCGGCGCATAACCTGCGACAGAGAATGCCTCACGCTGCTTACGAATCATATAGGTGATATCGTTACCCACCGGACAGACCATGGAACAGCGCCCACACAGGGTACAACTGTCATAGACCAGGGTTTCCCAGTCGGCAAAATCCTGCTCGGTAAGTTCATCCCCCATGCCTAATGTAGCACCGAGCTTACCCCAGAAAGTCTTTTCACGACGCCAGATTTTCTTCATCGGTTCCAGTTTATAGATCGGCGTATAGTGGGGATCCCCGGTCTCTGTATAGAAAAGGCAGGCCTCGGCACACAGCCCGCAATGGACACAACTGGAGAAGTAGGAAGCGACTTTCGCATCGAGTTGCGCCTTCATTGCTTCCACACCAAGGTCAAAGGTTTCACTCATCGACAAGCCTCCAAAATTCTAAGCATTCACACCTTTGCGTCCCATGGTCGCACCGGTATAGCCCCGGCTCATGACAAAGGTAAAGGCGTGCATCAACTTGCTGAAAGGAAAGTAGAGCAGCAGCAGTTCAGCCAGCAGCAGATGCAGAAGACGCAATGCCTCAAAAGATTGAGCCAGTGCCAGACAACCGCTCAGCATCACCAGAAACACCAATATCGCTCCGATGTGATCATCCAGATCCGAGAGCAATCGCGTTACCGGATTGAGCAATCGATAAAGCCACAAAAAGATCAATCCAGCGAACGCCAGTTCTGCAGATACGATGAATGCCCAATAGGGCATTGCAATCCAGGAGAAACCGGTAATCCGTTGGGCAAAAAAATCGATATGGGGTTGAGCGAAAAACAGCAAGGCAAACAAGCCAAGATGAAAGGAGTAACCGGCTATCAGTTGCAGCTTGCCTCGTTTGGTTACCGTACGTTGCGGAATAAATCGACTGAACAAAGTGCGAAAAGCACCACTGCCTGCACTGCCTTTTGGTTCAGCAAGATCGGTTCTGACACCACTCAAGACGATGGATCCAACTCGCCAGATCACACCAATGATAAATACGGTGAGTGCAAAAATCCAAAGTGGCCCGTCGATGAATTCTCCAATCATTTGCCATGCTCCTGAAGGTCCAGCTGGATACGGCCCGGCGGCTCACTGCGTCTTAGTCTCTCCACCTCATCATTGGAGAGATCCTCTCCCCGCTCGATCACTTCGGTTGCCCAATGGTCATGATGCTCCTTGGCCCAGTTAAGATCACAATAACCGGTAGTCATGCCTTCCAATGCGCCCTCCATGCCTACTGAACCGATATAGATGTGTCCCATGATCACCACAATCATCAACAGTGCCCCAAGTGCATGGGCCACATGAGCGAGTTCCATCCACTCTCTTCCCTGACCAAACAGTGGAAACACCAATACAAGGCCTGAAGCGATGATCAGACCACCGACTAGGATCAGCAACCAGAACATGCTTTTTTCGCCCATATTGAAAAAATTGGACGGCACATGTTTGCTACCGATGATCCCCCCGCCCCGCAGCAACCAACTCAGATCGCCTCGTTGGTAGATATTGCGTCTGACGAAGCGGAAAAAGATCAGTACCACGGCGATTAGAAACAGGGGTCCCATCAGGTTGTGTCCCTCTTTGCAGGCCGATGCCAAGATAGAAAACGCCTCCTTGCCCATCAGCGGAATCAGCACCGGTCTGCCAAACAGAAGAATCAGTCCACTGATTGCAAGAAACAGAAAAATCGAGGCCACAAACCAGTGGATCATCCGTTCATAGGTGGTATATCGAAACAGTTTACGATCCGATGGGCCGCCTTCGATTGGCACCTTGCCTCTGATCATGTAGAAGATACCCAACAGGATAAACACACCAGCCAGTATCGAACCGCCGATCGGTATCAATTGCTGCATACGGAACTTACGCCAGGTATCCCCATAGGCATTGATCAAAACACCGCTATCGACACCCCGCACCTGGGAGTTACCGATATTACTCCCCTCTCTCTGACGTACATCCCGCCATAACTCTGAAGCAGGGTTAAGTACCATCACGGAAGGCATTTCCCGGCTGCTCTTGGTCTCTGCAATGATCTCGAGAGGCAGGCTGTAGAGCAGCAGGAATACCAGTAACCCGGTAAATGAGATGCGCCCCATATAGCGACTTGTCCTCTCACTGTTATTAATCATTAACCTCATCCTGGTGGCCTGGTTTTTGTTTAGTCCGCTCATCAATGTGAATAAACGCATATCTGTTTTTACTGATGGTTGGTAAGCAGGTGATTGAAGTGATATCTCCAGCCTGCACCCATCAGTTATTTTTAAATAAAACCGTTTATGTGGTCTCTTGAAAATCGGTCATAGTAAAGAGCGCCGAATCCATCTGATCGATTTTCCCGATTCCGGCCTAGCTTGGGGTAACTCTCTTCAGATCAATCAGAACCTCCTGGAGCCTGCGTTTTAAAAGCAACAAATTGACGATTAAACCCTGCCAGGTCACTCAATACTGCAAGGTGCGGCGAGGCCGCACCCTACGATTTATTGAGAACTTTATCCTTATCACTCTTTTGAGCTGCTTTTACCGCTCATGTTTTTCGGTGCCCTGAATGAGGACTCCCGATAGGAGACACCCCGGGCCATCACACTGGCACTGCGGTTGATGATGCGACTGCGATAGACGTCGGAGATCACATCCGCATCACCGGCAAGCAGGGCTTTGGTGGAACACATCTCTGCACACAGTGGCAACTTACCTTCAGCAAGTCGGTTCGAGCCATATTTACGATGCTCATCCGAGCTGTTGTCCGACTCCGGACCACCGGCGCAGAAGGTGCATTTGTCCATCTTGCCACGGGTGGCGAAGGCGCCATCTTCCGGAAATTGAGGTGCGCCGAAAGGACAGGCGTAGAAGCAGTAACCGCAACCGATACAGATGTCTTTATCGTGCAGCACCACACCATCCTGGGTGGTATAGAAACAATCCACCGGACAGACAGTTGCACAGGGTGCGTCGGAACAGTGCATGCAGGCAACCGAGAGGGAACGCTCTCCCTCATCCCCGTCGTTGATGGTCACTACCCGACGACGATTGACTCCCCAGGGAACCTCGTTTTCATTTTTACAGGCAGTCACACAGGCGTTACATTCGATGCAACGTTCAGGATCACAATAGAATTTCATTCGTGCCATGTCGTATATCCTCTGTTAAACCCGCGCTCAGGCTTTCGTGATGCGACACAGGCTGCACTTGGTTTCCTGCATCTGTGTAACGGAGTCGTAGCCGTAGGTCATGGCCGTGTTACAGGCTTCGCCCAGCACATAGGGATCGGCCCCTTCGGGATACTTGTCGCGCAGATCCTTGCCCAGGAAATGGCCACCGAAATGGAACGGCATGAAGGCCACACCGGAGCCAACTCTGCGGGTTACCATGGCTTTAACCTTGATCTTTGCGCCTTCGGCACCTTCCAGCCAGACATCATCGCCATCCTTGACCCCGGCGTTGTTGGCATCCCTCGGATGCATCTCGACAAACATATCCTGCTGCAGTTCGGCCAGCCAGGCGTTGGAGCGGGTTTCATCGCCGCCACCTTCATACTCAACCAGACGCCCCGAGGTGAGAATGATCGGGTAGTCCTTCGAGTAGTCCTTCGCCTGGATCGATCCGTAACGTACCGGCAGACGATAGAAGGACTTGCGGTCTTCATAGGTGGGATACTTCTCAACCAGATCCCTGCGGCTGGTATAGAGTGGCTCCCGATGAATCGGTACCGGATCGGGGAAGGTCCAGACCACGGTACGGGCCTTGGCGTTTCCGAAGGGTGCACAGCCATGTTTGATCGCGACCCGCTGGATGCCGCCGGAGCGGTCGGTCTTCCAGTTCTTGCCCTCAGCAAGAGCTTGCTCCTCAGGAGTCAGATCGTTCCACCAACCAAGCTTCTTCAGCAGTTTGTCGGTAAATTCCGGATAGCCGTCCTTGATCTCCGAGCCTCTGGAATAGGCACCGTCCGCCAGCAGGCTGACCCCGTTGCGCTCCACTCCGAACCTGGCCCTGAAAGTCAGGCCGCCCTTTGCCACCGGTTTACTGGTGTCATAGAGATTCGGTGTTCCAGGATGTCCCATCTCAGCGGTTCCCCAACAGGGCCAGGGCAGACCGTAGAATTCACCATCACAGGGACCACCCTCAGCGAGCAGTGAGGTATAGTCGAAGGTGCCCCAGTACTGCTGTTGTTTCTTCATCCGCTCAGGACTCTGGCCGGTATAGCCGATGGTCCACATGCCTTTGTTGAACTCCCGGGTGATATCCTCGATCAGCGGTTCATCGTTGGTCACCTTGATGTTCTTGAACAGTTCGTTGGCAAAGCCAAGTTTGTTCGCCATCCGATACATGATGGTATGGTCAGGCAAAGACTCGAACATTGGCTCGATCACTTTGTCCCGCCACTGCAGGGAACGGTTTGAAGCGGTCACCGAACCATAGGTTTCGAACTGGGTTGCCGCCGGCAGCAGATAGACACCGTCGGTTCGATCATGCATCACGGCAGAGACGGTGGGATAGGGATCAATGATCACCATCATGTCCAGCTTCTCCATCGCCTTCTTCATCTCCGGACCGCGGGTCTGACTGTTCGGTGCATGTCCCCAGAGCACCATCGCCCGCACATTATCCTTCTGTGCAATGTTACCCTTCTCTTCCAGAACACCGTCGATCCAGCGGGATACCGGTATCCCCTTGGTGTTCATCACGGGAACATCCTTACCCTTGGACTGCTCATAACTTCCCTGATCGAAGCGCCCTGCGATGTAGTCATAATCCACATCCCACACTTTGGACCAGTGGCCCCAGGCCCCTTTTGAGAGTCCGTAGTAACCGGGCAGTGTGTGGGAGAGCACACCGAAGTCAGTGGCACCCTGAACATTGTCGTGTCCACGAAAGATGTTGGTACCACCGCCGGAAACTCCCATATTGCCCAGGGCCAGCTGGAAGGTGCAGTAGGCGCGTGTGTTGTTGTTACCGATGGTGTGCTGGGTGCCACCCATACACCAGATGAAGGTACCCGGTCGGTTGTCCGACATGGTCTTTGCCGCAGCATAGACCTGGTTCTCAGGCACACCGGTTACCCGTTCCACTTCATCGGGTGTCCACTTGGCCACCTCTTTTTTCACCTCTTCCAGGCCGTAGACACGCTGACGGATGAACTCTCTATCCTCCCAGCCGTTTTTGAAGATGTGATAGAGCATGCCCCAGATCAACGGCACATCGGTACCCGGACGCAAACGCAGAAACAGATCCGCATGGGCTGCGGTACGGGTGAAGCGTGGATCGATAACGATCAGCGGTGCGTTGTTCTCCTCTTTGGCCTTGAAGACATGTTGCAGGGAGACCGGATGAGCCTCGGCAGGATTACCACCGATAATAAGAATTGCCTGGGAATTATGAATATCGTTGTAGGAGTTGGTCATCGCGCCGTAACCCCAGGTGTTGGCAACACCGGCTACGGTGGTGGAGTGACAGATGCGTGCCTGATGATCCACATTGTTGGTGCCCCAGAAGGCGGCAAACTTACGGAACAGATAAGCCTGTTCGTTATTGTGTTTGGCCGATCCCAACCAGTAGACCGAATCGGGTCCGGACTGCTCACGAATCTCCTGCATCTTGTCGCCGATCTCGTTGATCGCCTGCTCCCAGGAGACTCTTTTCCATTTACCATCGACCAGCTTGGTAGGATATTTCAGTCGACGTTCGCCATGACCGTGCTCTCTGACCGAGGCCCCTTTGGCGCAATGGGCGCCGAGATTGAAGGGGTGATCGAAGGCCGGCTCCTGGCCGGTCCAGACACCGTTCTGCACCTCGGCTATGATGCCGCAACCCACAGAACAGTGAGTACAGATGGTCTTCTTCAACTCAACCTGGCCGCCTACGGCATCCGTCGCGGCTTTGGCCCGTTTGATCATCCCAGGGGTAAAACCTGTGGCCAGCGCGGCACCGCCAGCCATCAAACCTGAATTGCGCAGAAAACTGCGACGACTCATCGTCATACCAGCGGCCGTCCGCTTCGATGGTGCCGGGTCTTTGTTGATATCGGTTACAGAGTCAGAGATCTTGTGTAGTTTCATTCCGGTACCCTCGATGACTCAACGGATCGTGGTCTTGTAGTAGGCAGCAATATGAGGTGTCAGTCGGTATCCTTTCTGATGCTCAGACTGATCCTCGCTGGCCTCTTCCAGAGAGGCTGCAGTCAGACCGGGAAGAGCGGCTATGGCGGCCACACCGACACCAGCTCCGGCGGTACCCTGCAGAAAGGCCCTGCGTTGGTTATCCGGTGTTTGTCTGGACTTCTTTTTCATCGACTCTTCCTCCGTTGGGTGGTCATTCGATCATTACTGGTTTCACTTCATACGGTCAT
Source organism: Candidatus Thiodiazotropha endoloripes (assembly GCF_001708965.1). Lineage (NCBI taxonomy): Bacteria > Pseudomonadati > Pseudomonadota > Gammaproteobacteria > Chromatiales > Sedimenticolaceae > Candidatus Thiodiazotropha > Candidatus Thiodiazotropha endoloripes. The sequence goes on along the minus strand of NZ_LVJW01000008.1, from coordinate 29,844 downwards.
ATTCAGGTATCGTTTTTCCAATGCCATATAGGCGGATCCGAAGCGTCCCACGGCCTTATAGAAGACAGCTGACCTGGCTTCACTCAAATCCGTAAAAAACCGCTCCAGCCAACCGGCCATATGGGTTTCGAAAAACTCTGCCTGCAACTGAAAGGGTTGTGATTCCTGAATCAGAATAGCCATCACTTCACACAGTGCCGCCACATGATCTTCCGGTTCGGTAACACCCTGCTGGCGTTGAAAGCCCAAACGGACCAGGTCATCACGCAGGCGTCCCAATGGCCTCTCCATCAGAAAACCGGTCTGATACCAGGATCCGTATGGCACAAGCTCTCCCCGACCCATACCGATAAACAGATTGTGAAACTCATCGTCAACCGCTCCACAGTTTGAGCTGGCAGCCGAGAGTCCCAACATGGTCATCGACAGAGCCAACTCATCAACCTCCGAAGTCAGCCCGGTGAATGCCGAAACCTGACTCAGCACCTGCTGATCCGGTGGATTCCTGAGCAGTTGAGCCAACATGCCATAGGCACCGACCCGACACTGCTGCTCTTCATCCAGGCAGATCGCCTCACCGGCATAGGCTGCCTCTTCAGATGTCCACTGGTTGTTTGTTGAGTTGTTTTGCGTCCTGTGGCTCAGGTCATTCATCACACGCTCCTCGGAGATAGCAATTGCAAGCCGTGGACCAGATCCACGGGTAAAAAAATGACAAAAGGGGAATCGAATGGTGAAGCATTGGCGATTTTATTGGCGAATCTGTCCATCCATCGCGTCCGGGTCTTGGGCAATATCAACCACACGGCACTCATCACAGAGACTCAGACGCCTGATTGCCCGTTCATTTTGAAACATGTAGTGGTCACTGAGTCGGCTGCGCATCTTCTCGATCACCGAGCGGGTCGCGAAGGGTTTGCCACAGGAGACGCAGTGAAATGGCTGCTCTTCGTGCAGGGTATGCGGCAGCTTTCTGCTCTCAGCATCGAACAACAGTCTGGGGGTAATTTGGATCGCATCCTCGGGGCAGGTGCTGGTGCAGAGACCACACTGCAGGCAGTTGGCCTCGACAAAACGAAGTTGCGGCTGCTCCCCCGAACCGCTCTGCAGCGCTTTCCCCGGGCAGACACCGACACAGGAGAGACAGAGGGTGCAGGCGTGGCTGGATACCGTGACACTGCCAAAGGGAGCGCCCTGACTCAGACTGGCCACAGGTTTGGCTTGTGTTGCCTGACTGTAGAGGTGATCGATCGCCAGAAAGGCGGTCTGACGTTTATCCCCAAGTCCGGAAAAACCGGCTGTTTCCAGCTCAGGCATCAGCGAAAGGTCTTCAACCTGGTCCGCCTGGGTCAGTCTGATCACCCCGGCAGGATAGCCCATGGCAGTCAGAATCTCTTCAGCGGTGGTCAATTGCTGCTGCAGGGCATCACTCACCCCGGCTGACATCTCCTGACGATCCACCAGCCAGACCGCCCTGGCGCCATAGGCCAGGGCCGAGAGCCAGACCTCCAGCCCCACACTGGCCAGCTCTTCCACCTGCATCACCAGGTGATTGCCCGTCGCCGGTTCTGTAAAGGGTTGATCGCTCTCCCCGGTGATCAGCAGCAGTGGATCCATCCCGCCTGCATCACGGTAAACGGTGAGCAGTTTTCGCAATCGCTCCAGGGTGTCCTTTACGCTGGGGTAGACATAGCGTATTGCACCGCTCGGGCAGACCGTGGCACAGGCACCCCCGCCTTGACAGAGATAGGCATTCACCTCGATGGTCTCAGACAGGCTGGTGATAGCTTCTGCGGGACAGACATCGAGACAGCGGCTACAGGCGGTTTTTCCCGATCGACCATGGGCGCAGATCTGCGGGTCGTAATCGAAATAGCGGGGCTTTTCGAACTGCCCTTTCATCTCTCCCAACGCACCAATCACCTGATCCAGTTCAGCATCATCCCCGGCACAGTGGAAATAACCAGGCGGTGTCATGGCCCGATCCAACAGGGGCTCAGTTGACAGATCAAGGACCAGATCCACCGCCAGAAGCTCATAATTGGCCTGCCCCGCCTCACCGAGATGGATCTTGAAATCCCCCAGATAACCATCGATCTCAATCGACCGCCCTCCCAGCGGCAGCAGCGGAACACCCGGCTCTTCGGCACCGGCGGTGAGAATGACCATGGGGTGCAGACGATCACCCAGACTCGGGGCAATCTCCATCGCCCGATGATCACCGATCACTGCCAAGCGTCCGCGACTCTGGTAATTGACCAGCCCTGTGGCTTCAATTCTCACCCGCCCCATGGCGGCCTGGGCCTCTCGCCGGGCCTGATGATTAATCTGTTGAATGGTGTTGTTGTTCGTCTCGTTCATGCGGGGCTCTCTCGATTGTCATCATCGGATGGTTGTTGTTCAGCAAGCGGACGCGGATCCTCTGGTGAGTTTTCATCCTTGCTCTCCACTGCAGCTGTTGCGGATTCAACCGGTTCCGCCTCGGCCAGCGCCTGCTGCTCCGCCTCTTTCTGCTCTTGCAACTCAAGCTGATGCCTCAGATCGGCGGTAATCACATCCCCAAGGGCTTCGAACGTGGTAAAGTCCTCCGCATAGTCATCCAGGCCGTCACAGAGATTGAAATCCGTGCCGTGGAAGAGTTTGCGCAAGGCCATCTTGCGTAACGGTTCTGAGACTTTGGGAGAGAGAAAACCGCTGTAGTCGGAGGAGTCGTTGAGCGACTCCAGGGGTGGCATATCCTCATCACAGGGTTGTTCCGCCGGATGTTCCACTTCGACCTGTTCAACCAGAGGTTGCTGAGAGGCCAGTTTTCGATCCGACCAGCGCCGGATAAAACCCTCATCACGGTGGCTTCGCAGCTCATCCAGAGGCTTTTTTTCATCGCGCTCCATGGGACCCCCCCTCAGGCTTGCGCCAATCCGCCCGTTTGCGCTTGCTGCGCTTGGTTGGCACATAGTGGGCCAGTACGAAGGCCTCAGCCCATTGATAGATCTCGGCAGGAACCGGAACGGCGTAGATTGCCTCATCACCCTCCAGATAGGCGTGAGCCTCATCAAAACTGAAACTCACCATGAACGGTGTCGGTGTACCATCATCCGACATATCGGCAACCACATAACAGCAGGGATTTGCAGAGAGCAGATTGTGGTAATAGCTTTCGCACTCATCCTCATGCAGCCTGAGCTTGAAACCGGCGTGGAGGTATCGGCTGGTCTCCTGCTGTTGGTAAATCATCTCCGCATGTTGAGGATTGGCCGCATTCGCTTTAGCGGCTGCCAGCACACCTACGGCTTCCCATTGAAAGGACTGCCACCGATTGGCGCTGGGTGACTTTTGCATAATCACCGATAGCGAGAACTCCCGGGGCAGGTCGTCGCCGATTCTCTTCTGTGATGCAGACATGCTCGACACCTCCTGATTGGAACCTTCAGGTGTGATTCGCAAGTTATGTACCAGAAAGCCGATGTGGAAAAGCGTCAGAGAATTCACGGCGCCGGAAAATAATCCGAAAAAAGGAGCTGTGGCAAAACAGGGCAAAATGTCCCGTTCTTATTCACAGGGTGAGACATTTCATACCACCACCCTGCGCTGAGCATACGTAGCATGGGCATCAAACGGGAAATAGTAATTCGGTATGACTCTTGCCTGTAGAGAACAAGCGCTTGTTGGAGAGATCATGATCAATGCCTGAAACAAACAATAAACCGGCACCGGAAACCCATCGTCTGACTGACCGATTCAATCGTCAGATCACCTATCTGCGTATCTCAGTCACCGATCGTTGTGATTTACGCTGTGTCTACTGCATGTCTGAGGATATGAAGTTTGTCCCCAGGTCGCAGCTGCTGACCCTGGAAGAGCTCTACCGGGTGGCCAAAAGTTTTGTCGAGATGGGGGTCAACAAGATCCGCATTACCGGTGGTGAACCCCTGACCCGTCGCGGCATCATGCAACTGTTTCAGGCACTCGGCAGACTTCCCGGCCTGAATGACCTGACCCTGACCACCAACGGAACCCAGCTGACCCGCTATGCCGAGGCCCTGAAGACCGCCGGTGTTACCCGGATCAACATCAGTCTGGATACCTTGCAGGCGGATCGTTTTCACGAGATGACCCGGGTTGGCGACATTCAACGCACCCTGAACGGTATTGATGCCGCCCTGGAGGCCGGTTTCAAACGGCTGAAGATCAATACGGTGATTCTCAAGGATCGCAATCATGATGAAGTGGTCGACCTGGTCCGTTTCGCAGAAGCTCGCGGTATGGACATCAGCTTCATTGAAGAGATGCCACTTGGCGTGATCAGCGATCACGATCGGCAACAGGTATTCTATTCAAGTGACCAGGTTCTACAGGATATCCAGCAATACTACGAAACGATTCCAACCACAGAAACCACCGGTGGACCGGCCCGCTACTATCGTCTCAACGGTTCGCAAAGCCGGGTGGGATTCATCTCGCCCCACAGCCACAATTTCTGCGAACACTGCAACCGGGTGCGCTTGACCGCAGAAGGCCGGCTACTGCTCTGCCTGGGCCAGGAGCACTCCATGGATCTGCGTCGTGTGGTACGCGCCAATCCACTTGATGAGGCCCCCTTACGTCAAGCCATCATCGATGCCATGGAGATCAAACCCAAGGGACATGAGTTTGACCTCAGCAGCCAACCGGTGCTGTTCCGGCATATGAATGTTACCGGAGGATGAGGTGACCGCAATGAACAAGGCAAATGAGTACACTCATCGCCCCCAGCTTACCGATGCGGGCCTGAGTGCCGCCCACCCCGCCACAGCCGTGGATGAGTATGGTGAGATACGCCGCGGCCGGGTAGCCGCGGAACGGGCGCTGACCGTCTATCTGGATAAACAGGAGATCGTGACACTGATGACCCTGGGCACCCGTCCGGAGATGCTGGTATTGGGCTGGCTGCACAACCAGAGACTGATCAAGACGATCGATCAGGTCAAGGCCGTCCAGGTGGACTGGGAGACCGAATCAGCTGCCGTCACCACCTTTGACGGCATTCCCGATCTGCAACAGAAAACCGCCCGCAAGACGGTTACCACCGGCTGCGGCCAGGGTACGGTTTTCGGTGATCTGATGGAGGATCTGGATAAAATCGAACTGCCGCAATGCACCCATCGGCAATCCGGTATCTATGCCCTGCTGAAGAATCTCAGCAGCTACAACGAAGTCTACCAACGCGCCGGAGCTGTGCATGGCTGCGCCCTCTGCCGGGGTGCCGAGATCCTGCTGTTCATCGAGGATGTGGGACGACACAATGCGGTGGACGCGATTGCCGGAAATATGCTGCTTGATGATATTCACGGCAGAGACAAACTCTTCTATACCACCGGCAGACTCACTTCTGAGATGGTGATCAAAGTCGCGCAGATGGGCATTCCCTTACTGCTATCCCGCTCGGGCGCCACACAGATGGGCGTGGAACTGGCCCAGCGAATCGGCGTGACACTGATCGCACGGGCCAAGGGAAAGCACTTTTTAATCTATAACGGTGCAGAGAATATTTCCTTTGACGCCATTCCACCGGTGCGCTACCAAAGCAATCAAAAGAAACCGGTGGAACACGCCAAGAGCTGATTATTAGGAGAGGATATGGCCGCAGTGATCTCACAGGACCAGCATGTATTCATGAACGTTAAACAGGTTGCCGAATACCTGCACCTTAACGAGAAGAAGATCTACTCTCTGGTCAACGAGGAGCGTATTCCGGCAACCAAGATCACCGGCAAATGGCTGTTTCCCAGAGAGCTGGTGGATCGCTGGATGCTCGATTCCGCCCATGGCGGACTGATGACCAACCGACTGGTGATTGCCGGCAGTGACGATCCCCTGCTCTATCGACTGATCATGAACTTTGCCCAGGAGACCGGTGCCCATGCCCTGATCAGCTACTCGCCGACAGGTACCCGACTCGGTCTTGATCTACTCCAGGCGAACCGGATTGATGCCTGCGGGATACACTGGGGACCCAACCAGGAGAGCAACACGCGCCACCCGGCCCTGTTACGCCAATATCCCCAGTTCAGGCAATGGGTGCTGATTCGTCTGTTTCGCCGGGAACAGGGGTTGATGGTCAATCGCACACTGGGTGAACTCAGGCCGGATACCAAAACCCTGCTGGAAGGCAACCATCGCTGGGCGATGCGACAAAGCGGTGCCGGCGCACAACGTTTTCTGCTCGAAGTACTCAGCCAACACAGCGTCAATATCGAGCAGTTGAACTCGGTCTGCACCGCTCTGTCGGAGCGGGAAGCGGCCGCCAGTATCGCCATGGATCAGGCCGATGCCGCACCGGGAGCGCGCGCGGCCGCACAAGAGTATGGACTCGACTTCATACCTTTCGGTTGGGAGTCCTTCGACCTGGCACTGCCGAGAAACATCTGGTTCCGTCGCTTGTTTCAGGATCTGATCAATCGTCTTCGCTCGGCCGACTGCCAGGCCATGGGGGAGCGTCTTGGGGGCTATGATTTGAGTGAAGCGGGTGAGCTGGTTTGGGGGGATGAATAGCCCGTCTGTTTCTCATTGTTGTCAAGAATGAAGAAGTCCGCACATGGACGCCACTCACAGCAAACGCTCACAATTGTAAACTTGGATATGTAGAGATAAATCCCACTCTTCATGGTCTGGCGACTCACTACTTCACCTAAAAAAACACTCAGTGGTATGATGGATTCATCCACTTATCGTCGCAGCTTATACAATCGGCAGGCCGTAATATGAAAACAGGTTATCTGGTACTGGAAACCCACCCTGATCACGCAGGCATGATCAGAGCCAGAATCAGAGATGAGCTGCCGAATACCCAGGAATCTGAAGCGGGCTCCGAGATTCGATACATCGCCCGTTTCGATGATATCGAAGCGGGTCTGATGCACTTGCATAATCAGCTTCACAACAGACTGGTCGATCTGGACAGCCGACTCTACAAAACCGAAGTTTCCCATGCCATCTCTGCGGTGGAATCGGATGATCTGCGCCATCAACAGGTGTGGATCGATCCCACCATAGACACTCAGACAAGGGCCGTAATCGACGCGGAAACAGCACAACTCAAACGTCGCCACGCCATCTGGAACCGAACCTGGATGATCGTCGGCGGCTTTTTTGTGCTGCTGTTTTTGTTCCTCAATTTCATCAGTGGAGTGTAGTCTGCCAAGGCCTGTAGAGACACACGCATAAACCATAGCTCTCTTCTGCTATTGGCCGCAAATGGATAGGAAGAATCAGTCCGCAAATGAACGCGAATAGAAATAGTCTCTGGGGATGGTTTGAACTCATAATTCAATATCCCCAGTGACTGCTGTCTGGTTAACTCAATATCAGCCGAAGAGATGCATTAAAGCCCCTCTCCCGCAAGGGGAGAGGGGAGCTACTCACTCCATCTGTTTGGCACTCTGATGATTGGTAATTTTTAACCTTCATCTTCTGTTTGGTTATCTCTTTTTATGTCACCAATCTCGATAGGCTGGAGAAACCAACTGAAATGAACCCGTTAGTAATAGATCGACCAAAGTTAAGTTGCTATCGAAAAACTATTTCTCCAGTAATCTGGGCATCAGCTCCACCAGATTACAGGGGCGTGTCCGGTAATCGAGTTGCGCGGAGATCAATTTACTCCAACCATCCTTACAGGCGCCGGTTGAACCCGGCAGACAGAAGACAAAAGTGCCATTGGCGACACCGGCGATTGCACGGGACTGCATAGTCGATGTGCCGATGATCTCGTATGAGAGGGAGCGGAACATCTCACCGAAACCGTTGATAATCTTATCCAGCAGGGGTTCAACCGCCTCCGGTGTGCCATCCCTTCCTGTCAGCCCCGTACCACCGGTGGTGATAATCACCTGCACATCCGGATTGGCAATCCACTCGGACATCACCGCTCTGATCCGATAGCGATCATCCTTCACGATGCGCTTGTCGGCCAGCTGATGCCCAGCCTCTTCCAGCATGCTCTTGAGCTTTTGGCCCGATTTGTCATTCTCTTCCGTTCGACTGTCCGATACAGTCATTACGCTGATATTCAAAGGGATAAACTGACGTTCGTCACTCATGTTATAGGCTCCGTGGATCTCATTCTATTCATCAGGAAAAACAGTGGATAGCATGCCAGTTGCAAGGCGCAGTTCCTTGATCAAGATCAGAACTCAAGCGTCGCTTGTGTCCCAGATCCTGATTGACGGGCAAATTCATCAGGGTCGCTTGCTGTAGGCGTCATCGAATAACAATTCAAGGCCCTGATGGGCGCCTCTCAAGCCATCGATAACGTCCTTGGCCCAATCGAAATAGGCCTGTCGTCGGGACAGGTCCCAGCCTTTCGGAGGACTATGGGCGATGTCCCGCAGATTGGCGATTTTGTCGGCCAGCTTAACCAGCTTGGCCTTTTCCGAGAGATTGGGGGCATGGTGTATCTGCATTGCCTTACGCTCAAGCTTGGAGAGGGATGCATCATCAGACACCTCCATCACCAGGCTGGCGATCACCAATCCGAACTCGGTTTCGATCTCTTCAAAGGTGGTCTCCGTATCCTCGATCGTATCATGCAACAAGGCGGTTATCAGTGTCTCTGTGTCATACACCTCCCCTTCATTCACCAGGATATCCATCAAGGTGATGGGGTGATTGACATAGGGTGTCTGCTGGACATCCTTACGTCGTTGGTCCCGATGCTTTTGGGCGGAAAACGCCAAGGCTTTGACGATCAATTGCAGTAGGTTGTTATTCATAGACAGTTATAGGTTTTTGCTTTGAAAGGTTTCTATAGAAGCGCGTTTAAGCAACCTGGATTATTCACTTCGCTCACACTTAGGACCGGACTGGTGTTAACAGGCTCTAATAATTATAGTGCTCAAACAAGCTCTTCTCATCATCAACCATATCGGCCTCCCGATAGAGCCAGATGGTAAAAACGGAACCTTTACCCAACTCAGACTTGACCCTGATATCACCACCATATTTTTTGATCAGACTGTAACTGACCGAAAGCCCAAGGCCGGTGCCCTCACCGGTCGGCTTACCGCTGTTGAATGGATTGAATATGGAACCCAGTCGTTCCGGTGCAATGCCACTGCCATTATCGATCACTTCAATCACCACGCCTTTACTCTCCCAGTCGGAACTGCGCAGGCGTATCTCCCCATCCCGCTGGTGCAGAGCATGGACCCCATTCACCACCAGATTGACCAACACCTGTTGCAGCTCCTGGGAATTGATCTTCACCTGTCTGGTTGCCTGCAGATCCAGATTGATTTCAAAATCGCTCTTGCTGCGCAGATGGCGCACCAAAACCAAAGTGTGCTCGATCACACTGTTGACATCGGTATAGGCAGCCTCACCGCTCATCTGATCGGTGCGGGCATACTGTAGCAGACTGTTGATGATATCCTTGATGCGGAAGATCTGCTCAATCACCAGATCGATCTCCTCTTTTACCGGCTCGGCATCCTTACCCAACTCAGCTACCAGCAGATCCAGGTTTCCAAGCATCACCGCCGTCGGGTTGTTGATCTCATGGGCAACCCCTGCCGTCAGCTCACCGAGTGCAGCCAGTTTTTCCGCATTGATCAGCTGTGCTCTGGTCTCCTTGAGGGTTTGAATCATGCTCAGTAATCGCTCATTCTTCAACTTCAGTTCCGTTGTTCGCTCCTCCACCTTCTCCTCAAGCTGATCTGTCCACTCCTGCATCTGCCGGTTACGCTGCTGCAGAAGATCCAGCAACAGATCAAACTCTTTCGCCAGAACGCCAATCTCGTCGGTGGACGAGACCTGACCGATACGCCTGGTATAGCCTTCACGGGTAGCGCGAACCACGCTCATCATCATCTCCAGGGGTTTGAAGATCGATTTTGCTCCCCGGATGGAGAGTAGCGAGGATAACAACATCAACGCCAGAAAAAGCAGGATCAGCACCACCAAGGCCTGCCACAGTGCATTACGTGACGGCGCTTCAAGAAAACCGGCATACAGCATGCCGACCCGTTCACCATTCACATCGACAATCGGCTGGTAAGCTGAGATATACCAATCATTTACCACAAACGCACGATCGATCCATTTTTCACCATGCTCCAGTACCTGGGTTCGCACCTCATCAGAAACCCGGGTACCCAGCGCCCTTTCATTCACGGCGCGTGGCACATTGGTTGTGATCCGCACATCATCAAGAAACACCGTCACGGTTCCGATGCTGCCCTCGGGCAGACTGCCCGGACCATAGACGAGATCCCTGATGGTATCGACGAATTTGAAATTCCCATTCAGCAACACCCCGCCATCGAGTATCGCCACCACCTCTCCCCTGGAGTTCTTCACCGGATAGAGGGCCCTGATCATCATCCCCCGCTCCTCCACTTGCTGATCGGTCGGTGTGGCTCTGGGGGTTTCGAGCAATGGCAGTGCAACCCGGTTCGCCAATCCCGGGGATTGGGCTTCAAGTGCTTCAGCAGAGAAGATCTCAATCTCAACTTTCGGCGCTCCCTGCAGGGCAATCAAGAGTGAGGGAGAGGGGTGGGCTCGCTGAGGCAGATCAGCATCTGTGGAAAAAGTGATCCTGCCACCCAGTCCCAGCAGATGCAGATAGGAGAAATCGTTCTGCTGTCGGATCTTCTCCAGCTGTTGATGAATCACTCCGCCACTTTTCGATTCCAGTGCGGTATTGAAGGTATAGGATTCCGCCAGGCGGGCCAGGGTATTGAGGTAATCCTGCTGCAGACGGTGAAAGTTATCCTCAGCTACGGATAGATCCGTATTGACCTTAATAAACAGCTGTTCATAACTGAACTGGGAGCCCCAGTAGATGGCCAGCACAAGTGCAATCGGCATGATCAGAACAATTGGGAACAGTACCAGCACCAGCATTTTATAACGCAGGGTGCTCTGAATGGTACGGATTAGTTTCAACACGGAATCAGGAGATTCCCCAGGCTTGTGCTTTGCGCTCAAGTGTCTTGCGTGAAATTCCCAGTACCCGGGCCGCCGCCGACTTGTTGCCGCTATGAAGTTCCAGCACCTTCAGGATATGCCTTTTCTCAACTGCCTCGAGTTGCAATGAAGCTTCCGATTGCTCAGAAATCGTCTCACCATCCTGTTGTTCTGTGGCGGTGATGCAAAGACTCGGCGAGCGATTCAACAACAGACAGCGCTCAATCACATTCTTCAATTCCCGTACGTTTCCGGGCCAGTCGTAGTGCATCAGCAGTTCTATCTCGTTCTCACCCAAAACCGGGACATCGATTCCCAGGTCGGATGCCAGTGTATGCATGAAGTGGTTGGCCAGCAGCGGTATATCCTCACTTCGTTCTCGTAAGGCTGGCATGCGCAGCGTCAATACATTGAGTCGATAGTAGAGATCTTCACGGAACTCCCCTTTTTGCACCTCATTCCCCAGATCCCGGTTGGTAGCGGCGATGATCCGTACATCGACAGGGACTTCCCGATTGGAGCCGACAGGACGGATGGTGCGCTCTTCAAGGGAACGCAACAGGTGGGCCTGCATCGACAGAGGCATCTCACCAATCTCATCGAGGAACAGGGTCCCTCCATTGGCATAGGTAAACAGTCCATCCCGTGAGAGATGAGCACCGGTAAAGGCACCTTTGACATGCCCGAACAACTCACTCTCCAGTAACTCGGCACTCATCGCACCACAGTTCACCGGTACAAAACTGCCTGAGCGGTTGCTTAAGTCGTGTATCGCTCGGGCAGCCAACTCTTTTCCGGTACCCGATTCACCTTCGATCAACACTGTGGACGGCATTGGAGCCACACGTTTGACCACTTCACACAAGGCGTGCATCTGCTGGCATTCGCCAACGATGCCGGAGCTGTCATAGATCTGATCGACCTGTCGTCGCAACACAAAATTCTCACGCTGCATCTTCTGTCGATCCAGATAGCGCTCCACGGATGCCACCATCTGCTCCATACGGAAGGGCTTCATAATGAAGTCCTCGGCACCCGCCCTGAGTGCGGAGATGGCCGTCTCCAGGTCAGCATGGGCGGTCATGAAGATAACCCCGGTGGTTCCACCCTGCTCACGCAACTCTCTCACCCACTCGACCCCACCCTGGTGCCCTGGCAGGCGTATGTCCGTGATAATCAGATCAAAATGGCAGTGTCTTCGCAGCTCTTCGGCAGTGACCACATCCTTGGCTGTCTCCACCAGCCCGAAATAGCGTCTCAGCCCTTTTTGCAAAAAGCTGAGGATACCCGGTTCATCGTCCACGATGAGCACCGAGGTCATTCGGTTGGTTGTACCTTCCTTGTGGTAAACGCTAGTGGGCTCATCCCGCACCACGAGCTCTTCAGTCTTAATATTCATTGAGTACTGTTCTATCAAGGCAATCCACCGACGGCTGAGTGAGACAAAATGTCCAACAAAAAGTGTGTCAATCTGGGACCATTTGTCTCAATTTTGGACTCCCTTGAACAGCAAAGGGAGAAACCGACAGCTAAAGAATGCAGAAATTGTGTTTATTATCCTGCCATTATCTACATAGTAGACAATACAGGTTCATTTGCTATTGCAAATACCATGACAACTCCCACGAATACTCATCAGACCTTAAGTATTCATCGTTGTTCTCTGCTTAGTATAAGAGTGGCACCACTCTTGCAATTAAATCTATCGCACCCATAGATAACGACTGGCTTTTTAGCCATTTGTTCAATGGTTGCACACTACTGTTTAAGTCTGCACAAAAGAAATAAAACACAATTTAATTATGTTTTTACTTAACAACTCATCCCGATCAATCGCTGTACCCACACTTTATATGGACGATTCAGTGATACTGAAATGGTTACCGCAATGAGGCAATTCCCAATGAATAAAAATATGGTGAAACACTTATTCACACTCCTGTTGATGACACTGCTTATCCCTTTGAATGCAGCCAATGCAGACACCAACAAAATCATCAGACTGGCCACCACAACCAGTACCGACAATTCAGGACTGCTTAAAGAACTGTTACCGGAATTTCAAGCCGACACCGGTTATAACGTACATGTGATTGCGGTCGGCACAGGCAAAGCACTGCGTATGGGACGTGACGGCGATGTGGATGTGATTCTGGTACATGCCAGGTCTGCGGAAGATGAATTTGTCACACAGGGTCATGGTGAAAAGCGATACGGTGTGATGTACAACGACTTTGTGATCGTCGGTCCACAATCAGACCCTGCCGGATTATCAAAAGCCAAGGATGCCACCACGGCCCTGCAACTCATCGCTGAGCATCAGGCGACCTTCGTCTCTCGCGGGGATGATTCCGGCACCCACAAAAAAGAGTTGGGTCTATGGAAGAAGGCGGCAGTCGACCCACATGGGCGCTGGTATCGTGAAGCCGGCCAGGGAATGGGTAAAGTGCTGCAGATCGCAGCAGAAATGGATGCCTACACCTTGACTGATCGGGGTACATGGCTTGCCTATGAGAAGAAGTCTCCACTGAAAATCGGCTTTGAGGGCGATCCCCTGCTGTTCAACCCGTATGGCATCATCGCGGTGAATCCACAGCGTTACCCCGACACCAACCATTTTGGTGCCCAGGCACTGATCCAATGGCTGATCTCACCAGAGGGTCAGGAGCGCATCAATAATTTCCGCATTGGCAGTAACCGTCTCTTTACCCCATCCGCCGATGCTGGAGAGTTTGCCGCCGCAGAACATTAATCACATGGAATCATTAACAACCACAACGCTGGCAGCCCTGGAGTTACTGTTCAGCGGTAACCCTGAACTCTGGGAGATCATTGCCATCTCCTTCAGGGTATCGGGGGTTGCCATACTGGTGGCGTCACCACCGGCCTTGCTGATCGCTTTTATACTCGCCTACTACCACTTCCCCGGCAGGCGTCTGCTGATCTCCATCAACAGCACTCTGCTCTCAGTGCCTGCCGTGGTCGTAGGCCTGACCCTTTTCATACTACTCTCCAGACAGGGTCCGCTTGGGGAGTGGAAGTTACTGTTCACCCAGACGGCGATGGTGCTTGGTCAGATCGCACTTGCCTTTCCGATACTTGTTGCCATGGGACACTCGGCACTGCAAGCCTGTGACCGCAGAGCCTGGGAGACAGCACGCACCCTGGGCGCGACACCGCTAAGGGCGTTGATCACCATCATGCGGGAAGCGCGTTTTGGGCTGATGGCTGCGCTGCTTGCAGCATTCGGCCGGATTATTGCCGAGGTCGGGGCATCAATGATGCTTGGCGGCAATATCCTCCACTATACCCGCAACATTCCAACCGCCATCGCTTTGGAATCGAGTAAGGGTGAATTCGCTCAGGGCATCGCCCTGGGTCTGGTTCTACTGATTCTGGCATTCACTCTGAACGCCTTCCTGCAGCACTTTCAAGGTAAGGGGCAACCAGCCTGATGACTACAACAGATCAATTCAATGTCCATTGCCTGAAAAAACACTATGCCAAAAGGCAAGTGCTGAACGAGGTCACCTTCTCCCTTCAAGCTGGACAGACCCACCTGTTGAGTGGCGACAATGGGGCGGGGAAAACCACCCTGTTACGTATTCTGGCTGGACTGGAGAAACCGGACAGCATCCGGATCGACCTGGGAAAGGGGCCACTCAACTGGCGTCATGTCAAAAAAACCCTGCAACACCATGCCCTCTATCTTCATCAACACCCGTATATGTTTGACGGCACAGTAAGCTACAATCTGGACTATGCCATCGGCGTGAAACTGACCAAACGGGAGCGTCAACAACAGATCGATAAAGCCCTGGAGTGGGCCGATCTCCAGCAGTTGTCCCACGCGCCAGCCAAATCACTATCCGGTGGCGAGAAACAACGGGTCTCCCTGGCACGGGCCTGGTTGAAGAGGCCGTCCATCCTGTTGCTGGATGAACCGACCTCCAACCTCGATCAGGAATCGAGACATCGAACACTCAGTCTGCTGGAAGCCTTCAAAAGCGATGGCACAGCCATGCTGCTGGCCAGCCACGATCCCATGCACTTCCCCACTCTGATAGACCAGCACTTACGCCTGGATCAGGGTAAACTGATACGCATCGATGATCAGAAACTGATCGAATTCGATCAGACTCACCCAAACTTCAGGAGCACGGCGTGAACGACCGTTCAGATTACACCGCAGTCATCCTGGCCGGTGGCCGGGGTAGCCGCATGGGCGGCAATGACAAAGGCCTGGTCCTGCTTGATGGTAAACCACTGATCGAACATGTCATCAACACCATCGCACCCCAGGTTGGGCATCTGCTAATCAACGCCAACCGAAACATGACGGACTATCAGAGATTCGGTTATCCGGTGATTCGTGACGAACTGAGTGGTTACCAGGGACCCTTGGCGGGGATCTACTCCGCTTTGGAACAGATCACTACCCCGAATCTGATCACCGTACCCTGCGACGGTCCCAGATTACCAAAAGATCTGGTAGCCCGGCTGGCAAGCGCCCGTGAAGACGCAGATGCGGATATTGCGGTGGCTCACGACGGCAAGCGCCTGCAACCGGTGTATGCCCTGATCGGGAAAAAACTGCGGCCAAGCCTGAAGGCTTACCTGGACGGCGGCGATCGGAAAATCGATCTCTGGTACGCGCAACATAAAATGGTTACAACCGACTTTTCCGATATTCCTGAAACCTTTCTGAACATCAATACGCCAGAGGAAAGGAATGAATTCGAACAACCCCAAACCGCTGAACGTTAAGGGTGGAAGGATGATCGATTACCCGATCCCCCTGCTCGGCATCATAGCCTACAGTGGCACCGGTAAAACCACCCTGTTGACCAGACTGCTGCCGATCCTCAAAGCGGCAGGCCTGAGGATCGCGGTGGTGAAACATGCACAACACCAGTTTGAGATCGATCACCCCCATAAAGACAGTTATGAACTGCGTAAATCCGGTGCGAGCCAGATGCTGGTCGCCTCCAGAGGACGGATGGCACTGATTGCCGAAACCGATGACCGGAATGAACCGGATCTGCAGTCCACCCTACCTCATCTCGACCATCACGCCCTCGACCTGGTGCTGGTGGAGGGATTCAAACACGCTCCCATACAAAAAATTGAGCTGCACCGACCTAAACTGGGCAAGCCGTTGATCTGCCAGACGGACTCAAACGTTATTGCCATCGCCACGGATGAGGCGATATGCTCTCTACCGGAGGGT
Source organism: Candidatus Thiodiazotropha endoloripes (assembly GCF_001708965.1). Taxonomy (NCBI): domain Bacteria; kingdom Pseudomonadati; phylum Pseudomonadota; class Gammaproteobacteria; order Chromatiales; family Sedimenticolaceae; genus Candidatus Thiodiazotropha; species Candidatus Thiodiazotropha endoloripes. The sequence continues at coordinate 13,670 of NZ_LVJW01000008.1, read as the reverse complement.
TTACCGGTCTTGGATCTCAACCAACCGGAAGCTATTGCAAACTTCATTCGTCAACAGCTCTATCGATTCGGAGAACGCCCCATCCATGACCCTGCAAGCCACCAATCCTCAAACCAGTTGCGCTGACCCTGAACCATCCAGCACCCTCCGGGTTGCTGCAGCCAGAGAGGCTATCCAGAGTGGTATCAAGCCGATCCTGACCACTGAACGGCTGGCACTGCGCGATGCTCTGGGCCGGGTGCTGGCACAACCAATCATCTCCCCACTCGATGTTCCCGGCCATACCAACTCCGCGATGGATGGCTATGCTCTGAAGGGCTCAGATCTGCAATCCTCCTCTATTACAAGTTTCAAACTGATCGGCACTAGCGTGGCCGGTCAACCCTTTCCAGGTCATTGCCAATCCGGTGAATGTATTCGCATCATGACCGGCGCGCCGATGCCTGAAGGCGCGGACACGGTCATCATGCAGGAGCAGGCGAAGCTGGATGAGACGCAAATGGTCTCATTCACCTCACAACACAAACAGGGACAGAATGTGCGCCATGCCGGTGAGGATATCGCCAAAGGCAGCCGTGTGCTGGAACCGGGCAGGCGCCTGACGGCTGCCGACCTGGGGGTCATGGCATCACTCGGCTTTGGAGAGGTCAGTGTCAGGCGCAGGCCCCGTGTCGCCTTCTTCTCCACCGGCGATGAATTGCGCGGTATCGGTGAATCCCTGAGAGAGGGGGATGTCTACGACAGTAACCGTTACAGTCTCTACGGCATGCTGAAAAACTGTGGCGTGCATCTGCTCGATATGGGAGTAATCAAAGATGACCCGGAAGCCTTGCGTCAGGCCTTCCAGGCAGCCGCTGAAGAGGCGGATATGGTAATCTCATCCGGCGGTGTTTCAGTTGGAGAGGCCGACTACACCAAAAAGATCCTGCAGCAGCTGGGTGAAATCCACTTCTGGAAAATCGCCATGAAACCTGGACGTCCCCTGGCATTCGGCGAACTGGGGCAAACCCGCTTCTTTGGCCTGCCCGGCAATCCGGTGGCGGTCATGGTCACTTTCTATCAGTTCGTTCTGCCGGCCATACACTACATGGCCACTGGCAAGCCCTATCAACCCTTTATCCTGACGGCAGTCTGTCATGACGCACTCCGTAAACGGCCTGGGCGATATGAATTTATACGGGGTGTTTTTTCAACCGGTGACGATGGCCAACTCAGCGTCGAATCCGTCGGCCAACAGGGCTCGGGAATTCTCACTTCAATGAGTCGTGGAAACTGCTTTATCCTACTGCCGGAAAGTTGCGCCGGGGTCAGTGAAGGAGACCGGGTTGAGATTCAACCCTTCGCATCGTTAAGTCTTGAGTGAACAGTCACGTTGAGGATCTTACTGACGAGTTGATAAGGGTGTTCAGCACCCCTTTTCAAAACAGTTGAGCAAGCGTTCCAGGGTAGTCCACTCCTCATCCGTCAACTTGCCATTCAGCGCAGCCCGCTCAATTTTTGCCACCACCTCTCTGGTTTTCGGTGAGAGTCGTTGATTCATCTGACGCACTGACATCAGCAGGGTCTCCAGATTATCCCCATCCGAGACGGCTGGTTGCCTGCTCCCTTTGTTCTTCGGATATTGATACTCCACCCCAACCACCGGATGCTGAACATCCATATAACCTTCAGGTAGATCAAGACCGGTTTCGATCCGCCTGGCAACCACATCACCCATATTGCGTCTTCCTGTGACCATCTGGCTCACGTGAGCTGGTGTCAGCCCAACCTTTTCGGAGAACTCCCGCTGGGAATGAAAACGGTCGATCTGATCCAGTAGATTGGCTTTGCGTATCGTCTTGATATTCATGGTCAAAAATAATAGCTAATTGCTATATTAGTGGCCATGTACATATTGCTATTCGTTTAGCTCTATGCTAATGTTCATCCTCAATATGGATATGAAGACATTTATTTCAACGGAAGGTCGCGAGGCAGCCACCCGTCTGGCAGCAAAGTGCGGTACCAAATATATCTACCTGACTCAGATCGCCTCTGGCTTCAGAAAGCCCAGTGGAAGGTTAACCCTCTTACTCGAGCGCCATTCCGAGGGTAAATTGAGCCGATATGAACTACGACCTGACCTCTACCCCAAGGCACAGAGTGAACAACAGATCTCGAAATGTTCCTCCTGAATTTTCACAAAACAAAAAGGTATCGAGTATTGTTTCATGGAAAGATTAAAGCAGCGCCCTCTTATTCAGACAGACTGAAAATTTATTGTGATGAGTTTTCAGAGTTCAATTTACGTTGTGAACAACTCTGTAGAGCATTCGATCATATTGCCACTCATCACGATAGTATCAGCAGTTTTTCAGTAAGAGGGATGAAACAGAACGCGTTATGGCTTAAATGGCGTATGCAGGAGATGGAGCAGAAATTGACACGGCTTTATGAGGAGACGTGCCAAACCAACTCTAACCATATTTAAAAAAAGGTTTACTGAAGCAATGTGGTGTTATTTAAGTCCATCTAGATAACACATCCACAAGGATTAAACTTTATTTTTACTTCCAGAATAGAGTGGATCATTTGAAAGCAGATTTAGAGTGCCATCCTGGCCATCCAGTCAATTAGCGTCAAGGTAACTATTTTTTCATCGATAATCGAATAAAAGCTATTTGCTCTATAAGTTAGTATAAGAATAATTCAATTATCCGCATCTTCCTCCTCATTTATAGTGAGAATTCGATAGACCATGATTGAGACGCCATGCTCCCCTCGACAACTGTTAGAAACTCTAAATAGATAATTCTCATACTCAAACTCATTCGACCATAGCGATTCACATACAATTGGATCATCGGGATCGAGTTGGAATGCTTGTGTGACTTCTGAAGATATAATCGTTACATGAGTATCACCTTGAGAACGGGCATGCTCTACATACTTTATCCTACAGTACTTTCTGATCTGCTCTTTGCTTACCGACATATCGATCTTAATCTATAGGATATTCATACTTGTTTATGGCAAGCGCGATCACAACAGTTCCATCGTGTTACATACAAGTCATAATAAATAATTCTTTACTTAAATATTCCACGTGATACCAGCAAAAGTGTTAAGAGGCTTATTACTGACATGTGGCGCCAATTCAATCAAAGTCGCCAAACTTACCAGCACACAGAATCTTTCTATTGATCTATGTCAACAAAGCCATACTTATTTTTTTTATCTTAGGAATCCAACAAACGGAAAGAGATAGAACGCTTGTTGATCCAAGCACTCTTTATCGAATTCCGTATCTATATGCGGCTTTTATTTAGAATAAATCTAATTGTTAAATGGCACAAAAAAGTGAGAACCAGTTCAAATATCCTCAGCGAAGGAGTACTTATTTGTAGGTATCTTTTGTCTCTTTTGTTAGATTAGCGGCCTCTTACGGAATACAAATATCAAACCCCATGGATAGGTAATCACGTATCAGTGATACCAATAAACGACTTATTTGGATCATAGAACCATTGGTTATATTAGCCGTGGTGTAATTTATTGGGGTTTGTTATTGCCATGTCACCAGATGAACTTGTGAGAGATATCGACCAGCTGGTTGCTCTCCCCGAAGTTTTCATACAAGTCAATCACATGATGGAACAGCCCAACTGTTCATCAGCCAAGCTTGCCGAAATAATTTCAGCCGATACAGACATCTCCTCCAGACTGTTAAGACTGGTTAACAGCTCTATGTATGGACTCAGATCAAGAATAGACACGATTTCCAGAGCAGTCACCATTGCCGGTACCGAGGAGTTACGAAATCTCGTGACTGCAACCTGTGCTGTCAGGTCTTTTACTGGTATACCAGAGCACTTGATCAATATGGAGGACTATTGGCGCCATGGTGTAACAACCGGCGTAATAGCAAAGATATTGGCCCAGCAATGTAATGTACTGCATAGTGAGCGTCTATTTGTTGCCGGTATGCTACATGATGTTGGACGTTTGGTTATCTACCTGAGAATACCGGATAAAGCGACTGAAATCTTAAATATCACAGCTGGCGACGAGTGGATTCTCGCCGAAGAGGAAGACCACTATTTAGGGTTCAATCATATGGATGTGGGTGCCGCACTGATGAAATCCTGGCAACTGCCAGACAGTATTATATCCGTCATTCAGAATCACCATACACCGAAGGGGGCAACCGACCATAAATTCGACGTATCCCTTGTTCATATAGCACTAGCGATTGCCCGAGGCCAGATGACTGGACTATCTGTTGAAGAGATGATATGGGCGATTGATCCATCAATATGGGAAGAGACAGGACTTAGTCCAGAAAACATCACTCCTCACGTCGATAAGATGTTAATGATGTCCCTGGACACTTTGAAGACGATTCTATCTCCGATAGATCAAAAACAGGCATAAGAATGTTTACCTAGTCTGTTTCAACTTTCACACCAGAACTAAACCTGCTGTTTCGTTAGAAAGATCGGCTCTGAATAAGGCTGGATGCATCTATCGATATGCTAGTTCATGCGCGATATTAAATCAGGTTTAGTAACCACATAAGGAGGTGTTAATCAGAGGATTATAAATATGACTGCTAATAGAATTAGTTTAAATAACTTCTCGAAAAACAGTAGCTCACTACTGATTGTCATTAAAGTCACTACCTATTTAGCGTGCGTCATTTTCCTGAAGATTAAGCAACTCAAAACTATGCTTGCAATCATATTACTGAATACGCTAATAGCGTTTTCATTAAATAACAGGGAACCGTTATAGATGCACTCCTATGCGATACTGTAGAAAGCGTAAGCGCAATGAGGAACCAGTCTGTGATTAATACCGAGACCTCATTGGACAAAAAACTGGTAAAGAAACCATCGTTTATTATCTTCTTCTTGAAGATATTTATTCCTGCCACCATAACATTATATGGCACTCTTTTTTATATAATCCAACAAACACAATCTCAGGATAAACAAATAATAGTGGCTCGCGAGCAATCTGCGTTGAAGAGCGCAGGTGATTTCACCTCAACCCTGTTCAAGGATAAACTTTCTGACCTGTTTGTGCTCTCTGAAGGTGAAATTCTCAGAAAGTATCTACAGAATGACAGTTTATTGAATTGGATTGAACTCAATCGGGCTTTTTCACTTTTTGTGAGGCGAAAACCTTACTATGACCAAATTCGCTTAATTAATGCAAATGGTAAAGAGGTAACAAGGGTTAACAAAACATCGGGAGATCCAGAGATAGTACCAAAGACAGAACTACAGGATAAAAGTGATCGATACTATTATCAAAACGCAATAACACTAGCTCAGGGAGAGATCTATATATCGCCGTTAGACCTGAATATGGAACAAGGTAAGATCGAAAAACCTATCGTCCCCACCATTCGGTTTGCCACCCCCGTTTACGACGGCTATGGAAAAAAACGCGGCGTTCTCATCATCAATTACACCCCCATTGAACTGCTTCAGAAGATAAAGGATATCTTCAAATCTCTACGCGGGAAAGTCACTATGCATAACAGCGATGGATATTGGTTAATGGGGGCAGAAAAAGAAAAGCTCTGGGGTTTTATGTATAGCAGTAAGGTAACTTTTGAAAGCGAAGAGCCTGAGGTATGGAAGGAAATAAAACATGGTAGTAACAGCGGCTTAATAACCACAAGCACAGGAGTTTATATATTTCAAAGGGCTTATCCACTCAACAGACACACGATAGGCACACTCGAAAATATACAACTCGGGGCAGATGCATTTATACGGAAAAACGGTGATCGATATTGGGTCTATATTTCCTATTTATCAAACGAAACAATCAGCCAACAATCGTCAATTCCTGTGTATATGTCAACGATTCTATATGTTTTAATATTCATAGTAATCAGTCTCACGAGTGGATTTATAGCCACGAATGGCATACAGAAAAAAACAGCTTCACTCAAGCTGTTACAGGAGGCAAATACTGATGAACTGACCGGTCTCTATAACCGCCGGGAACTCAATAAAATTGCCGGAATTGAGTTCAAACGCGCCAAGCGGTTTAATCGAGATTATTCCATTCTTATTATCGATCTTGATAATTTTAAAAAAGTGAATGACACATATGGCCACACTATAGGCGATCAAATACTTCAGCATAATGCCAATATTTTTCTGGATTCAACCAGATCGGAGGATCTTTTAGCACGTTATGGTGGCGAGGAATTTGTCATGCTACTACCAGAGACTGACATCGAGGGAGCGAGGCTTTTAGCACAACGAATATGTGATGATGTCAGAAGTAAACCATTCGATTCAAGTCATGAAAACATTGCTACAACTGTAAGCATTGGAATCAGCCAGATAGATCAGAACGATGAAAGTTACACAGACATTCTTGAGCGTTCAGATATTGCACTATATATGGCCAAGCGCACAGGTAAAAACAGGGTAGAGGCTATCTAGTATAGAGAACTCAGGCTTATACACACCAGTCATCACATACTGAGAATAAAGATAACTACAATAAATCGAATAAACAGGCAAAATTCAACACTTCTTCACCAATCCTATCAGACGTGGTAAAACGTATTCCCAGATCAAGAAACTTATAAAATCCATTATCTGGATCAGGTAGTATTAAATCTATGCCTTCGTTAATCGCTTTTAGTACCCCTTGAACTGAAGATTTTCAATTCAGAACTACTACCGAAAAACAAAGTGTAATAACTCTGCTTACCACTCAATACGCTCCACACCCTCAATCGTCAACTCAGAACCATCAGAAAATGTAATCTGACTACTTGTTTCTGGATTTACGGAAAGTGCATTGTCTGCAATATCATACTGAACCTGTTCACCATCCACCGAGATTTCCCATGGATTGGATGGATCGGCATTGGGATCTGCATCCGGATTCAGCTGCACCACATCAGTCCAGCCTTCAGCCCGCCCTTCATCAAAATAATTTGCCCCATCGAATGGATTATCCGCCTCATCCTCTCTGACTTCATGGTCAAGATCCTGACTGTCATCAAAATCACTTCCTTCCGCCAACTCTGAAGACTCTTCACTGAACTCATAGTCTGAGTCTGTAGAGAGTCCCGAGTCCTCATCCAATTCATCCCTGCGATCAAGATCATCTGAATCCTCCAACAGGCCACTATCATCGTCGACATCCGCGTTTGAGTAATCCTCTTCTGCAACTGACATGGCTTCCTGCACGTCTGCAACATTAATCGCAATGGTCTCTGTGAACGTGTTACCTGTCGAATCGGTCACTCTTATCGATATCTGATGCGCACTGCGATCTTCATAGTCGATATCAGCACCATGGGTGACAACCAATTGATCACCAACGATATCAAAATGTCCTGAATCATCCCGGATCAGATCGTAGCTGAACTGATCACCACTATCCTCATCGATGGCTGATAGGGTTGCTACAACCGTTCCGCTTGCAGAGCCCTCTTCTACAACTCCACCCTGAACCTGGATGTCAGTCGGTGAGGCTTGGGACTCTTCGTTGTCTTCACGAAATCTATGACCACGATGTTCATGTCGTTCGCCATGCTCACCATTTCGAGGGTGTTCATCCCAATTATCACGATGCTCCCAACCTCTATGGTGTTCTCGGTCATCATCGTCGCCACGACCCCGGTGCTCATCACGGTCGTCCCGATCGCCTCGTCCGCGGTGTTCATCCCTGTCTTCCCGATCGCCTCTACCTCGGTGTTCTTCCCGGTCGTCCCGGTCTCCTCGTCCTCGGTGTTCTTCCCGGTCGTCCCGATCACCTCGTCCGCGGTGTTCTTCACGGTCTTCCCGATCGCCTCGTCCTCGGTGCTCATCACGGTCTTCCCCATCGCCTCGTCCTCGGTGTTCTTCCCGGTCGTCCCGGTCTCCTCGTCCTCGGTGTTCATCCCTGTCTTCCCGATCGCCTCGTCCGCGGTGTTCTTCCCGGTCGTCCCGGTCTCCTCGTCCTCGGTGCTCTTCACGGTCGTCCCGTCCGCCTCGTCCTCGGTGCTCTTCACGGTCGTCCCGGTCTCCTCGTCCTCGATGCTCTTCACGGTCGTCCCGATCACCTCGTCCTCGGTGCTCTTCACGGTCGTCCCGATCACCTCGTCCTCGGTGCTCTTCACGGTCGTCCCGTCCGCCTCGTCCTCGGTGCTCTTCACGGTCGTCCCGTCCGCCTCTACCTCGGTGTTCTTCACGGTCGTCCCGATCACCTCGTCCGCGGTGTTCTTCACGGTCTTCCCGATCACCTCGTCCTCGGTGCTCTTCACGGTCGTCCCGTCCGCCTCGTCCTCGGTGTTCTTCCCGGTCGTCCCGGTCTCCTCGTCCTCGGTGCTCTTCACGGTCGTCCCGTCCGCCTCTACCTCGGTGTTCTTCCCGCTCTTCCTCTCCTCTGCCACGGTTCTCCTCGTTTTCGTCAGGATCACTACCGGTATGTTCTCCAGATGAATCCGAATTACTATCGATACCCTCTACATTTATGGTCAAAATAGTTTCGGCTTTCCCTCCATGATCATCTTCAACTATCACAGGTACTTCGATAACTGCGGTTTCACCTGAATCCAATCCTTCATAACCACTTGCATCAAAGCTATAGGAACCATCCGCATGGAGAGTCAATCCATCGACATTTGCATCTGTTGAAAAGGTCAAAGAGGCTCCAATCGGTAAATCGATATCATCAGCCTCTAATTGTCCTTTAATGATTTTCCCCTCATCTACCACGACCTCTTCGGTAACTACCGTTGGAAGATCGTTGGTTCCGGTTACCGTGATAGTCAGATAGGTATCGGATGAACCACCCTGATCATCAACCACCGTCACAGGTACTTCGATGGTTTCAGTTTGACCCTCTCCAAGTGATTGATAAAAGGAAGCATCGAAACTGTACGAACCATCCTCATTCAAAGTCAGCCCTTCGACTTCTGATGAGGTGGAGAAGGAGAGAACTGAACCTTCTGCCAGATCAATGTCACCAGCTTTCAGCTGCCCCTTTGCTAAGGCACCCTCTTCTACAGTTGTCTGCTGCGCTTCTGCTACTGGGGCATCATTGGTGCCGGTGACGGTAATCGTCAGTGTGGTTTCAGCTGTGGCGCCCTGGTCATCTGTGACCGTTACCGGTACTTCGATAGTTTCAGTTTCACCCACACCAAGGGATTGATAAGAAGATGCATCGAAATTGTAAGAGCCATCCTCATTCAAAGTCAGGCCATCAACTTCTGATGATGTGGTAAAACTGAGTGAAGCTCCCTCAGCTAGATCTATATCACCTGCCTCCAGATTACCCTGTATTAGAGCACCTTCATCTACTGCAACCTGCTCTGCATTGGCAATTGGAGCATCATTAGTGCCGGTGACGGTAATCGTCAGCATCGTTTCAGCTGTAGCACCCTGGTCATCAGTAACCGTCACAGGGACTTTAAGCGTTTCAGTTTCACCCGCACCAAGTGATTGATAAGATGACGCATCGAAACTGTAGGACCCATCTTCATTCAATGAAAGGCCATCAACTTCTTCTGAAGTGGAAAAACTGAGAGACCCACCTTCTACCAGATCAACATCACTGGCTTGTAACTGACCGTTAACCAAACCACCTTCGTCCGCCGAGATCTCTTGGGCCTCTGCAACTGGATTATCATTCGTGCCAGTGACGGTAATCGTCAGTGTGGTTTCAGCCGTAGCGCCGTGATCATCTGCGACCGCCACTGGCACTTCAATGGTCTCAGTTTCACCCGCACTGAGAGATTGATAAGATGACGCATCGAAACTGTAGGACCCATCCTCATTCAAAGTCAGCCCTTCGACTTCTGATGAGGTGGAGAAGGAGAGAGCTGAACCTTCTGCCAGATCAATATCACCAGCTTTCAGCTGCCCCTTTGCAAAGGCACCTTCTTCTACAGTTGTCTGCTGCGCTTCTGCTACTGGGGCATCATTAGTACCGGTGACGGTAATCGTCAGCGTGGTTTCAGCTGTGGCGCCCTGGTCATCAGTGACCGTCACAGGGACTTCAAGCGTTTCAGTTTCACCCGCACCGAGTGATTGATAAGAGGAAGCATCAAAACTGTACGAACCATCCTCATTCAAAGTCAGACCTTCGACTTCTGATGAGGTGGAGAAGGAGAGAACTGAACCTTCTGCCAGATCAACATCACTGGCTTGCAATTGACCGCTAACCAATCCGCCTTCTTCCGCTGAGACCTCTTGGGCCTCTGCTACTGGATCATCATTCGTGCCAGTGACGGTAATCGTCAGTGTGGTTTCAGCTGTGGCACCCTGATCATCAGTGACCGTCACAGGGACTTCAAGCGTTTCAGTTTCACCCGCACCAAGTGATTGATAAGATGACGCATCGAAACTGTAGGACCCATCTTCATTCAATGAAAGGCCATCAACTTCTTCTGAAGTGGAAAAACTGAGAGACCCACCTTCTACCAGATCAACATCACTGGCTTGTAACTGACCGTTAACCAAACCACCTTCGTCCGCCGAGATCTCTTGGGCCTCTGCTACTGGGGCATCATTGGTGCCGGTGACTGTAATCGTCAGTGTGGTTTCAGCTGTGGCGCCCTGGTCATCTGCGACCACTACTGGCACTTCAATGATTTCAGTTTCACCCACACCTAGGGTTTGATATGACGAGGCATCGAAACTGTAGGACCCATCTTCATTCAAAGTCAGCCCTTCGACTTCTGATGAGGTAGAGAAGAAGAGAGCTGAACCTTCTGTCAGATCAACATCACTGGCTTGCAATTGACCGCTAACCAATCCGCCTTCTTCCGCTGAGACCTCTTGGGCCTCTGCTACTGGATCATCATTGGTGCCGGTTACTGTAATCGTCAGTGTGGTTTCAGCTATGGCGCCCTGGTCATCAGTGACGGTTACCGGTACTTCGATAGTTTCAGTTTCACCCTCTCCAAGTGATTGATAAGAGGAAGCATCGAAACTGTAGGACCCATCTTCATTCAAAGTAAGGCCATCAACTTCTGATGATGTGGTAAAACTGAGTGAAGCTCCCTCAGCTAGATCTATATCACCTGCCTCCAGATTACCCTGTATTAGAGCACCTTCATCTACTGCAACCTGCTCTGCATTGGCAATTGGAGCATCATTAGTGCCGGTGACGGTAATCGTCAGCATCGTTTCAGCTGTAGCGCCCTGGTCATCGGTGACCGTCACAGGGACTTCAAGCGTTTCAGTTTCACCCGCACCGAGTGATTGATAAGATGATGCATCGAAACTGTAAGAGCCATCCTCATTCAAAGTCAGGCCATCAACTTCTGATGATGTGGTAAAACTGAGTGAAGCTCCCTCAGCTAGATCTATATCACCTGCCTCCAGATTACCCTGTATTAGAGCACCTTCATCTACTGCAACCTGCTCTGCATTGGCAATTGGAGCATCATTAGTGCCTATGACAGTAATTGTTAAAGTGGTTTCAGCTGTGGCACCCTGATCATCAGTGACCGTCACAGGGACTTCAAGCGTTTCAGTTTCACCCGCACCAAGTGATTGATAAGATGATGCATCGAAGCTGTATGAGCCATCCTGATTTAAAGTCAGCCCTTCGACTTCCGATGAGGTAGAGAAGGAGAGAGCTGAACCTTCTGCCAGATCAATATCACCAGCTTTCAGCTGCCCCTTTGCAAAGGCACCTTCTTCTACAGTTGTCTGCTGCGCTTCTGCTACTGGGGCATCATTAGTACCGGTGACGGTAATCGTCAGTGTGGTTTCAGCTGTAGAACCCTGGTCATCTGTGACCGTTACCGGTACTTCGATAGTTTCAGTTTCACCCGCACCGAGTGATTGATAAGATGATGCATCGAAATTGTAAGAGCCATCCTCATTCAAAGTCAGGCCATCAACTTCTGATGATGTGGTAAAACTGAGTGAAGCTCCCTCAGCTAGATCTATATCACCTGCCTCCAGATTACCCTGTATTAGAGCACCTTCATCTACTGCAACCTGCTCTGCATTGGCAATTGGAGCATCATTAGTGCCTATGACAGTAATTGTTAAAGTGGTTTCAGCTGTGGCACCCTGATCATCAGTGACCGTCACAGGGACTTCAAGCGTTTCAGTTTCACCCGCACCAAGTGATTGATAAGATGATGCATCGAAGCTGTATGAGCCATCCTGATTTAAAGTCAGCCCTTCGACTTCCGATGAGGTAGAGAAGGAGAGAGCTGAACCTTCTACCAGATCAACATCACTGGCTTGTAACTGACCGTTAACCAAACCACCTTCGTCCGCCGAGATCTCTTGGGCCTCTGCAACTGGATTATCATTCGTGCCAGTGACGGTAATCGTCAGTGTGGTTTCAGCTGTAGAACCCTGGTCATCTGTGACCGTTACCGGTACTTCGATAGTTTCAGTTTCACCCGTACTGAGGGATTGATAAGATGAGGCATCAAAACTGTAGGACCCATCTTCATTCAAAGTAAGGCCATCAACTTCTTCTGAAGTGGAAAAACTGAGAGACCCACCTTCTACCAGATCAACATCACTGGCTTGTAACTGACCGTTAACCAAACCACCTTCGTCCGCCGAGATCTCTTGGGCCTCTGCAACTGGATTATCATTCGTGCCAGTGACGGTAATCGTCAGTGTGGTTTCAGCCGTAGCGCCGTGATCATCTGCGACCGCCACTGGCACTTCAATGGTCTCAGTTTCACCCGCACTGAGAGATTGATAAGATGACGCATCGAAACTGTAGGACCCATCCTCATTCAAAGTCAGCCCTTCGACTTCTGATGAGGTGGAGAAGGAGAGAGCTGAACCTTCTGCCAGATCAATATCACCAGCTTTCAGCTGCCCCTTTGCAAAGGCACCTTCTTCTACAGTTGTCTGCTGCGCTTCTGCTACTGGGGCATCATTAGTACCGGTGACGGTAATCGTCAGTGTGGTTTCAGCTGTGGCGCCCTGGTCATCTGCGACCATTACTGGCACTTCAATGATTTCAGTTTCACCCACACCTAGGGTTTGATATGACGAGGCATCGAAACTGTAGGACCCATCCTCATTCAAAGTCAGCCCTTCGACTTCTGATGAGGTGGAGAAGGAGAGAGCTGAACCTTCTGCCAGATCAATATCACCAGCTTTCAGCTGCCCCTTTGCAAAGGCACCTTCTTCTACAGTTGTCTGCTGCGCTTCTGCTACTGGGGCATCATTAGTACCGGTGACGGTAATCGTCAGTGTGGTTTCAGCTGTGGCGCCCTGGTCATCGGTGACGGTTACCGGTACTTCGATAGTTTCAGTTTCACCCGTACTGAGGGATTGATAAGATGAGGCATCGAAACTGTACGAGCCATCCTCATTCAATGCCAGCCCTTCTACTTCTGATGAAGTGGAAAAACTGAGAGACCCTCCTTCTACCAGATCAACATCACTGGCTTGTAACTGACCGTTAACCAAACCACCTTCGTCCGCCGAGATCTCTTGGGCCTCTGCAACTGGATTATCATTCGTGCCAGTGACGGTAATCGTCAGTGTGGTTTCAGCCGTAGCGCCGTGATCATCTGCGACCGCCACTGGCACTTCAATGGTCTCAGTTTCACCCGCACTGAGAGATTGATAAGATGACGCATCGAAACTGTAGGACCCATCCTCATTCAAAGTCAGCCCTTCGACTTCTGATGAGGTGGAGAAGGAGAGAGCTGAACCTTCTGCCAGATCAAT
>NZ_LVJW01000007.1 GCF_001708965.1 Candidatus Thiodiazotropha endoloripes | reverse complement strand
TCGACATGAAGGATGACGTGGTAGTGATTGGACATCACGGCATAGGCGCAGATATCGATGGCAAAAATCTCAGCCAACAGCTTCATGCGATCGATGATCCACCGTCGACGATGTTCATAGCTTTTCCCGGAAAGCGTATCGAATCCACAAAGAAAAGCACGCCTGACGTAGCGTGATACGCAATGGTAATAGGGGGTTTGATCCAGCAGAACCAGAGTTTTCCTTGGTTTTGGCATCGTATCACTCCTTGATAACAGATGATTCACATAGATTGCCAGATGTAAGTAAACTTGGCAAATTATGGATGGGAATTATGGATGGGTGTCCATATACAAGGTGATATACAACCATCCATATACAACCGATATACAACCAAGCACCCGGCCCATAATCGCCGGCTGGGCGGTAGAGTCAGGTGAAGCAAAAATGAAACCATGCGCAAAGCGGTTAATCCAGGGAAGTATGGCCAGGCGTTAATGGGATTACCACGGCATTTTGGTCGTGTGCAGATACGCGATTTCGCCCTTTAGACTTTGAGTGGTACAAGGATCGATCAGCAAGCTCGATAAGTGTATGCCAATTTTTACATCCATTGACTGCAGAACAAGATGCAATACCGGCGCTTATCGTTACCCGGCCTAATGCGCATTCACGATGTTCTATGTCAGCATCAAAGATAGCCATGCGCATCCGCTCAGCAACAATTAAAGCACTATCCTGGTTGGTGTTCGGTAAGAGTGCGACAAATTCCTCGCCTCCGTAGCGAGCCAGGAAGTCACCTGATCGCTGTAGAGTTTCCCGTAGGACAGTTGCAATCATGCGTAAACATTGGTCACCTACTAAGTGCCCATATGTGTCGTTGAATCTCTTAAAGTAATCAACATCGATCATGACGGCGGACAGGGGCGTATGTTCCCGACGAGCACGTTTTATTTCTAGTTGCAGGACTCGCATAAAATGCCGTCGATTAGGTATCTGGGTTAACTCATCAGAAAGAGATATCCTGCTTAGCTCCTTCTGGGTTTTCTCTAACTCATGATTCAGGGAGTTCAAGTCATCATTTTTCTTTACTAATTCTTTCACAAGATCTTCGTGCTCGAAGCGATACTCAAATCCATCAGCAAAGGTCTTAGCTGCAAGCTTATGAGAGACTGTAAGCATGAGGGTAAAAAGTATGAGCATGATCGTCATGACCAGACTTAGAAGATTTCCTTGCGATGCACTAATGGATATGGCAGGAATCAGCATCGGTAAGATGTAGAGTAGATAGGTGAATCTGTCACTGGCCATGGATGAAAAGGCGCCAGCGCTCATGCCTGCGAGGGTAAACAGGAAGAGCAAGGTGTAGGTGTCGTTCAACTCGGGGCTAAAAATAGCAAATCCTGTCCCCCAAACTACTCCTGTTACAAAGACTCCAAGGCGAAATTCAAGCATTTTGCTTTTATCCGAGGAGAACTCCCAGCTTTTTTCCAGAGACAGGCTGGTGTGTGTCATACGTGCTATTGAGACCAGGGTCATCAATATAAGCCAAGTCACTAAATAGGATGGCTGTAGCGTGAACCAATAAACAGAACAAAGCAGAACTGCATTGATGATGTTAAAACTGATAGCGCGCACGCCTCCCTGGTAGAGAAAACGAACGCGTTGGTGATAAACACGCTGTATTGTTGTTGCAGAGGGTGTCGTTAAATTAGCCACTATTGATTTCTCTTATGAGTGGTTTTTTTATTATAGTTTTACATAGCCTTTTTATCGGAAAATTTACCGATATCTTTAGTTGGCTTTTTCTCACGTGAAGCTTTGCAGTTAAATCACCGATTATTAAAGATATTTTCAGCTTGAAATGTCAAGAATCGAAGGCTTCCTGTATCACAAAACCTAGTCAGTAGTTAGATGGATAGGCAAGCCTGGGCTGGTTTGCTTGCCGATTTCGGCATTACTCGACTTTTAAGGTACGCTGCGACATGAATTGTAATCCTCCCCGATAATTGGGCCATCGATAATAAGAGTTCTCCGGTTAAACTATGACCAACGGGGGAATGAAAATGAAACGATCAAAATATTCTGAGACACAGATTGTCCGGATATTGAAAGAAGTTGAAGGCGGCAGGATGGTCAAGGAAGTCTGTCGAGAATATGGGATTTCTGATGCCACCTATTACAACTGGAAAAGCAAGTATGGCGGTATGGAGGCATCCGACATTAAGCGCCTGAAGGAGCTGGAAGAAGAAAATCGCAAGCTCAAACAGATGTTTGCCGAACTGAGCCTGGAAAATCATGCCCTAAAGGATGTGATCGAAAAAAAGCTCTAAAGCCAGCTGAGAAACAGCATCTTGTTGACTACCTGCGAAGTGAGCATGAGATGAGTCAGCGGACGGCCTGCAAAGCCATGAACCTCAGTCTCAGTAGCTATGTCTATGAGCCTGATACAGATCGTGACAGGCCTGTGATTGATGCTTTACAGCAGCTGGCAGAAAAAGAGCCAACGTACGGCTTCGGGTTAATGTTCGATACATTGAGGCGAGAAGGCAAACCCTGGAACCACAAACGGGTTTACCGCATCTACAAGCTGTTGAAGCTGAACATGCGGCGCAAAGGCAAGAAGCGATTACCCAGTCGCAATCCAAAGCCGCTGACAGTACCGAAACAAATCAACCAGTGCTGGTCGATGGACTTTATGAGTGATGCTCTGGCTTGTGGCAGACGATACAGGACATTCAATGTTGTTGATGATTTTAACCGCGAAGCTTTGGCCATTGAAATTGACTTAAATCTGCCAGCTCCCAGAGCGATACGTATTCTGGAGCGGGTAGCTGAACAACGAGGCTATCCGAAGAAAATCAGGCTGGATAATGGTCCTGAAATGACATCAGTTGCTCTGGCAGACTGGGCTGAGACACATGGAGTGACATTGGATTTTATCCAACCAGGGAAGCCAACTCAGAACTCGTTCATTGAGAGGTTCAACAGAACGTATCGGACTGAGGTATTGGATCTGTATCTGTTTAGCAGTCTGACTGAGGTTCGAGGTATCACTGAAAAGTGGATCAGAAAATACAACGAAGAGCGGCCGCATCAGTCACTCGGTAAATTAACACCTGTCGAATACCGAAAGAAATATGAGCAGGAGAACTCTAATTTAGGCTGGCACTAAAATAGGTGGGTTTACAAATGCTTCTAACTCAGGGGCCGGCATCGGTCGCACAAAGTAGAATCCCTGCCCACATTTGCAACCCTGCTGAAGCAGAAACTTAAGCTGATCTTCGGTCTCGATACCCTCCGCCAATACATCCAGTGACAAATTTGTAACCATGCTGATTATGGCTTTGGCAATGGCTACATCATTTTATCCTGTGGGATATCAGACACAAATATCTTGTCGATCTTAAGGTGGGTAAGAGGCAGTTGATTGAGATAATTTAAAGAAGAATAACCTGTACCAAAATCATCAATCACGACTTTAACGCCGATTTTACGAAGTTGCCCAAGTGCTTTTGGATGGGTGTCCATCTACACTATCTACACTTTTATCTAAACTTTTGATGGGTGTCCATCCAGACTTCTTCATCCAGACTTCTACACTCTCTCTACACTTCTCTACACTCTAACGTCTACACTCTAACGTCTACACTCTAACGTCTACACTCTAACGTCTACACTCTAACGTCTACACTCTAACGTCTACACTAATCAGAGTTTTGCGGCACAGTATCTGTTCCGTCCCTGGCTTTTCGCCTGGTATAACGCCGCATCTGCTGCTCTGAGAAGACTTTCTCTTGTCTTGTGATGATCAGGAACGATGCATGCCAGTCCGATGGAGCAATTGACAGAGGAGCTTCCTTCCCCCCAGGTGGGTGTTATCTCCGATATAGCATGCAGCAAGGATTGAGCAATTGTCGCCGCAGCTGTTTCATCCGTGTTGGGTAACAGGATAACGAACTCTTCCCCGCCGAATCTCACAACAGTATCAGTGATTCGCTGTACTTTTTTTCTAAGTGCTAAAGAGACCTCTTTCAGGCAAGCGTCTCCCGCGAGATGACCATGCCTGTCGTTGATTGATTTAAAGTGATCGATATCGATCATCAACAGGCCCAGGGGGATTTGCAGGCGGCTGCATCGAGACCACTCCTCAACAAAGTGATCATTGAAGTACAGACGATTGTAAAGCCCGGTGAGCGGGTCGGTGGCACTGACTTTCTCCAGTTGTACCGCTCGCTCCTCAGCCTCTTTTTTGCTCTTGATGGCAGTCCAGTAGTCTCTTCTTGAAACACGGGCCGCCTCTATCACGTAGATGGTAGAGAAGAGTGCCAGCACCGCCAGCATGTGATCTTCATCGCCAAAAAAGATCAGACCAATGGAGATCGTAGGAACATAGATCAAAAGCGGATAGAGGATGCTGGTAAAAAAGGAGATGCTAAGTATAGCGGTGCCTCCAAGTGCAAATGCGGCAAGGATAATCATGTAGGGGTAGTGCAACTCTTCATAGGGACTACCGTAAACAACCCAAGCCGATACCCCACCCCAGTGCAGCGCGCTAAACAGAATCAGCCCGACAAGAACCCGGTACCTCTGGTTGGGGTTGGCGGAAGGGTCCTTCTTGAACCGCAGGTAGTGAATGCTACGGGCCAGAGCGACAACGACAAACAGAAGGGTATTGGCATAGAAGATCAGTGGGGTGCGCTGTTGCATCCCAACCCATAACGCCGGAATCAACCAAACGACCAGGTAGATAATGATGCCGCCGCGGGCACGTAGGACTAGGTCTTTATAGGCTTGCAGTCGTAGACTGGTCAGATTCCGCATATACTACTGATAAAACTAGAATATTCTCGCTATCCCGTCCCTGCCCCCTGCGCTGAAACCTCTCAACGAATCCTATCGCAACCGGACACGCTGACTGCCGACACGGGCCACACGCTGTTCCATTTCCGGTATAATCAAGTATATAGGCTCTGGGTAATAAAATAGGCTCCCTGTTCACCATTCCACTCCCAGCGGTTGTTGACGGATCTTCATCTACAAGTGTCGGAAGCATACCCAGCATGACTTGCAACGCCTGGCGCTCATCCTCTCCCCTAACCCCGTGTATAGGAAGAATAAACAGCCTTATTACGCGGATCCAGCAGAACCAGAGTTTTCCTTGGTTTTGGCATCGTATCTCCTTGATAACAGATGATTCACATAAAATTTCCAGATGTAAGTAAACTTGGCAAATTATGGATGGATACTGCCTGACACCGTCTGGAAGGTGCGCGAAAGAGCTGAACAACGCGAACTCAACCCTACGAAGTAAAAAGCTTACTTGCCAGCAGTACCATTGCGACTTTTATACTGACTGTTAAAACCTGGCCAGTGTCTCACCGCTCTTCTCGATCCAGCCGTGGATCATCTTCTTGGTGGTCATGCCGCTGCTGCAGTTGCCGTCCTTGTCGATGGTGATGATGCCGCCACGGCCTTTGACCTTGCGGCTGAGATAGTCGAGTCCGGCCTGGGTGGCCTGGGGACCGTTCATCTGTTGCATGAACATGAAGTCGGAGACGGTTTTGCCGATCAGGGTACGCATGAAGTCCTCACCGTAGCCGGTGGCGGAGACGGCGCAGGTCTCATTGTCAGCCCAGACCCCGGCGCCGACAATGGGGGAGTCGCCGACCCGGCCCATGCGCTTGTTGACGATGCCGCCGGTGGAGGTGGCGGCAGCCAGGTTGCCGTCGGGATCGCGGGCCACGGCGCCGATGGTGCCGTACTTCTGGTCCTCGCTGTCGGACTCGTCGTGGTCGAGCATGATCTTGTGCTTTTTTCGTGCCTCTTCCAGCTGCGCCACCCGGTCGGGGGTATAGAAGTAGTTATCGGGCTCACGCTGCATGCCGCAGTGGTCGGCGAAGTGCAGCGCCCCTTCGGAGATCAACATCACGTGTTCACTCTCGGTCATCACGTAGCGCGCCAGCTGGATGGGATTGGCGATGTTCTGCACTGCCGCCACCGCACCAGCGGAGAGATCGCGGCCGTCCATGATGGCGGCGTCCATCTCCACCTTGCCGTACTCGTTAAGTACCGAACCGCAACCGGCGTTGAAGACCGGGTCGTCCTCCAGCAGCGAAGCACAGGTCTCCACTGCCTGCAGGGCGGATCCTCCCAGCTCCATCACCTCGCGGCCGTGCTCCAGTATGCGGCGGATGCTTTCCAGATAGCGTACCGCGACCTTCTCATCTTTTACGTTGTCGAGGGCGCCCGCGCCCCCGTGAATCATCAATGAATAGTGACCCTGTTGGCCCATGTGTCAAAACATCCAGATCGAACCCGGCCGGGGCCGGGGATAAAGTCAGTCGAGTCGTGCGGCAAGCTCCCGCTGCACCATCTTCTGATAGTGCTCGGATCCTGCGATCAGGAACATCAGCTTGCCCGCCAGTACCGTACCCCAGTTGACCAAGATCACGCCCTGGCCGCTCTCGTGGTCGTACTCGAGTCCGGAGAGATCGATGTCGGCCAGCTTGCGGTGACGGGTCGAGAAGGTGACGGCGTACCACTCGGGGATACCCATCTTAGCCGCAATCAGGGTGGGATACGAGGCGCCGTTGAAGCGGGGATTGCACTCGATAGCGGGAAAGCGCAGGCCACGATCGGTCTGGGCCACTGCCACGTCGAAGGCGAAGATGCCCTGCATGCCGTGCTTGACCATCCACTCGGCCATGGGCTCGACGATATCCCAGGGCTCGTGGGAGGCAGGGTGACGGTTGCCCTGGTGGACGAAGCCGTCGAGTATCTGCTCGGTGGCGGCCAGACGGTAGAGCTGACCATGCTCCACGATGTATTGAAGATTGAGAAAGTTCTCGGCGATTACCTCTTCCTGGATCTGCACCGGCACCCCAGGTTCGAATTTGGTCAGGGCTTGAGCCAGTTCTGATCCGTCGTCGCAGCGATAGATGCCCACCCCTGACACTGAGATCGCGGCTTTCAGATAACAGGGAAAGACGACATCTTGAAGCGCCTCCGGCGTGACGGCGTCCACACTATTGAAACAGATGGTTTTCGGTGCGTCGACGCCCAACTCCTCCGCCAGGGCCATAAAGTTGTTCTTCGAGTTGATGAAATCCACCGTCTCGAACCAGCCCGAGTCGCCCCATACCCGGGCCTCGTGAGGCCCGTAAAAGAATACCGAGGGGCGGAATCCCGCATGTCGCGCCAGTTGCCCCAGATCGAGGTTCCAGATCACGTTGCGGCTGTAGGGCAGGCCGACCCGCTGGTAATGGGACTCGATATCCCGCCACAGGGGCTGCAGATCGGGGTGCAACTGGATGATATCCCCAGGATCGGTAACGCCCAGGGCCCGGCCGGAGTAGAGATGGTTGCCCTGCACACCATCGGCGGTGCAGTGCATGATGTCGTGATTGAGCACATGTTTGACCGTCATGTGCTGGTGACTGAGTGCAGCCGACATGAGAGACCTCCATGATGTGGTTTAGTTATCGAACATCAGATTGTTCTCGCAAGGATTGGGCCAGGGGAATTGGCCGGATACTGGGTAAAATACGCACAGAAACTGCACAAACGGGGGGGAGTTAGGCACCTTTTCGCCCTATTCTGGTGCGAGCCAGACAGAGGACACTGCACATTCTTTCAGCGCTTTAGAAAAGCTTGCTTGGGAACAGGCAAAGATCCAAGGGGCGGTTTATTGCATCTTGCCGGGCTGGATTGCATAAGAAAAAGTATACGGCTGATATCATGAGCTCCGAGGGTAAACTAAACAAACAAAAAACCAGGTCAGGCATTATTTGCATTATGCTGTTTGGCTGAATCCTGAAAAGGCTGAAAGGCTGAGATGCTTTTGGCAGCGCATTGAGTGGACTGAATCGTAAGCGCCCTCTGTCGATTGATTCTTAAGCTCTGGAAGGGGTTACATATTCCCATTGAGAGCCTGATTGGTTCTGACAACTCTGACCTCAACCATGACAAAAATGCATAAGTCACTTTGATTATTAACCCGGGTTAACCTGCTCCCCCTTTCAGGGTAAACTCTCCCGTCTGACTGTTAGCCGCATACCGATAGCTGGCTCCCCACCAAGACTAAAACGAAACAGACAAATGACTGAGTTAAAGATACTCTGCGAACACCGCCCATCCTCCATGAAGCTGGAGATCCAGGGGGTCTACGACTGGCCGATCTGGAGCAAGGAGGTGTCGAAATTCGACTGGAGCTACGACCAGACCGAGATCTGCTACTTCCTGCGCGGCAAAGTGATTGTCACCCCGGAGGGGGGGTGAACCCCAGGAGTTCGGCTGCGGCGACCTGGTGACCTTCCCGGCCGGCATGAAGTGCACCTGGGAGATCCTTAAGGATGTGGAAAAGCACTACGCCTTTGAATAGTCGTCTCCCCGCCTGATGACAAAAGCCGCCAAAAGCCAGCAGCACACGCCGATGATGCAGCAGTATCTGCGCATCAAGGGCGAACACGCCAACATGCTGGTCTTCTACCGCATGGGGGATTTTTACGAGCTCTTTTTCGCCGATGCAGAGAAGGCCGCACGACTGCTCGACATCACCCTGACCAAACGGGGCCAGTCGGCGGGCAAACCCATCCCCATGGCTGGGGTCCCCTACCATGCGGCCGAAGGCTATCTGGCACGGCTGGTGAAACTTGGGGAGTCGGTGGCAATCTGTGAGCAGATCGGCGATCCAGCCACTACCAAGGGGCCGGTGGAACGCAAGGTGGTGCGTATCGTTACCCCGGGGACCCTGACCGATGAGGCTCTGCTGGAAGAGCGCCAGGAGAACCTGCTGGTCTCGGTCAATGAACAGAAGGATGGCATGGGAGTGGCCGCTCTGGACCTGGCCAGTGGTCGCTTCACCATTCAGCAGGTGGCCACCATGGAGGCTTTGGGAGGAGAGCTGGAGCGTCTCAATCCGGCGGAAATTCTGCTTGATGAGGAGTCGTCCCTGCCAGAGACCATCAGCCTTAATTGCGGTATCACCCGTCGTCCGGTATGGCACTTCGACTTCGACTCTGCAGAACAGTTACTGAGCAGGCAGTTCGGCACCCGGGACCTGGGCGGTTTCGGCTGCCAGGACCACCCCTCCGCCGTGGGCGCTGCCGGTTGTCTGCTGCAGTATGTGGAAGAGACCCAGTTCGGTGCACTGCCCCATATCCGCGGTCTGCAGGTTGAGCACCGGGACCAGAGTGTGATTATCGATGGGGCCACTCGAAGAAACCTTGAACTGATCCACTCACTCAGCGGACAGTCCCAACACACACTGGCCGGCATCATGGACCGCACGGTCACTGCAATGGGCAGCCGCAAACTGAAGCGCTGGATCAGTCAGCCACAGAGGGACCGACCAACGGTTGCCAATCGTCACGCTACCATCCAGGCACTGTTGGAGTCCGATCTCTATCCGGCGTTGCAGGAGATTCTGCAGGGCATCGGCGACATCGAGCGCATTCTTTCCCGGATCGCCTTGAAGAGCGCCCGACCCAGAGACCTGTCCACCTTGCGCGACGCACTTGGCGCCCTGCCCCAGCTGCAACCGCTGCTGGCAGGTCTCGACAGTCCGCTGACCCAATCCCTGGCTATGGAGATCGGTGAACACCCGCAACAGTATCAGCTGCTGTTGACCGCAATCATCGAACAGCCACCCATGCTGATCCGTGACGGTGGAGTGATCGCTGAAGGCTATGATGCGGAGCTGGATGAACTGCGTGCCCTCTCCCAGAACGCCGATCAGTTTCTGCTCGATCTGGAGAGCCGGGAACGGGTACGCACCGGCATCGCCAATCTGAAAGTGAGCTACAACCGGGTGCACGGCTACTACATTGAGATCAGCCGCAGCCAGTCGGACAAGGCGCCGGATGATTACATACGTCGCCAGACCCTGAAGGGTGCCGAACGCTTCATCACCCCGGAGCTGAAGAAATTTGAGGATCAGGTACTGAGTGCCAGAGAACGCTCCCTGAGCCGGGAGAAACTGCTCTATGATCAACTGCTGGAGCGTTTGGCTGAGTCCCTGTCCGCGCTGCAACAGTGCGCGGAAGGCCTCTCCCATCTGGATGTACTGTGCAATCTGGCGGAACGGGCGCAGAGTCTCAATCTGGTCCGTCCGGATCTGGTTGACGACCCCGGATTGAAAATCGTGGACGGTCGCCACCCAGTGGTTGAACAGGTCAGTCAGGATCCCTTTGTCGCCAACAGCGTAACCCTCGACCAGCAGCAGCGGATGCTGGTGATCACCGGCCCCAACATGGGTGGTAAATCGACCTTCATGCGTCAGATTGCGATCATCACCCTGCTCGCCTATGCGGGCAGCTTTGTACCGGCCGCCTCGGCACAACTGGGACCGGTCGACCGGATCTTCTCCCGTATCGGGGCCTCGGACGATCTGGCTGGTGGTCGCTCCACCTTCATGGTTGAGATGGAAGAGACCGCCAATATTCTGCACAACGCCACCGAACAGAGCCTGGTGCTGATGGATGAGGTGGGCCGTGGTACCTCCACTTTCGACGGGCTCTCACTGGCCTGGGCCTGTGCTGTGGAACTGGCCACCTACCTGCGCGCCTTCACCCTGTTTGCCACTCACTATTTTGAACTCACCACACTGCCCGAAGAGTATCCGGGAATTGCCAATCTTCACCTGGATGCGGTCGAGCATGGAGAGAGCATTGTTTTTCTCCATGCCGTCAGAGAGGGTCCGGCCAACCAGAGTTACGGTCTGCAGGTGGCGACCCTGGCTGGCGTACCGAAAACCGTAATCAAGAAGGCAAGGCAACGGCTGCTGGAACTTGAGGCCAGCGCGCAAAAACATGCGGAACAGCAGCAGAGCCAACTTCCCCTTTTCAACCTTTCTCCTGAGCCTGCCGAACCCTCTGCCGTGGAGAGCCTGCTGGAGCGGATCGATCCCGATCAGCTGACCCCCCGTCAGGCATTGGAGCAACTCTATCTGTTGAAAGAGAAACTGGAATCCAGTGAATCCTGAATTCCCCAAACGTAACAATCACCGAGGTGTTTAATGAGCGATCATGTCTATAAAAAGATTCAGTTAGTCGGCTCCTCCCAGAGCAGTAGCGACGATGCCATTCGAAATGCCATTGCCCGGGCAGGCGAGACCATCAGTAACATGGGGTGGTTTGAAGTTGTGGAGACCCGCGGGCATATTGAAGATGGACAGGTCGCCCACTGGCAGGTGACGATCGATATCGGATTTCGTTTGAAGGATTGATCTACTGATTATTGAAGAACTTATCTGCATGTAAGCAGTGGCTCTGCCTGTATTGAACCGGGCAAGCTGAGGTGCGAGCCTGTCACATCCTATGATATTTACCTTTTTGATAGGATGCGCACATTATGGTAATCCCTGATATCGAGGGGCATTCACCACTATATTCAATTGCTTTACAACAGCCTAAATTGGAATGTGACACTTTGATGACGGAGTCACGCCAATGGATGCACGTAAAAATCCAAGAACAAAAACATCCTTTCAGGTCACCTTTGTATCCAAAGCCAATGGGGTCAGCCAAAATCGGACCATTGCCGACATCAGCCAATCTGGCCTGTTTGTCAACGCATTGAGTGGAGCAAAGCTCAACGATCACTACCGGGTGTTATTCAGGAGACCGGGACAGGTCGAGTCGATACAATTGACCGCACAGGTCACCCGCATCAATCACCGGGGTACCGCGCTGACATTCCGTCAACTCGATCCACAGGAGAGCCGTTTTCTGTCTGAGTTGACCAATCCCAACTGGGATGGCAAGGATCTGCTGGAAGGGGTTATCAAGCATGGCATTCTCGAAAACACCACAAACTTCGCCGACTGCATGCGCTTGACCTCACTGCTCAGCAGTGATTATCGGTTCACGTCGAGAGGTGAGAGTATCAACTAGTGGGCCGATCGAGGCAACGCTCCTTCTGTCCGGGCGGTTAAGGCCTGTTAACACTAATCCACAAACTCAAGGGAGAGCTCCCCGAGGGTGATTCGGTCACCATTGCTCAGCTCAACCCCACCTGCCTTGATCGGTTTCCCATTGATCATCGGCACGTTGTCGCCACCTACCTTCAACAGGTAGTAACCGTTATGACGATGATTGATCAGGATCAGGTCACCACCGGGTTTTCCAACACTGAAGAAGGAGCGATCAATCACCCGCTCCTCGCCTTTATGATCACCCTCAAGGAAACGGACTTTTGCCGTACCGTTCTGTGCCGGGCTGCCGCTGGGTGCTGTTGATGGAGCAGCCGGTTTCATTGCAGGTTTCTCCGCCGATAGAGCAGCTGCGACCGTTACTTTATCATCAGCAACTGGTGTCGTGGATATTGCCGGTTTGATCGGTTGAGCCGGAGTGGCAGCCGCTTCTGCCGGAGTAGTCTGAACCGGTTTGATAACCACAGTGCGATCCGGATCTTCCTCTTCCATCTCATGATGAGGAAGTTGCGCAATATAACGCAGGTTGTACTTGCCGATTTCGATCAAGTCTCCATGCTTGAGAAACCTTTTCGTAATCACATCCCCATTCACACGGGTACCATTGGTGCTGCCTTCATCCTCAATGGAAAAGCCACGAAAGACACGCAGCAGAGTAGCGTGATGGCGACTCACCGAGCGATCGCCGAGACAGACATCACAGGTCGCATCCCGTCCGATTAACAGTCGTTTATCTACAAGAGGAAACTCTTGTGGGGACTCATCGTCACTCAGAACTACGAGTTTTTCCATACATCATCTACCCAGGTATTCAATTATCACTTTTTTCATTGTTCAGTGCTTAATTGTGGCCGCACTACAATCACTGAGATGTTATCGACGCCGCCACAGCGACAGGCAAAATCGACCAGTTCATTCACCTGCTGCTCAAGATCCAGATTTTTGTTTTCAAGAATACTTTGCATTTCATCATCCGTCACCATACCGGTCAGTCCATCCGAGCAGAACAGATAGAGGTCACCCTGCTCAACTTCCGATTCGGCAATATCAGACACTATCTCAGTTTGGGATCCCAGTGCTCTCGAAAGCACATTGGTGGGAACGCCAGCCATCATCGCCTCTTCCAGATTGGCAAAGTCACCCAGATTAATCATTTCCTGGATCAGTGTATGGTCTATCGTCAACTGTTCCATTCGGCCCTGGCGTAACCTGTAGAGTCTTGAATCACCAACATGGGCATAACGAATACTGTTTTGGTCGAACACACCCATCACCAGGGTTGTTCCCATTCCTTGATACTCGGGCACTTGCTCAGCCAGTTCCAGAATGGCCTGATTGACCGTCTCGATCGACACTCGCATGGATAACTCATCAGGCATGGTCTCACTGGTCCTGCCCACGATCAGCTGGCTCGACAGCAGATCGACAGCCAGTTCACTGGCCACTTCACCGGCATTGGCTCCCCCCATACCATCGGCCAGAATCAGCACACCGAGATCCGGGTCACCGCCGATTGCGTCTTCATTTTGCTCTCGTACCATACCTTTATCGGTACGCATGGCCACTTCTATAATCAAGCTCTCTCCCAAGTCCGCTTTTTTTGATTGAGATCAAAGATTGATGGATCGGCAGACGACCACATCAAGATCTGATCAAACATAAAGGACCAGACCGGTAATCTCAACTGTGTAAATTACCAGACTAGTCCATTTTTTTCAGGTAGGGTTGGGGCGGATCCATGACCCTGACTCTTTATTAGTGTAAGCGAGTTGTTGTGCTGCAGGATTTCAATCACTTCCCTGATCAAGCTAGAAGCACAGAAATCCATCGATCTCTGATCAAATCCCACACGAAACCAGGGGATAGACATGATATCCCCGCAACCCGATTCAGTTAATCACATGTACTCTGTGTGAATCTCACCAGTAGCATGCCAGATTGATCTTTACTGGCTCTCTGCACCATTCCGACTGGCCAGCTCCATATCCATCTCATTCAGGATGGAACTCATCTTTTTGGCCGGAATATAACCGGGCAGCATATCCCCACTCTGTAGAAAGATCGCCGGCGTTCCATTCACACCCAGCAACTGGCCCAGTTGAAAGTGATCTCGAACCGGGTTTTCACAGTTCTTGACTGGAATCTCCACACCCGACTTGGAGAGGGTCATCGCTTCGTTCCTGTCATCGGCACAGAGTACGGAGACAGCCTTTTGGAAGGATTCACTGCCGAAGCCAGCCCTTGGATACATCATATAACGCACCCGGATTCCCAGATCGTTATAGTCCTTCATCTCCTCGTGGAGTTTGCGGCAGTAACCGCAATCGATATCGGTAAACACGGTAATGGTATGTTTGTACTCTTCGGGGGCAAATATAACCATGTTATCTTCACCAATCGACTCGATATAGACCGCCTTGGCCCTGGAGATCTTCGGGGTGGTCAGATCCTGTCGCTTTTCAATATTGAAGAGCTTGCCATTCAGCAGGTGTTTACCATCCGCGGTGACGTAATAGAGCTGCGGTCCAACCATCACTTCATACAGGCCATCCACAGCACTGGGTGTAATACTGCTGATCTCGCCGCTTTTCAGCACTTTGTTCATGCCGCTACGCACATTCTGTATATCCGCGTCCTGTTTGGACACTTCAGCATGCAGGGTTGATGTCATCAACAGAGCAGGCGCCATGATCATAGCCTTCACAAAGCCAGGGAGAGGATTGCCTTTGGTTATAAGTTTCATTTAATTTAATCCCGAAAATTCTGATATTGGAGCGGTAAACCATAGTCCGATTCCCGCATGAGTGTGATCACCTGCTGCAGATCATCCCGTTTTTTGCCACTCACCCTGAGTTGATCTCCCTGAATCTGAGCCTGGACCTTCAACTTGCCTGCCTTGATCGCTTTCACCATTTTCTTGGCTATATCTGTTTCGATTCCCTGCTTGATCAATACCGCCTGTCTTGCGGCATTGAGGCTGGTTTCGGGCTCCTTGATATCCATAGCAGCTACATCAACACCCCGTTTGACCAGTTTCTGGCGCAGAATATCCATCATCTGATTGAGTTGGAATTCCTGTTCGGCCTTAAGGTTGATCTCGCTCTCATTTTGCTCAAATTGAGCATCCACCCCTTTGAAATCAAACCGGGTACCGATCTCTCGGTTTGCCTGATCCACTGCATTGCGAACCTCCTGCAGATCTACCTCGGAAACGATATCGAATGATGGCATCAATGGAACCCTCTGTATTGGCATGATTGGCTGCGACTCTACCACATCCCTGAGGATTGTTATCAGCCCGGTGATCAAATAGTTTGCTCTGGTTGCGCTGGGAATCAGACGGGGTTGATCGCCCAGTGCAGTCTCTCGAACAGCAGACAGCAGAATCTTATCGGCCTGCTCACCTCACTGATATGAACGCACGCCCCCTTCAGAGAATACCCCCAATGACACCCAATATTCCCTATTAATATTATGATGTTAGAGACACTTCTTTAGGTTCAACAAAACCTGGCTTTTTCAACCCCGCGGATGGTGCCGGGCATGTAAGGATTTCAATCTCTCCCGGGCAACGTGGGTATAGATCTGGGTTGTGGATAGATCGCTATGCCCCAGTAGCAACTGCACCACCCGGAGATCAGCACCATGATTGAGCAGATGGGTGGCGAATGCGTGACGCAGTGTATGGGGAGAGACGGTCTGGGAAATTCCGGCGGTTGAGGCATGTTTTTTGATCCGATACCAGAAGGCCTGTCTGGTCATCCCTGTGCCGCGACGGGTGGGAAACAGATGGTCACAGACCCGTGCCCCCAAAAGTACCGTTCGTGCGCCGCTGAGAAAACCTTCCAGCCAGCCTTGCGCCTCATCCCCAAGCGGAACCAGCCGCTCCTTGCCCCCTTTACCGGTGACACGCACTACCCCCTGGGTCAAACTGACCTGCTCCGGACGCAACTCTACCAATTCCGAAACCCTCAGTCCGGTTGCATAGAGCACCTCGAGCATGGTGCGATCCCGCTGACCCTCCGGATCCTCAAGATCCGGAGCATTCAAAAGCGCTTCAACCTCCGCTTCGGAGAGAGATTTCGGCAGCGGTCTCCCCAGCTTTGGCGCCGAGATACGCACACTGGGATCCGCTTCAATCCGCCCTTCGCGCAAACAGTGTTGATAGAACTGGCGTAAGCAGGAGAGTAATCTGGCACTGGAGCGGGGCTTTACCCCCTGCATACTCAAGCTTGCCAGATGGTTTTGCAGATCCTCACGACGGGCACTCAACAGGCCCCTGCCGTTTTGCTCCCGTAATGCAGCAGCGATTTTTCGCAGATCCGATTGATAGGCCGACAAGGTATTCTGACTCAAGCCCCGCTCCATCCAGAGTGCGTCCGCGAATGCCTCGATTAGCCTTTGATCCTCTTCTTCTCTACTCACGACTGAACTTCTGCAATCTGACCTCTGGTTGGAGCACAGCTATTGCCAATAAATGCTTCCTCCGATTATGGCAGGTTATAGCTGAGAGCTAAATTCCATACCCCTTTCACCCGGTGGATTGATCGGAGAATCGAAATTCCTTTGTTGATTTGAACCCAGGCACCAATCGAGGCTATAAAACGCTCAATTATTTCCACAGATCTTGTGGATAACTTTGTGGGTAAAGTCACCAAACTCCCCTGGAACCCTTGATCCTGCTGTACCCTTTTTAGATTGTGTAATTTCTATACAATTAATATATTACTTTATTTTTCATACCTTTACATATCTATTATAATAATTTTAATTAAATAATTTCATTAAACGGTCAAATGTTCGCTTCCCGGCAAAAAGGTGTGTATAAACAGTATTGACAGGAGCCTCTATAAGTGATCTATAGAATGCCACTTCAGGCACAAGAAAGTTACAGCATTCAAGCCCCAACTAGCCTATGATAGCCCACCTTGTAATAGCCCTGTTTGCGGTATGGTATGAGCAAGACAACTGAACCCTTCTGGCGTACCAAATCCCTGGAGGAGCTCTCCCGGGAGGAGTGGGAATCCCTCTGCGACGGTTGCGCGAAGTGCTGCCTGCAAAAGCTGGAAGATGAAGAGACTCGGGAGATCTACTTCACCAACGTGGTCTGCGACCTGCTGGACCAGGAAAGCTGTCGCTGCACACATTATCAGGAGCGTTCCATCCTGGTACCCAACTGTATCACCCTCCAACCAATGGATCTGAAGGATCCCTACTGGCTGCCATCCACTTGCGCCTACAGACTGATCGCCGAGGGCAAGGATTTACCTGTCTGGCACCCACTGATGTGTAACGGGGAGAGCCGCCAGATGAGACTCGGTGGACACTCCATCCGTGGCAAGGTGGTGGCTGAGTCAGAAGCGGATGACTGGGAACACCACCTGATCGATTGGATATGAACCAGATAGCAACACTGACTGAATTTCTCGAGTCTGGCGGTCTGCGGCTCGACTATTACGACATGGGCCGGCGGGTAACGCTGATTCCAAGAGACGATTTCATCAATTTCGAGCTGACCAAGGTGCCCTATCCCGCACCGCTTCAGCAGCAGGCCTGGTTTGCTCTGATTCTATCCGATCCGCAACAGCAGGAGCTGGATCCGATGATCTGGTTTCTACGTTTTCCGCTTGATGAACAGGCAAAACTGCTGCAAGCGGCCCGGGACGACTTCCTCCATCGACTGATGGAAAACCTGGGGCAGAGTGCAGCAGGTGAAAGGAGGGAGTTGCAGGCAGCGATTCAGGACAACCCCTACCTGTTTCAGCCCAAGGAGGAGCGTCTGGCCATTTTTCACGCCCGTTTCACCGCCAGCCTGAAGCGACCGGTCTCCCGCTATTATGAACACGCCAAAGCCTATTTCCAGGGTGAACTGGGTTGGGATCAGTGGTCATTTGTGGGATATCAGGGTATTGCCGACCTGGCGGCCCGGATCGGTACGGATCTCGGTGAAACGCAAATGGTCACGGCGATAGCCGAGCTGCCCTCGGCGCCCCTGGAAGCTCTCTGCCACTGCCTGGAGAATGAGCCCATCTCAAAACCGATCACGCTGGCACTGATCAAACGGGCACGTCAGACATTGAAACAGCCGCAAGCGGATCTGAGAATCGTCAGTTCGGTGATTCGCGGTATCTCACAATCAACTGCAGTTGATCATCGTAACGAACTGATATTGAAAGCACTCGAACATCCAGTCTCCTCACACAGCGAACTGCTTGTGGCGATCTCCGGCCGTGCCTGGGAGTGTTTGTCCGAAGAGCAGATCAGTGAGAGGTTTCTGCAGCGCCTGGCAGAGAATGAGGTAGGACAAGAGCTCTTCGATGGTGTGCTCAGCGACCTGCTCTACATGCCGAGCAGCCGTGCCTGGCTGCAATCGAGTCTGCGCAATCCTCAACGATCAGAACAATTGAACAACGCGATCAGCCACTTTTTCGATAACATTCGTCAACCAGAAGTGGATTGAGCTGCAGCTGAATCCCCCCAATGGGCAGGGCAACTCTTCACAGCAGTGACCCAGGGCCTGTTATCACGAACCCAATCGGCCCAAACATACTGGACCGGCTGACTCTCCATTATAATAATCAGAGAGACACTCAACACCACAAGGATCTGGCAAGATGAAAGCACTTATTGCCATAGACCTCTCCCCCGCTTCCTGGGAAGTCATCGAACAGGCGGTAAAGATCCTCAATCAATCCGATGACAACCAGATCTGGCTGTTGCATATCGCCAACCCGGAGCCTGACTTTGTCGGTTACGAGCCTGGCCCCCAGGCGGTTCGCGATGGTCAGGCTAAGGATTTTCACCAACAACACCAGACCCTGCAGGAGTTTGCGGAAAGGCTCAGGGCAATGGGTACGGAGTGCATCGCCCTTCAGGTTCAGGGAGCCTATGCGGATAAGATTCTGCAGGAGGCGGAGAAACTGCAGGCCGAGATTATCGTGGTGGGAAGTCACGGTAAAGGCCTGGTAAAAGAGTTGATCTATGGCAGCACCAGCAACCAACTGGTACGCCGGGCGGAAAT
This sequence comes from Candidatus Thiodiazotropha endoloripes, assembly GCF_001708965.1. NCBI lineage: Bacteria > Pseudomonadati > Pseudomonadota > Gammaproteobacteria > Chromatiales > Sedimenticolaceae > Candidatus Thiodiazotropha > Candidatus Thiodiazotropha endoloripes. Next base: position 237,331 of record NZ_LVJW01000007.1, on the reverse strand, counting down.
CCCTATCCTGCTGGTACCAACCCCGGATTGAGGTTTACCAACGGCTCCCATCCCTGGAAGCCGCCGATCGGTGAGTTACATGTTGGCGATCATGGCATCGCCAAAAGCGGAACAACTCAGCTCCTGTGGGTCATCCATCAGCCTGGCAAGATCATATGTTACTGTCTTGGCCGAGATGGTGGCGCCGAGACTGCTGATGATCATATCCGCCGCCTCGACCCAACCCAGATGACGCAACATCATCTCGGCAGAGAGGATCAGTGATCCGGGATTCACCTTATCCAGTCCGGCATATTTGGGGGCCGTGCCGTGGGTCGCTTCGAACATCGCGACCGAATCAGAGAGGTTGGCGCCAGGCGCAATACCGATACCGCCCACTTGGGCAGCCAGTGCATCGGAAATATAGTCACCATTCAGGTTCAGGGTCGCAATCACACTGTATTCGGCAGGACGCAGCAGGATCTGCTGCAGAAACGCATCGGCGATCACATCCTTGACGATGATCTCGTTACCGGTCTTGGGGTTTTTGAAGGTACACCAGGGTCCACCATCCAGCTCGACGGCACCAAACTCCTCTTTGGCCAGCTCATAGCCCCAGTTTTTGAAGGCTCCCTCAGTGAACTTCATGATGTTGCCTTTGTGCACCAGAGTCACAGAGTCCCGGTCATTATCAATCGCGTACTGGATCGCCTTGCGAACCAGGCGCTTGGTACCTTCGCTGGAGACAGGCTTGACACCAATACCGGAGGTTTCAGGAAAACGGATCTTACTGACCCCCATGGTGTTCTGCAGATATTCGATCAGGGTTTTCACCTCTTCACTGCCCGACTCCCACTCGATACCGGCATAGATATCCTCGGAGTTCTCGCGGAAGATCACCATGTTGGTCTTCTCAGGTTCTTTCAATGGGCTCGGCGTGCCATCGAAATAGCGTACCGGTCTGAGGCAGACATAGAGATCGAGCTGCTGGCGCAATGCCACATTGAGTGAGCGAATACCACCACCCACCGGTGTGGTCAGAGGACCTTTGATTGAAACCACATACTCTTTGACCGCATCCAGGGTCTCCTGAGGTAACCAGGTGTCGCCATCATAGACCCGGGTGGACTTCTCACCGGCATAGACCTCCATCCAGGAGATCTTCTTCTCACCTCCATAGGATTTTTCCACTGCGGCATCGATGACTTTACGCATCACAGGGGTGATATCCACGCCAATGCCGTCACCTTCGATATAGGGAATGATGGGAGTATTGGGAACACTCAGCACCCCTTTTGCATCAACGGTTATCTTTTCACCCTCAGAAGGTATCTCAATCTTGTCATATGCCATGAATATTTCCTGTAGATAGATAATTAACTGTGATACTTGCAAATAACCGGGACAGGCCCCCTATTCCCGTGCAGCGATCACAGGAAACTTCTTATTTTCGGCCATTTGAAAGGAATCTAGGCTGACATTGTAGCCATGTTTCGGTGTACGTTTATAGGTTGATTCAGCTCAGATCACAAGTCCCAAACAGCCATAACTCTTATAACATAATCAAATAATTGACATAACATATTAATTATAAATGACTTTTTAAATACCCAAAAAGTCCTGACCAAATGGCTGTAATGCACAATTCCGCAGGCTGCATGTTGGTTTTGTTTAGTAGCAGTACACAGGGCAAGGGGGGAAACGGAAATGAGAGAATCCTCATAGAATCCTTACAGTGAATGGACCGGAACTTCCCTTTTCCGGTCATTGTTGAACAGCCTATTGAGGCATCAGGGTATTACGATAGACCTGGTTGCCATCGACATCGATCACCGACAGAGTGAACTGACCCTGCTCGTCGATCTCTGCCGCACCGAAATTCATCCACTGACGGGCCTCCTGATAACTGCCTACACTGGAAGAGTCGGGACCATAGAAAAACAGACTCTCGGTACCCAGGGTGGTGTCGAAGTCACGATTGGGAAACAGCCCGGCATTCATCGGACCGGTTACCCCTTCATGTACATGGAAATCAGGATCCTCGGCAAACGGTGTATAGCGGAAGATCTCAGCGAAGTGCACATCGGTGGTAATGAAGACGATGTTTCTCTCACCCTGCTGGTGCATGAACTTCAGCAGATCCTGCAGCTCCTGTTCAAACCCTCTGGGTTGATCGAAGTCGGCCCAGCCATCCCTTCCGTTCTCCACGGGAAAACCGGTAGGAATTGAGATCGGCACACTGGAGACAATGACCTTCCAGGTCGCATCACTCTGTTTGATGGTCTGTTTGACCCAAGTGAGCTGCTCCCTACCCAACATGGTCTTGACCAGCACCTCATCGTCCGCTTCAAGATTGGCATCACGATACTGCCGGTTATCCAGTACGATCAGCTCCAGATGCTGGCCCCAGCGGATATTGCGGTATAAACGACCGGGTGTACGCGAGGACTCGGCGATTGGATTGTAATCGAGGAAGGCCTGCAGGCCCATTGGCAACAGATGCTCACCTGGCGTATAGGGGGCGGAATCCCGGGTGTCGTGCAATGGACCGAAATCGTTGACCACCTCATGATCGTCCCAGATGGCAACATAGGGGGTCTGGCGCAGCATCTCGTTGTAGTTCAGCTCTTCCCGGTTGTACTTCCAATGCGCCCAGTAGTTGTCCAGATCAGCCGATTGAATGAAATCCCCGGCAATCTGTTGATTGCCATAGCGACCCACCGCTTCACACACTCCATCGGCGTAGATCATGTCACCCAGACCGACGAAGAAGTCAGGCTGCAGCTCGTTGACCGCGGCAAAGATTGGAAATCCTTCGTCCACATCGCGACAGACATTCTGTCCTGCCACATCACCTCCCCAGGCAAAACTGACTTCCGCTTTACTGTTTGCCTTGGGTGCGGTCCTGAAATATCCCGACTCAGAATTGTCATCATCGCGACTGCGTTTCGACTCTGTAAACCAGACTTTATACTCATAATCTTTATCGGCCTTCAGTCCGTTGAAAAGCACCTTACCGGTGTAGTCCCCACTGGCATCCACCTTGACGGTCTTAACTTTCTTACCCCGTACCGGACCGTCGATTTTGACATGCATGTAACCCTCACCGTCTGTACGTGACCAGATCACGGCGGAACGGGCAGTGACATCCCCACTGGCCACACCATGGGTAACCGGCATCGCTTCATCACCACCTGCGGAAACCGTTGTCGCAGCCGCCGCCCCGATGGCCAGCATCAGACTAAGCATGAGTGAGTTGTATTTCATTGTTGCACTCTCCATATGGTCATTAAAAAAGTCCGGCAACCAGACAGACTGATGTCGTCTGTTGAATAGCGTTCAGTGCTGAAAGTGATCCGTCTGGTCGTCGGTCAATAGAAGGAGTGCTAAGTAAATAGTGTGACTATTGCCTGGAAATGATGATTCGGTTAAAACTGGATGATCATTCCTTAGTTGTTGATTAAGCCTCTTTTTTGGTTCTGTTTTACGACTGCTATACTTTCAGAATGCCGTAACATGAGTATCAATAAACCACCATTTTGTTAACATGAATGACATTGAAACCAAGTTCTGCAAACCATTTAAACTTGCAATGCTTTGCTGGAGACATTGATGTCATTTCCAAGCCCCCGTTCACTCATCTGTTGCACACTTACCATACTTCTCACACTGTTGATCGGCTGTAACTCATCGAACAACTCGTCCAGCGACAATGGCGGCAATTCAACCACGCAAAGCTCAGCCAAACTGAGCCAATTCGAAAGCTGTGAAAGCTTGAAGAGCTATCTGATCAACACGGCTGAACAACAGAATCTGCTAACCAACTATGTCGCGGAATTGCCGGTATCCGTTGATGACGCGACCGATTCCCCGGAACCGATCTCGTTCGAGGAGGAGCAACCGGCTGTCCAGGAGGTCACCGGCACCAATAACCAGGTCGCCGGCGTGGATGAAGCGGACTTCATCAAAACGGATGGCAACCATACCTATCTCCTCTCCGGCAACTACTTCATGGTGCTGCAGACCTGGCCTGCTGCCGAAAGCCTGGAACTATCGAGAACCGAAATAGACGGCACCCCGAGGGACCTATTGGTATATGAAGACACTGCCTGGGTCGTGAGTGAAATCCATCAGCATGCCTATGAGGATTTCGAGGAGAGTCTGAATGGGGATTTCGCGCCGCGGATCGCTCTGATGACCAAAATCACCATGCTGCAAATCAGCGATCCGCAACAACCTGTGGTGATCAGGGAGACGGTGCTGGAGTCGATCTACATGGATGCCCTGCGGATCGACCAACAGGTCTACCTGGTGGTTTCCACACAACTCGATCTGACTGGCGTGATTGATGATCCGGAGGGTGTGGAAGTTGAGCAACTGTTACCGATGATGGCGGATAACACCAGCCCCGCAGCTCAGATCGATGCAGTCAGTTCAGTCATCAGTGGCTGCAACGAGATCTATCAGCCGGAAAACGTCACCGGTACAGGTACGGTCTCCATACTCGGTTTTGACCTTGAAAATCCCTTGGCTGAATTGACCAGTGCAAGCGTTCTGGCCAACAGCACCATGGTCTATGCCAGCCAGGATAACCTCTATCTCGCCAGTATCGAGGATAACAACTGGCTCTGGTTTCCGGTCTTGGAGGGAGAGGACTATCCAACTCCATCCACTAAGATCCATAAATTCAGTCTCGGTGGCTCGCCACAATATCTTGCTTCCGGCAGCGTGGAAGGTCATCTGTTGAACAAGTTCGCGATGGATGAATTCCAGGGCGAGCTCCGGCTGGTCACCACAGAACTGAACTGGTGGAGAGATGAGGATCCTGAAAACCGCCTGTTTGTTCTGCAGCAATTGGATAATCAGCTGGAGAAGCAGGCAGAACTCAGTGGTCTGGGTAAACCTGGTGAGCGCGTCTTTGCCGTCCGCTTTGATCAGCAACGGGGCTATGTCGTGACGTTTGAGCAGATCGACCCGCTGATCACCCTGGATCTCAGCGATTCAACCAATCCTCAGGTGGCCGGAGAGTTGGAGGTACCCGGGTTTTCAACCTATCTGCATCCGATTGAAGGAGATCGCTTGCTCGCCATCGGTCAACAGGATACCTCAATCAAACTGAGTCTGTTTGATGTCAGCACCCTCTCCCAACCGATACTCTTGTCAGAACATCTGATCGGCCAGGGGAGTTACAGCGAAGCACAGTATGACCATCACGCCTTCACCTGGTTTGAACAGGAGAAGATGCTGGCCATTCCGGTCACCCAGTGGAACAGTGTGACCGATAGCACAGACTTCGGTTTGAGTGATATCTTCAATGGCCTGGAGCTGTTCAGGGTCACTGCCGAATCCGGTATCCAACCCTATGCCGCAATCGATCACGATTTCTTCTATGAAGATCCGGATAATGGAAACTGGTTCTATCCGGAAGGCATTCGCAGAAGTTTCTTTGTCTCCGATGAGCAGATGAACAGTTACATCTATTCGATCAGCAGTCGCGGTATGCTGGTGAACGGCCTGGCTTCACCGGAGCGCAATATCGGCTCCATCGAGCTGCCCTATACAGATCCTGTTTTCTATCTGTTCTGAAGCAGAACAAGACCTCAAAGTCGGTACTTTCCAAAGGCTTTCACAACCCCCATTCATCGGCTTGGTGAGGAGTGAACTCTGTGTGCGTTCTTATTCAGCCAGTGCCGGTTAAAAAATATCAGTAGCTGCTCAGACGGTCCTCCATGACATTACACTCTTCATTCAGTGTGACATGCCAGGGACAATCTGAAAGCGCTTTAAAATAACCCACTTCGTAGAGCCTCTGCATGTAGACCGGATCGAAAAAATCATTCAGCGGTTCGTCGAAGTCAGCGGGTACATTGGTGATATGAATATCGAAGCCGTCCCGTTCAGCCAGACTGGAGATATTCAACAGATTACCACGCCCTTGGTATTTGATCAGCGTACTGATCGAACGACTGGTGATATCACCGACACCCAACCCGACAGGAGCATATTCCGGATCTATCTTGGTATTTCGAATCAACCAGAATGACTTTTGGGGATGCAGATCAAGCTGTTTCTCTATCTCCCGCACCTGCAGTCCTCGGGGATAGACGAAGATCTGGGAAGTGACACCGCCATCAACATGTACTTCCTGAAACTGTTCCCCATCAATCTCAACATCCAGAACAACCGGTGGAAACACACCGGGTATCGAAGCTGAGGCGAGCATGATTTTCTGAATCAACTGTTTTGCACCGGGACGACCGCTTGCGGCAATCCTGCCGATCTCCCAGACAACGGGTCGCTGGGCGTCGATATTGGTGGTGGCGATCTGCAGAATCCGCCCTTTTCGACTCTCTCTGGCAATAGCCTCCACCATATCATCATCAACTTCCTGACTGATGATTTTTTGCAGCGGTTTTGTGTCGCCTAACGCCGATCCGCCAAACAGTGCGCTGAAAGGAGTAAGAATGAAGATATCCTGTTTGGAGGATTGGGTGAAGAGCCGCTTGATCGCATCATCGTAGGCTGAGCCTAAAAAGGCAAAAGGAGCGATCAAGGCGCCGGTGGAAATACCGGTGACCATGAAGAATTCAGGACGCCCTCCCCGATCACTCCAACCTTTGAGGAATCCTGCACCATAGGCTCCATCTTCTGCACCGCCGGACAGGGCCAGCAGATCGAACCGCTGTTTCCACTCTGGATTGCTCTCAATGCTGATACGCAGATTTTCGATCGCTTCATCAAGATAGGGGGCCGGTTTATCCCCCCAGAATCTTATATTTTTGTAACCTGAAACCTGGACACTCTCATAATGATGTTCCGCCGGAGCGGGAAACTGTCGCTGCACGGAGCTGCACCCGGAGATCAACAGCAAAATCAGCGCAAACCATGGCACTTTGCTGAATACAAACTGATAGTTAGGTTTTCTCACGGCTCTTTAACACTCATTCGGTGATTGTATACAAGACATACTAATGGCTTTCAATAAATAAAGAACCTCTGAATTTTCACGCGACACCATTCCAGCCCAAGCCCACTGGGGTGCGGAATAATCTCATTGGGGCGCTGTATTCTGATTGATCACTTTATTGCAGTTTCAAACCATCTACGAATGGAACCACTATTAAGAGCGCATCCCAGCCTAGTCGCCCTGAAACTATATGCAATAATTCGCGTTGAATTACGGACTGATTTTTTTATCTGTTCGGATGAAAGGAATCAGAAAGACCCGAAAAGAAAAAGCGGATAACATCCCTGTTATCCGCTTATCTGTGTCAGAACCACCCATCAGGTCCTGCCAGGTGTAGTCGATTATCTGGATTTTTTCACCAGATCGATCCACACCAGACGATGATCGGAGCCGGGAAAGGGCCAGTCGCCGACCAGATCGAACAAGGGATCCGATGCGGCGGGCCAGAACACGCCGGCACCCAGCATCTTCAGGTTATGTGAAGGCAGAACATAGTCGACCCGCAGGTTGCCAGGCGAACCGTCGGCAAAATCGGCGGTATCGAAATCCGCACCGCCGATATGGCTCAGATTGGCACCTGCCTGTCTGAGCAGGGCATCCGCCCCACCAGCACTGACCGGTGTAATGGCTGTATTGACCAATGGATTGGCCAGCAACTTTGCGGTTGGGTTTGCAGTGCTGTCCCCATCGTGCGGATCGGCATTCAGGTCACCCATGATGACAAACCGCTCGTTGGCCGGCAGCCCTCCAGCCACCCCCTCATCGTCATAGATATATTCCGCACCGGAGATGTAATCGCTCCAGAAGCGGATCTCATCATGGTTGCGGCGACCGTTTCTGTCTTCCGGACCATCGAATACCGGAGGCGTCGGGTGGCTTGCCAGGACATGGATCAGCTTGCCTTTCACCTTCACCGGAATATCCCAGTGGCTCTTTGATGAGAGTCTCAACACCGATTTCTCATCCTCGCTGTACCACGCTTCAGGCAGCATTGAATCCGGCATGTCTTTCCACAGAAACTTCTGGAACAGACGGACTTTACTGTATTTGATTGGATAACGGGATAGCAGCACCATGCCGTACTGACCTGGAAAGAAACCAAAACCCTGGGCATCACCCGGTCCATCCACACTACCGTCGTTATCCATATCAAAACCTGTGGGAATGCCGGTATTGGACTCGGCCACATAGACATGTTTGTAGCGTATCCGCTTCTGACCATTCTGACGTTTCATCAGATAGTTCTTCCGGAAGAGCTCGATCGCTTCATGCTCGTCATCGAAATCAAACTCGTTCAGCAGCAACACATCCGGCCGTACACGCTGGATGATCTCCGCAATGGTTTTGGCCTGTGGATTATCAGGTGTGGAGAGATCCGCGATCAGTTCACCTGGATTGGAACGATTCAATGAGGCGTTGAAAGTGGCAAACCGCACACGCTTCTTTTCAGACAATTCCAACCGCAAAACCACTGGATCATGATCACTGGCCGCATCATGGAATTCTGTATTCAGATGAACCAGATCGTACTCGGCATGTTGTGCCAGATTGTGTGTCAACAGAATATGGTCGAGTGCCTGGGCATTACCCTGGTAGTTGTAACTGTAACGCTCCTCAACCGGCAGAGTCTCCGTCAGATTGGCCAATAGGGGACTCTCATCCCCTTTCAGTGCACGGATCGGATCCATGAATTCAAATTCATTCAGATCACCCAGCACGATCACTCTGGCTTGTGGATCCTCTTCCTGCAGTGCGGCAACAAAACCATTGACAACTCTTGCCTGGGCCAGCCGTTCATCCTCACTGCCGTTAACCGGAGGCTGTACGGAACCGAACAGTGGTGTACTGCCCCCCTTGGAAGAGAAGTGATTGTTGATCAGATGGATTTCATGATCCGCAGCTTCAAAACGTGTATAGAGCGGTTTACGACTGTTGGCAAAGGCGTCTCCATCGGATAGATCCTGATCCGTCAGCCTGCTGACCGACTCCCTGTCTGCTTCGACAGTTTCCGGATTATAGAGAAAGGCTACCCGAATATTGCCACCGGGCTGTCCCCCATCCTGATTATTTTCAGGTGGATTATCGATGTAATCATAGTTGGGTCCGCCGGCAGTTCGAATCGCGGCCACCAGCAGCCTCAGTGTCTCATCAGCATCCACAATTCCATCATCGGCGGATCCCGAACTGTCCTGTATCTCCTGCAAGCCAATGATATCGGGAGATTGCAGTTGGTTGACAATCTGCTCGGCCAGACGATCAAAACGGCCATCGGCCAGATCCTGATCACCATCTTCATCATTCGGGTCAAGATTCAGAACATTGTAGCTTGCCACGGTCAACTGACGTTCACCCTCGGTTACCAGACGGGTCTGCTCAGCCTGCAGATAATTATCCGTACGCAAGAAGTCTTCTGTGGGATAGACCTCAAAATTACCGTATGAATAGCCCACCACCCCGGTAACGTCACCGAGTTGATCACCGCTATTCACATTGACATGGAAATCATGTATTCCGCTGTCAAAATCGATCTGGACTCTTTCAGGATTGAAGTCGTCCGGTTTGATCGTGATACCACCGCGAAGGTTACGACCCGATGCATCCTCACCATTGTTGGCCAAGGTGAAGATCTCACCATACCGGTTGGTTGGCGATACGGCGACCGCATCCTCGATCGTCACCCGCATGGCTTCCAGACTCTCATAGAAGTCGATACCATCATTCTGCGGATCGAAGTTTGCCAGCATATCGTCATCGATAATCTGGTTTGGCGCGATCCGGCCACCACGCCCGATTATCACCGGATCCGGCAGCATATTATTCTGTGATTCGACTGTCACATCAGGGCGATAAAACTGGGTACTGGAGAGATTGCCTGTACCTGCACCACCCGGAAAGTACTCGCTTACCGTGCCGCTTACCTGAACCGCATCACCCACTTGCAGACCATGGCCGCTACCGGTGTAGAGATAGATGGCATCGGAGGTTGAATTATCCCCGTCTCCCAGCACGTCCTGGATAAAGACTGCATTGGAGTCGGTAGCGGTGACCACACCTGTGGTGGTGACGTTCTGTCCTTCATAAGGTGAGCTGTGGCCAGCTCCCTGGATATCATAGATGGCGACAGTGTCGTTGTTATCATTTCCACCGTCACCTGAATCACCACCATCGCCAATCACAGAACCGTTGAGACTCTGACCCAGGTTCAGAGCAGAGACGGTTTGTGTAAGATCAGCCACCCAGATGAAGTCTGTATCCATGACTCCACTGCCCTGCATCTGCATCGACTGGCCAACAGCGGTTGAAGAGGTTTCGGCGACGCCGATATCCATACTGGTGATGCCGGCAGCTGGACCGGAACTGGCAACAAAGCTGCCCTCGTAACTGATGAACTGTACGACTGTACCCGCACTGTCGATCAGTGCCAGACCGTCCGGGGAACCATTCTGGATACCACTGTGGCTGATTACTGTGAAACCATAACCACTGCCCGTGTCATCTGTTAGCACACCGGACAGATCGATGTTTGCATAAGGACTGCGTACTGAAGCTGAACCGTTATAGAGCACCAGTTGCCAACCGCTCAGATCTGTACCTGTTGGACCTGTGATCTCTACAAACTCGCCGGTATCACTACCGGTATTATCATAGTGGATCTCGTTTATAAAGACGGTTGTATCGGCAAAAACCGGTTGGCATGAGGCCGCAAATAGAGCCGCCGCCAGGCGCTTATCGTTTAACATCTGTTTATATCCTTACATTGATAGGGTCAGCTCATCTCAAACTGGCTCACAACCCTATACTTGTTCCATTTCGTGGATTTGAGCATTTGATGACGCTTTTTTTATCTTTTTTCTACAGATCGATATGTGCGTTTTATGACAACCAATTTCTTATCACCGGATTTCACTAAATAACCCGGAGATTAAGTATGTGGTGGTATTGATATGCTCAACTGAAGCTTGGATTCTGGACAAAAAAAAGGTGGCCATTAGCCACCACAGACGTACTCAATCCCTTGCTTGTTTTGCACCGGTCTCCCTACCGGTTTCAGTTATTTTTCTTTACTGTCTATGGATCCATCTCTCTCTACTTCGATTCTCCGGCATGTCGACTGATTGCCCAGGTAGCATCCCCATCCTCTGCAGCAGAGTGTTGAACATTGACATAGAGTACACTGGGATCATGAGGATTGAAATAGATACCTGAACCCTCTGCTTGTGGATCACTCAAAGAGGCAAACAGTGAGACTTTGCGCGAAGCACCAAACTCGTTGGTATGCTGGCTGGCGATCCAGATATCCGACGGCGAGTTATCTTCAATCATCAGCAGATCACCTGTTGGCGCTTCAGCCAGATTGTCGACACTGTCAAAGCCTGTCTGATGTCCCTCATCCCCAGGGTAGCCGATTTCCACCGGGACATTGATTCCGGGTTTCACAAAGTTACTCACTTGCATTGACTTCAGATCGATTGCAATCACACGCCCTTCGTACAACTCTTCTGTATAAACCAGTTGACCTGAAGTCGGTACAGCCGCCGTATCCCGAGGCCCTTCCGTAATAGCCACATAGAGGGTATTGCCAATCACCTCCAGATCTTCCGGTCGTTGATAACTTTGACCACCAGCCTGACTGGCGGAAATCCGCGCCGATTGAGGATCGATTGGGCCAACCCACTCACCCTGACCGACACCATCCGCACCCGTAACCTTCAGGCTATAAAGCTTTCCGGATGAGAGATCCCCTGCCACATCGGGGACAAATTTATAGATACCGCCACCACAGGGCACTACCCCTCGACACCCGGAGGTACGACCACGGTATTCATCAACCAGATAGAGGTTCCCTGCCCTGTCAAGCTCTATTCCTTCGTGTGCGAGACGCCCCACTGCCGGTCTGTCGATCACATCCCGGGCCGTTACCAGATCTTCGTCGAGAAGTATCTCAAACAGTCTTCCACCTTCAATCTCTTCAGCAAACAGCAGGGTTCCCCACGGTGTCCAGCGAATGCCATCGAGTGAGTTATAGCTGGAATCCTGCACCAGCAGAGTCGCCTCTCCGGTTTTTAAATCGACCACACTGACAGATCCACCTTCCGGCAAACTCTCCGGCAGTTGTACTTCGTGGGTACGATACAGGAAACGGCCATGCCGGGGTCCGGTCTCGTTGACTGTGTTCATGTCATGCCAGTCATTTCGACCCTTGTCATAGATATTCAGTTGTCGCTCGCCAGCCACAATCCATTGTGTGTAGCCCCGAGGCAACTTCCAGGGTGAAGCGGGATTCCAATCAGTCCATCTGGCCGATTCATCAAGTGGTTTGAAATTATAGCTCTTCAATCCCTCAGCCGTCACACTCCCTCCGGCCAGGGTAATCAGAACTGTCATAAACACTACCGACAAGGGTCTGAACATCTATGCTTTTTCCTCGCTTGCAAACGTTGTCACTGTCAATCCCTGACTGATCGAATCTTTGCTATTCAAGGCCCGATTCGCTGCATGATTTGTAAAAAAAACAACTCATCAGGGCGAACTTCTTGTGGTAACCATGTGTGATTCACCTATCTGAATCAGATTCTAACATGGCAGCGATTACACCAGCACCTTAGCGCGTTTTCGTCTGCCTGAAATATATTAACCATACAATTGCAATCATCCTGAAAGGCTTCGGCTCTACACTCACCGACCGATGTTTGACTAGTGTTGGAAAGCGATAAGCCTATGACAGAGAAACGGCAAAGCCAAATCACATCGCCGAACATCGACTTGTGAGCATCCTGATATAACAGAATCAATCTATTCCGGAGATAAGCCAGTGAACTCAACACTTACCAAAATCGCTACCAGCTTTGCAGCTCTATTGATCTCCTGCTCAGCGATAGCAGGTGATGATCGTGATGACAGATCCGAACGAGAGAGTGGCGACAGTTTTGCTTTCGCCATGATCGGTGACGTTCCCTATGGTGTAGCACCCTATAGTGACTATCCTGCGTTCGACAATCTGGTCAACAAGGTCAACCGCCAGAAAAAGCTGAAGTGGGTTATCCATACCGGTGATATCAAAAGCGGTGGCACCGAATGTTCCGATGATCTTTTCTACGATCGGCTGGACCGCTACAACGCATTCAAAAAGCCTTTCATCTACACCCCTGGTGACAATGAGTGGACCGACTGTCATCGGGTCAACGCCGGTGAATACCAGCCGCTTGAAAGACTCGCAAAACTGAGAGAGGTATTCTTCTCCAATCCCGGCAAAACCATCGGCGGTAAGACCATGTCTGTCGAGACCCAGGCTTGGACCCCAGGCTACGAGGAGTTTCCGGAAAATGTACGCTGGAGTAAAAATGGCGTAATCTTCGCAGCCCTTCATGTAGTTGGCAGCAACAATGGTCTGAAAGACTTTGACCCTGCCTCCTCAGTAGTCCGCGGTGATGAGGATGATGCTGAAGCCTATCGTCGGATCGACGCGGCGGTACATTGGATCAATGACAGCTTCGACAAGGCGATTGAAGAGGATGCTCCAGGACTACTGTTCATGATGCAGGCCAATCCCATTCTGGAAGTCGGTTATACCCTACCACAAGGGGATGCCCTTACTGCAGCCAGAGAAGGTTTCAATGAAATCTTAACCACCATGGAACAACGTACATTGGAGTATGCCAAGCCGGTTGTTCTGGCACACGGTGACTCCCACTACTTCCGGGTGGACAAACCGGGGCTGGTTGAAAATGGCTTTATCGGTAATTTCACCCGGGTGGAAAACTTCGGCTCGAGTCGGGTTCACTGGGTCAAAATCAGTGTAAACCCGAAATCGAAACAGGTCTTCAAGTTTCAGCCCATGATCATTGAAGAGAATCTGTAAACTGATCGGCTGATCGTATGTTTCAGGGTATGGATCCATGCATCCATACCCTGAACTGAGAAGGAACAGGATTACTTTTTCCGACCGATTTTGCGGTTGCCCAACCAGCTGATCAGAATATCCTCGGAAAACCTGAACAACAGGAAGAACAGCATCGCCACGATGCCGGTGAGAATTAATTCAAAGGTCTGCCACAAGGCGCCCTCACGCAGCGCAACCAGGCCGTAAGTAACGATGAACTCCCAATTCGCTGCAAGCAGTCGAAAGATGTTGATGCTCAAAAAGCCGAAGGCCAAAGCAGAGACTATTAACAGCAGGAAAGTCAGAATCGGCCGTTTCAGTAAATAGTCATGGATCGTCATGATCTGCTCCGTCAATAGTGTTTCTGTTTGTTGTTATTAACCCCGCACCTGAATCACCTGCCCTCCGCCTCCTCAAGCAATCTCTGACTTGGGCATTCACCGGAATGCCGGTTTGATCGGGAATAACTCTGAATTCCGTTTAAACTTCCGCTATCCCTGCTACAACTGCGCAGAATTCAATACCAGCATTTTCTCGATCTGCATATCACGGATTGTATGGGGTATGCCACCAACCCCCAGTCCGGACTGGCGTAATCCTGCAAAGGGCATACCGTCCACCCTGAAAGCCGTATGATCATTGACCATTACTGCTGAGGCGTCGATATTGCGATAGACCATCATCGCTTTGTCGATATCCCGGGTGAACACCGCCGCCTGGAAGGCATAGGGCAATCCATTGGCCTGCTGCAGGGCACTCTCCAGGGAGTCGCTTTGGTAGACACAGACCACCGGTCCGAAGATCTCCTGTTGAGAGACTTTAGAGCTATGGGATGGGTTATAGATCACGGTTGGGCTGTAACAGTTGTTATCCAGCCTGCCTCCATCGTTCAAGCGTTGACCACCCTCTGTCACCGCCTCATCCACCCAGCTTGCAACCCGCTCCATCTCAGCCGGTCTGATCAATGGCCCAACTTCGGTCTCCAGTGAAGCAGGATCACCAACCTTCAAGCCATCCGCGAGTTGCGCCAGACGCTGACTGAACTCCTCAGCGATACTCCCCTCTGCAAGGACCCGCTGTACAGAGACACAAACCTGTCCGGCATGGTAGAAACCCGCTTTCAGTACCGATGCGAGGGCTTTATCGATGTCCGCATCCTCAGCCAGAATCAGTGGCGCCACCCCACCATGTTCGAGGGCGCACCGGGTGCCCGGGGCAAGCTTGGAACGTAACATCCAACCCACCTTTGCACTGCCGATGAAACTGAAAAAACCAACCCGTTGATCGGTCACCAGACGCTCCGCCAGCTGCAGGCTTTCAGGCAGTACAAATTGACACCAGGGCTTGGGCAAGCCCGCTTCATGCAGCATCTCGACAAAGGCTTTGCATGAGATCGGCGTATCCTCGGCCGGTTTTACGATAACCGGACATCCAGCCGCCACGGCGGCTGCCACCTGATGCACAATCAGATTCAACGGATGATTGAAGGCACTCACCGCCACGACCACACCAATCGGTTCCTTTTGGGTAAAGGCCACTCTCTGGGCACCGGCCGGAGTACCATTGATCGGCACAACCTCCCCGGCTTCCGTACGTATGGTTTCAATCGCCAGCTTGATGCCGTCAGCCGCCCGTTTCGCTTCCACAATCGAGTCGACCAATGGCTTACCACCTTCCCGGGCAGCCTGCAGTGCCAGTGCATCACATCGCTCGGTCATCAACTGGGTAAGTCTTTCCAGTATCGCTACCCGCTCATGCAGTGGTACCCAGGCCTGACGATTCCGATAGCAGCCGTAGGCCGTCTCCAGCGCCTGCTCAATCACTGTACCATCACTAAAAGGTATCTCTTCAAGCAGAGAGCCATCATAGGGGGAAGTTACCTTAAGGCTGGTGGTCATATATTTTTTCCTCAACTGGACAATGGGCAGGGCTGGGTGATTTCACCAAGTCTTCGGGTCAACTTCATATTCTCCCTGTAGTCGACCGGTGCAACAATCAAACTTGGACCGGCTTTTGAAAAAGCTGCCTCCAGGGTATCGGCAAACGCTTTGCTTTCGGTCACCTGATATCCATGCCAGCCAAAGGATTCCGCCAACTGCAGCCAATCCGGATTGTTGAATGCCAGATCGGTATGGCGTCCGAACTGACTCTCCTGCTTCCAGGCGATCAATCCATAGGCGTGATCCTCCCATATCAACATCACCAGATTGCAGTTGAGTCGCTTGGCCGTCTCCATCTCCTGAATATTCATCATGAATCCACCGTCGCCGGAAATACCGACGATGCGTCTCTCCGGGGCGACCAGACTGGCGGCTATGGCGCCGGGCAATGCTGCTCCCATGGAACAGAAACCATTGGGTATCAGGCAGGTATTGGGTTGATGGCAATGGTAGTGTCGGGCAATCCACATCTTATGGGCGCCCACATCGGACAACAGAATATCGTCCGGGCCCAGTACCTTTCGAACATCCCACAACATCTTCTGCGGACGCAGCGTCCCCTCTGTTTCATCATCCGCATGCATTGCCAACTCTTCCTGCATCAGCCGCCGCAGTTCCTGTTGTCTGGTGAGATCGAGATCGGGTACTCCCCGCTGTTCCAATCGTTCATTGATCATCCACAGGGTATGGGCCAGGTCACCCACCAATTCGACCTGGGGATGATAGTATTCATCCACTTCCGCAGGCAGAAAATCAGCGTGAATGATCGGCTTGTTCTTATGCGGATTCCACAATCTGGGATGGTATTCCACCATGTCAAAACCGAGTGTCACCACCAGATCAGCCTCATCAATGGCAAAGGTGGGATAGTCTTTGCTACCGAGCCCGATGGTATAGAGACAGTAGTCCGAATCAAAATCCACAGCACCTTTGGCCATGAACGTTGTCAGTACACCGATACCGGTCTTCTCACAAAAAATTCTCAACTGTTTGGCAGCGCGGCGGCGAATCGCACCGTTACCGGCGATGATCACCGGTCGTTTGGCATTTTTGAGTAGTTCGAATGCCCGGTCGACAATCTTATCGTCAGCGACAGAGCGTCTGAATCGGCGCGGCTCCAATGGCTGCGAATCGACTTCATGTTTGGCGATGTCTTCCGGTAACTCAATCAGCACCGCA
The DNA here is from genome assembly GCF_001708965.1 of Candidatus Thiodiazotropha endoloripes. Taxonomy (NCBI): domain Bacteria; kingdom Pseudomonadati; phylum Pseudomonadota; class Gammaproteobacteria; order Chromatiales; family Sedimenticolaceae; genus Candidatus Thiodiazotropha; species Candidatus Thiodiazotropha endoloripes. The sequence continues at coordinate 220,386 of NZ_LVJW01000007.1, read as the reverse complement.
CCGGGTTTTTCCGTACGCGCAATACGCACCGCTTTGCGTACCACTTCCGGAATGGTAACCGCATTGTAGATACTGGTGGCCCACTTGGTGACCGGATTGAACATATCCACCACATCCATAATCTGATGAGACTCTTTATGTAAACGTTCAGTGGATCCCTGCCCGGTAAGCACCAGCATCGGTGCACGGTCCATGTTGGCATCGGCAACACCGGTGATCAGGTTGGTCGCACCAGGGCCAAGTGTCCCCAGGCAGACGGCGGGGTTTCCGGTCAAACGACCATAGATCTCAGCCATGAATGCCGCACCCTGTTCATGGCGAGTCAGAATGAATTTGATCTTTTCAGATTTTTCAAGAGAGAGCATGAAGTCGGCGTTCTCCTCTCCAGGTACACCGAAGATATACTCGATACCCTCTTCCTCCAGGCATTTTACGATAAGGTCAGATGCTTTCATGAATTTGCCACGCTTTGTTTGTTGTTATAACCATATAGGGCCTGTTAACGCTAATCCAATAGGCCCTGGTACCATTCCCCGTAGACGGCAGTAGTCTCTATACAACAATAGCATGCACAAGTTGCTCACCCTCTACTTCTGATGGCGTAGAGTTAAGCGGTCGACATTGAGAGTCATCTGCTGTAGATCAAAGATTCGCAGATACCATGCCAACTGCAATTATCTGTGCAGGACTCATAGAGCCAATTCAATTGACATCGATTGCTGACAACTACCGTCTACTCAAATCCTATACTCAATTAATCACTGTATGGATTCACACATTGGCTATTTCCAGATTAGGGTATATGTTTTAGCTAGCCAATCAGATGGACGGCAATGACGATTGGCGCTCTTTCTGTTGCAACCCAAAAGGAGATAATGGGTTCGTATTACCAGCTCCGAACAGTTTCATCTCAGAGTCACAATAAGATCAACAATCAAAACATATCGTTTCAGTAAAATCGTCGCACAGATAAAGACCCTGAACACTCGGACAGGCGGAGTCTAAGGCGAGACATTTTCCGCTGTGGCACGGGTATTGCTCCAAGCATAATAAAACAACAATTATTTTGACTTTTAACATTAATATATACCAATCAAAGGATACTCAGATGGCATGTCGTGTAGGCAAACTTATCTCAGAGCCAGTCTCATCACTGGACAGTGATACTGACATATTGACCGCTTCCCGCTTCATGGCGGATAAAAACCTCGGCTCGCTGGTGGTGATGGATAAACAGCAGATTTCCGGTCTGTTTACCGAGCGGGACCTGCTGGTGCGCGTTATTGGTGCAGACCAAGATCCGTCCGCACTAAAATTGAGCGATGTCTGTACAAAAAACCTGGTATCCGTCCACTACGACAGCTCCTGCGCCAATGCCATCAAACTGATGCGCAGCAACAAATGCCGGCGCCTGCTGATCTATAAAAACGATGAATTACAGGGTCTGGTGAATATCTCCGATGTGGCCCATGCCCTCGCGGACCACAGTTCCGGTAAAAACATGCTGGTGAATTTTGTTGGCGGCATCACCCTGATGGTGGTACTGATGGTCATCGGGGTATTGATTTCACACTTCCCCGATATGCTGCAACTGGCCGGCCACACGATGGACTGATCCACGGCTGCGAACCCCCACGCCTGCCAACAATCAGAATCGGGTTATGGCTGATTGACAATTAAATCAAACGTTTGATTTAATACTTATTCGGAACTATACTTCCTGCTCCATCGAACAGGCCCCGACTCCCATGTCCACCGCCCCCGCTGAAAGCCAGAATGACACCCGAACCCGCCTGTTGAATGCGGCGTTGCAGGCCTTCGGCAGTCGGGATTATGATGGGGTCAGCACCCGGGAGATCGTAGAGATGGCTGACGCCAACATCTCCGCCATCTCCTACCATTTCGAGCACAAGCAGGGTCTCTACCACGCCACTGTCGCCTACCTTTGTGAGATTCTCAAAGCCGGTATGGCAGAGCAGCTGGATTCACTGGAGCCCTGGCTGAAGCAGGCTTCAGCGGAGGATTGTGGAGAAAAGGCCTGTCAGTTTTTAGGCCATTTTTTCGAGCATATTCTGCTGGGAGAGGTCGGAAAACATGCACCGGGGATTATCTTCCGCGAACAGAACCGGCCAACCGAAGCGTATCAGATTCTGTTTGAAAATCTGCTCGGCCCGATGCACAAATCCCTGGCTCAACTGGTCGCCAAATACCGTGGGCAATCTGCACAGGATCCCCAGGTTCTGTATATGGTTCACAGCCTGCTGGGTCAGACTGTCATCTTCAGAATTGCCCAGACCACCCTGCTGAAAATTCTTAAACGGAAACGCTACAGCGGGGAAAACATCAACGCCATCAAACGCCAGCTTGGAGCTCAGTGCCGAGCTATTCTCGACACTCAGCCGATCACCAACCATAGTAATCATTAACCGTCCCACAGATAGAGAGAGTCACTGAACACCATGACTGATCATAAATCAATTTGGCGCAAACTCCTGGTCATCCCCCCGATCCTGCTTGGGATCGGAGTATTGATGGTGATGGTTGGCAACAAGCAGCCACCCGTGACCAGTGAGGCGGGTGAACCGACAAAGCGGGTACGGGTAATTGAGGCTCCGCAGTTGGCATTGACCCCGGTCGCCGAAGGCTACGGCACCATTCAGCCAGCCAGAGTCTGGTCGGGCGTGGCTCAGGTCTCCGGTCGTATCGTGGAACTCCACCCGAGGTTGAGGAATGGTGAGATCATCGCCAAGGAGACCTTGCTGCTGAAGATCGATCCGGTGGACTATGAACTCAATCTGGCTCAGGTCTCCGCAGAGCTGGCTGAACTGAAGATTGAAGAGAACAACGTCAAAGCCTCACTTTCAATTGAGGAACGCAGTCTGAAGATCGCCCAGCGGGAGCTGCAGCGCATCACCAAACTGACCGCAAAAGGGACCGCCTCACAGAGTGATCTGGATAACGCGGAACGGAATCTTCTGAACAACCGCAACGCAGTCCAGAATGTGAAAAACAACCTGGCCCTGCTGCCCACAAAACTTAAGGTACTCGAAGCGAAAAAGCGCCAGGCGGAACGGGATCTGGAAAATACCAGCGTCTACGCCCCCTTCAATATGCGAGTCGCTGACATGGGAATCGAAATCGACCAGTTTGTCAGCAAGGGCGGTCTGTTGCTGGCGGGTGACGAGGTGGATCGGGTGGAGGTGGTGGCCCGTTTTCCCATGTCGTCCCTGCGTCGTCTGTTCATTGGACGGGACGTCTCTGAGTTTGAGATGCTGGGGGGCAATCTGGCCGAAGCGGTGGCCTTTGAGCCATTGCTGAGGCTCGACCTGGGAACCACCATAGCCGAATGGCAGGCGGAGTTTGTCCGCTTCAGTGACAAGGTCGATCCGGACACCCGCACCATGGGTGTCGTGGTGGCGGTGGATCGACCGTTCGAAAAAGTCATACCGGGACAACGCCCGCCCCTATCCAAGGGGATGTTCGTGCAGGTACTGCTGAAAGGCAAAACCCAGGCAGACCGTATCATCCTGCCCCGCTCCACCATCAAGAACGGTGTCGTCTATCTGGCGGACGAGAACAATCGGTTACAGCGGCAACCGGTAGAGATTCTCTACAACCAGGGTGATATCAGTGTCATCGAGAACGGCATCCAGCCCGGTCAAAGGGTTGTCATTTCCGACCTGGTACCGGCTGTCAGCGGTATGCTGCTGCAAACGGTTCCGGATCAGCAGATGGAAGCGCTGCTGCAGGAACGCGCCCGGGGTCAGCTATGATCAGCTGGTTCGCCCGTCATCCCAATGCCGCCAACCTGTTGATGGCAGCGATCATGCTGTTGGGCCTGACCGCACTGCCCGGCCTGCAGCGTGAAACCCTGCCAGAAATCGAGAATGATGAGGTTGAGGTCAGAGTCATCTACAAAGGCGCCACTGCCGAAGATGTGGAAGATGCCATCTGTCGCCGCCTGGAAGATGCGCTGGAAGGCATAAGCGATCTCGACGAGATGGGTTGTGAGGCCAGTGAAGGGGTTGGCGTGGCAACCGCAAGCATGGTCGAAGGGGCGGAGATGGCGCGCTTTCTCGACGATGTGAAGGCGGAGATCGACGCCGTCGATGACCTGCCCGAGCAGACAGAGCCACCGATCATCAAAGAGCTGGGACGAACCGAACCGGTGATCTCGGTGGCGGTTACCGGCCCCCGGGATCCGGTTGCCCTGAAAGCCTACGCGGAAAATCTGAAATCGCAGCTGTTGACCCAGGCCGATCTGGCGGAGGTCACCATATCCGGTTTCTCCGACCACCATATCCGCATCGAGATTGCCGATTGGCGTCTGCGCCAGTTCGGTCTCTCCGCACAGGACATCGCCAATGCGGTACGCCGGCACAGCATCAGCACCCCGGCGGGCAGACTGGAGAGTGATCAGGAGGATATCCTGATCCGCTTCGATGATCAGCGGAAACATGCGGATGAGTTCTTCGACCTGCCGGTGATCGCCAGCTCAACCGGCGCTACCATTCGACTGGGCGACATTGCCAGGATCACGGACCGGTTCGATCGTGATGAAGACAAAATTCTCTTCAATGGGGAACGGGCAGCTGTACTGAATATTGCCAAGACCCGCTCTCAGGATATTCTCGAGGTTCTCTCAACTGTGGAGACATTCGTTGAGCAGGAGAGCCTTCAGGCGCCTCAGGGGATCGTTCTGACCCTGACCCAGGATCGGGCCTCGGTGGTACAGGATCGTCTGAACATGCTGGTGAAAAACGGCATCCAGGGATTGATCATGGTATTCCTGGTGCTGTGGCTGTTTTTCAGTCTGCGCTACAGTTTCTGGGTCACTATGGGGTTACCGGTCTCTTTTCTTGGCGCGCTGTTTGTACTGCCCCTGTTTGATGTCACCATCAATATGATCTCCATGGTCGGATTGCTGATCGGTATCGGTCTGCTGATGGACGATGCCATCGTGATCGCAGAAAACATCGCCTCACGCATGAGCAAAGGGGACAAACCCTTGCATGCCGCCATCACCGGTGTGAAACAGGTACTTCCCGGCATCGCATCCTCATTTGCCACCACCCTGATGGTATTCGGATCGCTGGCGTTTATTTCCGGAGATATCGGCCAGATACTGCGGATCATGCCGATTGTGCTGATCATTGTAATCAGCGTCAGTCTGCTGGAAGCCTTTCTCATACTGCCGCACCATTTGAGCCACTCGCTGGCTCACATGAAAAGTAAAAAGCTCTCCCGCTTCAGACAGGGATTCGAAACCCGTTTCAGCAGCTTCCGGGACAACTGGTTCGGCCCCCTCGTCGACCGGGCCGTGGACTACCGTTACCTGACCCTGGGCATCGTCTTCATGATGCTGATTCTCTCCATCGCCCTGCCCGCCGGTGGCGCCTTGAAGTTTGTCGGCTTTCCAGACCTGGATGGGGATGTGCTCGAAGCGCGTATTCTGTTGCCCCAGGGCACCCCCCTGTCGAGAACCGAGGAAGTGGTTGAAAATCTCACCCAGGCCCTGCAAAGGACCAACCAGGCCTTCATACCCAGCCAGCCCGACAGTCAGCCGCTGGTCAGCAATGTCACCGTCATCTATGGACAGAATCCGGATGCCTACGAGTCGGGTCCACATGTAGCCCGTGTTGTCGCCGATCTGCTCAGCGCAGAGGTCAGGGATGCCCGACTCGATGATGTGGTCAACAAGTGGCGCGAAGAGACAGGCCAACTCACCGATGTGATCAGTATCAAATACACGGAACCTGCATTCGGCCCTGGCGGGCGCCCGATTGACCTGAGGTTGATGGGATATGATCTGGAGCGATTGAAAAGAGCCTCGAACGAACTTCAGGCCTGGCTCAACGGTTACCAGGGGGTGAATGACCTGAGCGATGACCTTCGCCCGGGAAAACGGGAGTTCAGACTGCATCTCAAACCGGGTGCCGGTGTCCTCGGGTTGGATGCCCAGCAGGTCTCCGAACAGGTCAGAACCGCCTACCAGGGTATGAAGATCGATGAGTTTCAGATCGGTCCTGAAAGTTATGAAGTCAATCTGCGGTTGATCGCCAGTGACCGGGTCGATGCGGAGGATCTCTACAACCTGAGCATCGCCGGCAGTGAAGGCAGACTGATCCCCCTCTCTGCCGTTGCAGAGATTGAAGAGGTACGTGGCTGGGCGAGAATCAACCGGGTGGACAGACAGCGTACGGTCACTGTACAGGGGGATGTGGATCGCACCCAGGCCAATGCCCAGGAGTTGCTGGCGCTGGCACAGACCGAGTTCATTCCGGGACTGCTCGAACGCTATCCGGATATCCATTTCGATATTCAGGGCGAGAGTAAGGAGTCAGCCAAAACCGGCCAGTCCATCGGCCGCAATGTGTTGCTGGGTCTGATTGGGGTCTATATGTTGCTGGCATTGCAGTTCAAAGGCTATATGGCACCACTGACAGTGATGCTGGTGATCCCCGCCGCCTTGATTGGAGTGATGTTCGGCCACCTCGCCCTGGGTCTCGATCTGACCATGCCCAGCATGGTTGGTATGGCTTCCCTGTTCGGTGTTGTGGTCAACGACTCAATCCTGCTGGTGGTCTTCATCCGGCAGGCATCCGCCAGGGGAACCGCCGTTATGAAGGCGGCCAAAGATGCCGCCAGAGCCCGCTTCCGGCCGATTCTGCTGACCTCGATCAGTACCATCGCGGGGCTGACACCTCTGTTGCTGGAGAAGAGTCTGCAGGCACAGATTCTGATCCCGTTGGCCGCGAGCATAGCCTTCGGCTTGACTGCTGCCACCCTGGTAGCCCTGTTCCTGGTTCCGGCTGTCTACTGCATTCTCGATGATTTCGATCTACTGGGACAAGCAGATGATGAACCTGAAGAGCTGCCAATTGATATAAACGAAATCGATGCAAACCTCGAAAACGAAAAATCCGTTTGACCTGTAAGCTGATTGCCAGGCACCGGATCAATCGTTGCGACTCATACTGGGACAGTTATGTATGCAACAATCACCTATCGACCATCAGCGCTAGGCGTTACTCAAACTCGACGCCAATGGTGTTATTCCCGGTACTGGTAAACAGCGCCTTGTTAAAGGTTCTCGCATCGAGCCGATCAAAATCCTTGTACTCTTTTCTGTAAGTATTCGCCCCAGGTGTATAGAGGTAGCTGAAGGAGCTATCGTTGGCGAACACGGTCCAGTCCATATAGTTATGGATATCGACTCCCGCCTTCTGTCCCGCCCGTTCATGCTTCTCGATGTTGTCAAAAAACTTTTGCATATCCCGGGCGACTTTATAGCGATGTCTTCTCGAATCTCCCACCACCGGCCTGAAAGCATCAAAATCGAAAAAGATGGCCCGGTATCCGGTAACGGAACTGTTGTCTTTTACGATATCGAGATTCTCAAGCTTGTGGTCAGTCCAGACAATACCATTCTGGTTGAGTTCTCTGATCACCATGTTGATGGTCAGCTCCTCTTTGAGCGATAGATATCGACCACGTTCTGCAATCCGGTCTGCCGCATTGGTCACTGTCACAGGCGATCCATCCTTGTTGACGAATGGTGCACCGTTACTGTGATAGATGGGGGAGGATATGTTTTCATCCCGCGTCAAGGCAAAGCGATGGGTGATCCCAAACTTATCGGTTTTTTTCCAGATCTTGACCTTACCCTCCTGTTTGGCAATACGAAACGGACTCCTGGGTTTGAGTTTTTTCAGGTCCTTCAATATTTGTCGGCCGACGGCTTGATCGGTAATTGTCCGCTCTTTCGAGGCTCTGAGGTTTCCGTTGTTATCGGTTATTCTGACAAATTTGTTGACCAGCTCTTTTGGCCTCGATTTACTCAGATAGACAACTGAATTGGCACCCCCACCAAGCCTCTTGCCGAGCTCCCCTGGCTGGTCACCGGATATCAGCATAGGTTCGGCCACCGGTTGGCCAAAGTCATCGCGCAGGGTTTTTCCATCCGGACCCTTGAGATTGACCCATTCAACGCGTCCGGCATATTCAACATCGGCCTGACGTGACCCGTTAAAGAATTCAGTGATAGCTCCGTTATAGACTCGTTTGGCATTTGGCAGAGTATTCAGAGGTGGTTGAGTTGTCGCTATGGCGCCAGCGTTTTGCTTGGCTTTATTGTAACCCTGCGCTTTACCGCCGGTAGCCGGTGCGGGCTGCTTACCCACATTGCCGGGAGCGACAGCCACCGGCGGTTTTGGGTTTGGCTGTGGTTGCTGGATCGGCTGAACCGGTTTAGCGTTGTTATAGCCTTTTGCCTTGTCAGCATTCGCTGGAAATGGCTTATTGGGATCGACGCCAGGCGGTATGCCGAAAGGAAACCTTGGATCTGGCTTTGCCTGTTGTGCGTTATTGTAGCCTTTCGCTTTACCATCGTTTGCCGGAAAGGGTTTGTTGGGGTCGACCCCGGGTGGGATGCCAAATGGAAACCTGGGATCCGGTTTGGGCTGATTACCCTGCTGAGGATCATCTCCCCATACACTCTGCGGATTGTCCCCCCAGCCTGGTCTCTGATCGACCGGTGGAGCATCCGCTTCTACCGCCCCATCATCTGCATCGGGTTGTGATACCACCGGTGGTGGACCGATCTTCCGTGTCGGCTTTGCCGGAATGGGAACAGCAGGCTCCCCATTGAAGTCACCCGTATCGCTATTGTCATCTGCTCTGTCAGCATTGTTGTTATTGTTGCCGAAGTTACCCCGGTTGTCGTTATCGTTGTCTCTGCGACGATTGTTTTTGACCGATTGCGGGACACCACTGTTACTGTTGGCTACCAATACCCTGTTGAACAGGGAGCTTGGTTGATCGGCTGATGGCTCTCTTCGCTCAGCCTGATGCAACAGACTGGATGCACCACTCAAATCAATCTTGAGATGGCGATGATCCGCTGACAGCTTTGCCGTAGCAGTCGTCGACAACAGAGAGAAAAGGAATAGTAATAGTACTCTCGTAGCATTAAGCATCGAAGTTCACTCCTGTTGCTCGCCTACAGAGAGGACTTCATAAAGGGCTTCAGATCATCCACATTGGCGTGCATGTAGACTTTAAATGAGGCATTGAAGGTTGAGCCGACCGGCTTCTGCATCGCCTCTTTGATGATGTGCTGGTCATTGAATGATTTGTCCGTATCCCATAAATCGGGGCGCCAAACATAGGTAAATCCCGCTTTGAAATCCTCCCAATCCTTGTTCTTGGTATTCTTCTTGGATGAGCGGACCACCTTCACTGCATGCAGTTGTACATCGATATTCAGATAGATCGGCACATTCGACCAGAGGCCTTCCCTTGGAAATCGATTTTTGAAGACAGTGACTGTCTCCATGCCGGTAAGCGAGTGTGCAATCAAAGGTATCTTACGCAGACTCAGAGTCTCCGAATCATAAAGATCCACCGGCTTCTCATAGGTACAGGGTTCGGTGGATTTTGGTTTATCCGCCAGCGCACAGCTGTCCCACTCATACTGCAACGAACCGATCATCTGCGGTCCGGGTCCCCGCACACCGGAAACCTCGAACTCCCGGGACTGGAAATTCACATTGGTGCCGCTGCTCTCCGACATGTCGGCGCCGATGATCTCTTCCGCCGATACGTTGATACCCTTGGAGACATCCGAACTTGAACCAAAGCCGATCTCTTTGTTCTTCACCGAGGGTTTCCACAGCACTTCCCGACCGGCATCGAATCTCAAGTTGGCCCGAACGTGTCCGACGTAGAAGTTGCCATCCGTTGGAAAATCCTTACTCGGGGTCTGGCCATGGCGCAGACTTAGGGTGGTCTGCTTGTCTGTCTTTACCGCCACATAGAGATCCCCATCCTTCACCCAGGCGCTGACCTCAGGCTTGATGGCCAGATCCAGATATTGAGTTTTAGCCGGATCCTTGGAGGTACGCAGGTTTACCGACAATACCTCGGTGGAATCTGTCTTGTTGAACTTATACTTGATGGCCTTCTCGCCATTCTCACCATCATAGACATCACCGACCCCCATTCTGCTGGTGACGTTACCCCGAGTGCGATTCACTTGGGGTATCGCCGCGATTCTGCGTCGCTCCAGCTCTGCCGCCTCCGCCTGGCGCTTCTTCTCTTCGATGGCGGCCTGACGTTTGGCTTCCTGCTCTTCGAGGATTCGTACGTTTTCCGCCATCTGCGCCAAGGCAGGCACCAGACCGATGAGGGCCCGGTAAGCCTCGGCGCTGTATAAGGCAAAGGCATCCCCCGCTTGGTGGGCTTTGATCTCATCGATGTATTCGGATCGATTGTAAGGCTGAGAGCTTAAGCCCACTTTGCCATCGCGCACACCAATCTTAAGGTTGGGACGCACCACATTACTCAGAAAGGTAAAGGTCTGGCCCTTGTCGATACGCCACTCACCGGTGGCTGAGGTCATACCTTCGGTACCCAGTTTGACTGGTGAACCCTGAACCGCCAGTTCATCGATATAGAGATAGCTGTCATTCATATAGAGATTGTTGATTCGATAGATACCCTTTTTACCTTCCACTTCCGTAGCCATCCAGCCGGACTTTGTATCAGCGGCAGTGCCTTTTGGCTGTTTGAAAACAGTCAGATCACCCGACTCCGTAGCGGTTAGAAAGGCCGTGTCAGAGGTAAGAATCGCAAACGCTTTATCACTGATGTTGTACCACTCAACCAGGGGCGCACGGATCGGTTCCAGCTCTTCGATTGCCGCATCTTCACTGAAGTCCTGTTTCGCCGGAATATCGTTCTCGACTTCTGGCCCTTTGATGAACTTCGGTGGCGGCAGTTCGGCCGGCAGTACCGAGCCCTGCTGCTCAGCGGCAACACGGCCTGATGACGCAGCCGGGGCTAAGCCTGCAGAGACGATCATCTCCGGGGTAAGCACCATCTGCTGTTGCTGTGCCGAGTTGGTCTGATACTGGGCGATGATGGTTTCACCGCCAGCACCGAAGAACCAGACGAAACCAGGGGTGACCTGCTGCACCATATCCTGACCATCGGGGATGCTGGTGTGAAATGTATACTGGTCGTTCTGCTTATAGAGCACATCGACCTCGTAGCCGGTCCTGTTTTCAACCACTAGCTGCAATGGCGTCTGGCTCGACTGGACTACGGCGGGGGGTGGCGTTTGCGCTAAGACAACAGCAGACAGAAAAGCCAAGAGTAAAACAGTCAAACGATGCAATGACCGTTTCGTGTAACCAACAGCGGTATGCCCTGCTCCTTTAGCCATATGGATTCCCCTATTTATTTGTTTTTTTGAAGAGATATTGGCAAACAACTCATCACAATAGCGAAAAGTAAATGAGCCAGATTTCGGTTTTGGCATTAATCATCCTTCATCCAAGCACCAATTTACCTTTCATGATAGGGGAATTATCAACTCATTATTCGAGGGATTTAAGCGTAGGTGAAATGACCGATGAATCTGCGTGAGAATCGGGAATCGATTCTAAGATTTCATCACAATGTCATCCACATCTCTGCAGTGAGACCGCAATAGACAGGCATGCTTATAGTCCCAGCGCATGGTTTCACGATAAAGAGGGTCTGCTATGAGGTGCAAAAAGCGCCTTGATAGGCGCTTTTTGCAGTCGTAACAGGAGGTATTGGATGAGTTCAGGATCAATCGATCTTAAAGCGCCCCACCAGCTGTGAAATCTGCTTGGATATTGCCTGCATCTCCAATCCGGTCGCTTCGGTCTGCGATGTAGAGCTTTTATTCTGCTGTGACAACGCCCCAACACTGGCGGTATTTCTTTCGATCTCCAGCGACACCGCTTCCTGCTCCTCGGCCGCACTGGCAATTTCAACGTTCATATCCCTGATGTCTGCGACCACCCGGGTAATCTCTTCCAGTGCGGTACCCGCCTGAGCCGCCTGGTTAAGTGTCTCTACCGCATCGTCCCGACGTTCCTCCATCATACCGGCTGTATTGCGTGCACCCTCCTGCAGGCGTTCAATGATATCGTTGATTTCACGGGTAGAAGATTGGGTACGGCTGGCCAGGGTTCGGACCTCATCGGCAACCACAGCGAAGCCTCTGCCCATTTCACCGGCGCGCGCTGCTTCGATGGCCGCATTCAAGGCCAGCAGATTGGTCTGCTCGGCAATTCCCTTGATGACAGACACCACAACACCAACCTGGGCGGTCTCCTCCTCAAGCGCTTTCATATCGTTACTCGCCTGCTCAACACCCTGAGATAGAGTTTCGATCGCCTGCAGCGTCTGATCGACTACCTGACTGCCATGTTTTGCCTGATCATCGGCGTTTTCAGCCGCTGTCGCGGCACCCGCTGCACTCTCTGCAACACTTTTCACGGTCGCTGTCATCTCCGTCATGGCGGTTGCCACCTGTCTCATCGCCTCATCCTGTTGATCAGCCGTGGCTTTGGAAGCTTGCGAGACTTCAGCCAGCTCCGCTGAAAATGTGTTCATCTGTCGGGAGGAGTTTGCAACCTCGCGTACCAGGCTTTGGGTTTCCGAGGCAAACTGATTGAAACCGCTCGCCAACCTCTCCAGCTCAACCCCACCCGCCAACGGCAGACGCTGCGTAAGATCTCCATCTCCGGCACCAATCAACTCCAGGCCATCAGCAACTCGGTTGATACTGCATATAATGTTACGGCTGATCAGAAAATTCAGCAGCAACCCAATCACCAGCGCTATCACCCCAAGACCGGTACCGGCCATAAAGATATCCGCTACCTCCGTCTTGACGGCTTGCTGGGTAATCGCGGTACGTTCAGTTTCAGCAATGATCAAAGGTTGCAGGCGTTTGCGGATATTACCCCAGCTCTTCTGCACCTTAGAGGTAAACAGCTGCTTTGCCTCATCACGCCTGCCCTCGTCGATATAGTTGATGACTGCCAGGGCATTCGGCAGACATTGCGCCCAGAGTTCTGAGATCTCTTTGACCTTCGCGTAGCCAGTCGGGTCATCCCCATAGAGCGTTTTCACGGCATCCAGCGCCTGATCGAACTGTTCACCAGCCTTGGCTGCAACTTTTGCAGGTGGAACCAGGCTGGGGACCATCACTTTTTTCGCTGCGGCAATGACTGCCTGGGAGCCCTCAGCCTGCATGGTACGCAGTAGCTCAATGCGTTTTTGATCTTGTTCAATAAAGCTGGTGAAGTGCTGACTGACCTGATCAGTTCCGGTAAGTGTGTAGTAGAGAGCAAATATAAAGAGTGCTGACGTGATGCCTGTCACTGCCATCAGTTTTGCACGAATAGAAAGACCAGCGCCGATCATGGCATAACACCTCCAAGTAAAAAAACGATCTTAGACAAGTCAATGTCTATGGCACTCTAACGGCATGCTGCATCATATCTTAAGCACGCCATCTTACTGTATTGATGGGAAAAATCGAAAAAGCAGAGTCAATCATAGAGATTACAGATCAATGCCATGGTTATGCTTAAAACTGACCAATGAAATGATAGTCAACAACAGATGCCGGGATGGGCGGATTGCCTGCCGACAGCTGGCCTGAAAAAGGTAAGGCAGAATAATCAACAGCAGCAGGATTGAAATGGATCTACCTGACGAGTGGTAGAGAAGATCCCCAGAGGGTCAGGTTAAGGCTTGATGTCAACCCGGCGACGGCAAGCGAACTATTGGTCGCCGGGTTATTCGCGATCAGTAGGAAGTGATCTGAGTGAGATCCAACAGGGTGGTCGTATCAGAATCGGCTGAGTGGGTTAAAACCACATTCAGCAGATTATCCAGCCCCAGGGTTACATCCATGGCAACCAGACAGGCGATATTTGCCTCGCCATTGGTGAAATTCGTCATGCAATTGCGTTGCTGTAACTGGGTAGTGGGTGTGAATTCAACTGCCGCATCCACAGCAAACCTTAAATTGCCATCGGCTTGCAGACTGAGTTCCACATCGAAAAGCGTACTCCCACCCAGTGAGACACAAGGCAGATGCAGGTTGCCGTTCATGAAATAGGTTGGTCTGCAGGCGGTTGGGATCTGGGACTCCAGAACCGGACCGACTCTCAAAGAGGCGCTGTCATCCTCATTGGGGATGGAACTGATTGTATTGACATTGTAGGTGACCACATCACCATCCCTGTCCATCACCAAACCACCAAGCCCCCTACCAGTGGAGACCTGAACCGCATTGGTGAAACCGCCGACCTGTTCAGGAATGGAGACGAAATCGGTGATACTGCTTTTCCAACGACCCCAGGTCCAGACACTGCCGTCAGAGAGGACAGCGGCACTTTGCCGATATCCAGCTGAGATGTCATAGGCACCAGTCAACCCATGTACCTGGGTTGCACTATTACTGTTCTCGAAACTGCCATCGCCAAGTTGGCCGTAGCCATTTTTACCCCAGGCCCAGATGGTACCGTCAGCACGCAAGGCCAAGGCATGATCGTAACCGCCATCGATCTGCACGATATCGGTCAGACCTTCGATCTGGGTCAGTTGATCAACGACCACAGAGTAGCCCAGAGTCTCGTCATAGAGACTCACCTGCTCCCAGGTCCAGACCGTACCGTCATTGCGCAATACATAGGGGTTATTGAGGGATACTGCAACCGACACCGCATTGTAAACCCCCATGATCTGCCGCGGTTCGTCATCGTTGAAGACACTGTTCAGGGCATATTCCCAAAGCGAACCGTCAGCGCCTACAGCCGCCATCGGCCATGGACCTGCCGCGACATCCACGATATTGCTGAATCCCCGAATCTGGAACGGCATGTAGTGTGTCATGCGACCGAGAACGTCACCCCATACCCAGACCGTGCCGTCAGACAGTGCCGCAGCTGACCATGAGTAGAAGTCATCCATGGAAATGTCGACGATATCGGCAATATCCATCGCTTTGACAGGTATCGTACTATCCTCTCCGGTGCTGTCTCCCAGTTCACCATTGCGGTTGTCACCCCAACCCCAGGCTGTACCGTCCGAGGCACGTACCACGAAACCCACTTCATTCCCACCTTCCAGCAACGGCTTGGCTGCCTGGGCCTGACTGAAAATTGATATCGACAGAATGGCCAGGATCCCGCTTGCCACATTTTTCCAAGAGAAGACTTTCACTGAATACCTCTGAGTTTTGCTAATCACAAAAAGACCGCACATCAAACAACGGCTTCACAACTATCGGAAACTTAACATTGTTTATTGAGTTTTACAGTTCAATTACTTTGTCAGACTGTTAAGTCGGTCAAATTAAAGGCAAGAAGGATAAGTCAGATTCATCAGGTTTTAAATCTCGTTAATTTAAATTCTAATTACCTCCCTTACACCGACTGAAAAATCCTCGCCATTGGTATCGATCTCAACATCCAGGGGCCCTCCTGGCAGTGAATTTTCCGACTATTCCACTGCGGTATTTGCCGCTTCCCTCGGGAGCAAAATCCCATTTTTTCTTTCAATTTAACTGTGATTCCTTTACCCTTGATCTGTTCTAGGAACGGGCTTTCTAGACAAAAAAGGTATAACAACAGCTTACGAAGCAGTACGACCGCGCCTCCGCAAAACCAAAAAAACAATAAAGCGTGACAATTTAGGGACGCCAGGAAACGACCTGCCCCCCCTTATCAGGCCCCAGGTGCTGTACATCGATGAAGATGTAGGTGTAGGCAGCAAAAAGTGGGTGAATGCAATAATGTGGGATCATATTAGAAGTTTGATGGCGGGCTGGAAAAACGCTTTTATCCCTTATCTGCAATGGATCGGCGAACTCAAGGACAAAAAGACAATTCGGGCCGACCTCATCGCGGGTATAACCGTTGCCCTGGTGCTTGTCCCCCAATCCATGGCCTACGCGCAACTGGCCGGTCTGCCGGTCTACTACGGTCTCTACGCCTCCTTCCTGCCGCCGATGATCGCCGCTCTGTTCGGTTCGTCGAGGCAACTCGCAACCGGCCCGGTTGCCGTGGTCTCCCTGATGACCGCCGCTGCACTGGAACCCCTGGCCACTTCACCGGACACCTATTTAGCCTACGCCATGCTGCTGGCACTGATGGTCGGTATCTTCCAGATGTTTCTCGGTCTGTTCAAACTCGGTGTGCTGGTGGACTTCCTCTCCCACCCTGTGGTGGTCGGTTTTACCAACGCCGGCGCACTGATCATTGCCACCTCACAACTGGGCAAGGTCTTCGGCGTCTTTGCGGAACGGGCGGAGCACCACTATGAGACTGTCTGGAACACCCTGCTTGCCGCCGCCGAGGGGACCCATGCTCCAACCCTGCTGATGGCGTTGATCGCGTTTGGCATCATGTGGGGAGTCAAGCGCTTCTATCCGGCAATGCCCGGTGTACTGATCGCCGTGGTAGTGACCACGGTACTGGCCTGGACAACCGGTTTTGCCGATGCCGGCGGTAAAGTGGTAGGCACCATCCCGGATGGTCTGCCAAGCTTCTCCATTCCGACCTTCGAGGTAACCACCATCTGGTCCCTGATTCCAGCCGCGATCACCATATCCCTGATCGGTTTCATGGAGGCGATCTCCATCGCTAAAGCGATGGCAGCCAGAACCCGACAGCGTCTCAATGCCAATCAGGAGCTGATTGGACAGGGCCTGTCGAATGTCTTCTCAGGCATGTTTTCCGGCTACCCGGTATCGGGTTCCTTCTCCCGCTCTGCGGTCAACATCAATGCTGGTGCGATTACCGGATTCTCTTCCATCGTCACTGGTGTGGTGGTGATGATCACCCTGATCTTTTTGACCCCGCTGCTCTATCATCTGCCCCAGGCAACCCTGGCCGCGGTGATCATCATGGCGGTCATCAATCTGATCAAGATCGACCCGATCATCCATGCCTGGAAGGCTCAACCCCACGACGCGGTGGTTTCGGTGGTCACCTTTGTACTGACCCTGGCATTCGCCCCCCACCTCGACAAAGGCATCATCATCGGCGTACTGCTCTCTCTGGGACTGTTTCTATGGCGCACCATGCGTCCACGTTTTGCTCAGCTCTCCCGCTACAAAGACGGCACCATGCGGGATATCCGGGTGCGTAAGCTGCAAACCAGCCCGCAGATCTCGGTGGTCCGCTTCGATGGCTCGCTCTATTTCGCCAGTGCCGGTTATTTCGAGACCAAAATGCTCGGTGTAGTGGCCGCCAATCCGGATCTCAAATACATCATTCTGGATGGTGAGGGCATCAATCAGATCGATGCCACCGGCGAAGAGGTTCTGCACCATCTCTGGGAGCGACTGCAGGCTCAGGGAATCACCCTGGTGGTCGCCAGAATGAAAAAGCAGTTCATGGATACCATCCGTCGTACCGGTCTGAAAGACAAAATGGGTGATGAGATCTTCTACTCCCGGATCGGTCTGGCGCTCAATTATGTGTGGGATCAGCTGGGCGACAGCTATGACCGGGACAACTGCCCACTCAGGTCACCCCTCGCCAGCAACCGAGCTTGATACCGATGAGCAGGTTATGCGAATGGCACTTATCTCGAGTGCCATTTTCGCTGGCAGGCTTCCATGCCTAGTCTGATCTACCTGATGCTGACACCCTTTGCCGGTGTCCTGGCAATGCTGTTTCTGCCCAGAGACGGGGTACGCCTGATCCGCTACACCGCACTGTTTGCCTCTGCAGCGACCCTGCTGCTCGCCTGGTCCTACCTGGGGGCATTCGATCAAAACCAGGCCGGGTTGCAGTTTGTCCATCAGACCGAGTGGAATACCCGTCTCGGCACCACCTTCACACTTGGACTGGACGGCTTCTCCTACCCGATGGTGCTGCTTGCCACCCTATTGAGTTTGGTCGCTCTGCTCGCTTCCAGCGCCATCCGTCAAGGGGTCAAGGGGTACTACATGCTGGTGCTGCTGCTTGAATCAGCCATGCTGGGTGTATTCCTGGCCCAGGACTGGTCCCTTTTCTATGTGTTCTGGGAATTGACCCTGATCCCCCTGTTTTTCCTGATCGACCGATGGGGTGGCAGTAATCGCCACGGGGCAGCGCTCAATTTTGTCCTCTACACCATGGGTGGATCGGTATTCATGCTGATCAGCATCCTGGTACTGTTCGATTCCGTGCCGGGTCACAGCTTCGCCATGGATGCGATGACCGAGACGAGCCGACTGCTGCCCCAACAGACCCAGATATTGATCTTTCTCGGCCTGCTGATCGGTTTTGGGGTGAAAATGCCGATCTTTCCACTCCATGGCTGGTTGCCACTGGCTCACGTGGAGGCACCCAGTCCGGTATCGATACTGCTCTCGGGCATTCTGTTGAAGATGGGCTCCTATGGTCTGCTGCGGGCGGCGAGTATGCTGCCGGATGCGGTGATGGCACTCCAGGAGGTACTCGCCATACTCGCCTTCATCAGTCTGATCTACGGTGGCTTGCTCGCCTGGCGGCACAGCGATCTCAAAGCGATGATCGCTTACTCCTCGATCAGCCACATGGGTGTGGTGTTACTGGGCATTGCCGCCCTCAATCTGGCGGGTCTGCACGGTGCACTGATGCAGATGGTGGCACACGGCCTGGTAGCCGGTTCGCTGTTTCTGCTGATCGGATTGCTCTATGAAAGGACCCACACCCGCAATGTGATGGACTACAGCTCCCTGGTGCGGGTAATGCCCAGATTTGCCTTCTTTACCACCCTGGCCTTTATCGCTGCAGTATCTCTGCCGGGTACGGCGGGCTTTATCGCGGAACTGAATACCCTGATCGGAGGATTCTCCCGTTGGGGCTGGGCGGCCGCTCTACTGACTCTTGGAGTGCTGCTCAGTGCCGCCTATGCGGTCCGCACCATCAACCAGTTGTTTACCGGGCCAGTTCGTCCGGGGATGCAGAATGTAGAGGATCTGCGCCCTTCGGAACTGATCGCGGCAGCTACTCTGGCAGCCTTTACCCTGCTGCTTGGTTTCCTGCCGGGGCCGGTATTGAGTCTGGTCAACGCCTCCGCATACCAGCTCGCTGAGCTGTTCAGGTTGTGAGGCAGGTTATGCAGCAAACCCATTCACCAAGCCAGGAGATCCGAGAACAGATCAGAGCGGCGATCGATCATCTTGCACACACTCTGCCCAGTCAGGCACCGATCCGGGATTTCGTGCATCACAATACACTGCACGGTTATCAGCATCTCCCCTTTCCTGAAGCCCTGGCAACGGCCCGCCGTCTGACCGGGGCCCGGGGTTATCTTCCGCTTGAGCGCTATCAGGCATTCCTCCGTCAGGGAAGGATTACCCGGGATGAACTTCGACACGAGATTGATGAGGAAACAGCGTTACAGCCCGAACTGCTGTTGGCGGAAACCGATCAATACCAACTGAAGCGCAGCGATGTCTACCTGGCGGCAATGATGATGCCCGCCACGATTGTCTCCGGCTGTCAGCTCAACTGGCAGATCGAGGAGAACGGTGCACTGCAAAAACTCAATCCCGAACTGCCTGTCACAGCCCGCAGACAACTGCTGGCGGACGCGGAAACTGCAGGCCAGGGCACTGAGTCAGCGGCAGTTGAGCATCTTTGGCAAGCCTGCCTTGCAGTCCTCAACCTCTCCTATGATCCAACCCATCCGGAGGAGCTGTTCGACCTGGCTCCCGATCTGGCTGAAACCCTGCTCCATGATCTGTTGGATGGCCGCGACAACCTGACCAGTTCACAAAGCAGCAGCCAATTGATGGAGCATTCAGCTCATCTGCGACTGGATGAGATGATGGCGCAGCTTGGCCAGAGTAAGACCATGCGCGACCTGCTACTTTCGCTGACAGGTGAGGACCTGCTTGAAGGCATCAGACCCCAGCTGATCAGGGGACTGGGCAATTTTCTCGACCAGGGGGTATCGAGCTGGCAAGCGGAGTTTACCGAGGGTGGTTTCTATCACTTCTGGCGATCCCAGGCCGCTACCGACCCTGCCTGGCAGTTGGCCGGCATCGAAGGCTGGCAGCAGCACTTTGAACTGCTGGACAACGATCCCCTGGAGACCATCATCAGCGAACTGCATCGCATGGGGCTGGCACAGGAGCAGTGGAGTGGCTATCTTGAACGGCTGGCACTCGAACTGCCTGGCTGGTCAGGCATGGTGCTCTGGCGGCATAACAATCCGAACTATGAATCCCTCGCCGCACCGGTGGAGATGCTCGACTACCTTGCGGTTCGCCTGGTCCTGGAACGGATCCATGCCCACAATCTCTGTGCCCAGCACTTCAATATCGAGTCGAGTCTCGACATGCTGCGCTGGTATTTCCGCCATCAGTTTGATGAGTTCACCGTCAGGGAGGCGCTGTTCAACAGCCGTCTGCCGGAATATCTCGCCAGTCGCGCACAACGGGCCCTGCACGCCCCTGAACAGGGGGATGCCCTGGCCAGTGCGAAACGCTGGAACCACCTGGCACAACTGATCTGGACCTGGCGTCTGAGCAGTGGCCAGTCGCAAGGTCAGGATCGGCCAACCCTGTGCGACGGTGCCTGGCCCCTGTTCCAGCTTGCTCAGCACCTGGGCTGGTGTGGCAGCCAAGTGAGCCAACTCACTTTCAATCAGATCGGTGCGATATTCACCGCACTGGATGAACTGGATGAGGACCGTCAGGGCTATATCTGGCTGAAAGCCTACGAGAAACACTATCGGGACAACATTCTCAAGGCCCTGGCGCAGAATCATGGTCGCGGAGCCTGGACCGATCGTGATGGTGCACCTGCTGCACAACTGATCTTCTGCATGGATGATCGTGAGGAGGGTATCCGGCGTCATCTGGAAGAGATCTACCCGGAAGTTGAGACCCTGGGTGCTGCCGCCCACTTCAATGTGCCCCACAATTGGCAGGGACTGGACGATACAACCGCCACCCCGCTGGCGCCGGTAATCCCGGCACCGGTGATTCCGGTTCATCAGGTATGCGAACAACCGGCTGCTGATCTGGCCACCCTGGGTGCGCAACACAGAAAACGTCACACGTTGCTCAATCAGGGCCACCAGAGACTTCTGCAGATGACCCGCCAGGGTATTGTTTTGCCCGGTCTGCTTTCAGCACTGGCTGCTCCGCTGACCCTGCCGGTGCTGATTGGCAAGGTCCTCGTACCCGGTCTGTTTGGCCGTTTGCAGCAACGACTTAAAACCGGCTTTGAAAAGGATCTGCAGACCCGCATCGATTTCACAGCACCCAATGAGAGTCCGGAAGCAACACTGCAGGCGCCACGTCTGGGATTTACCGATATAGAGCAAGCCGACCGGGTGCAGACCCTGCTGAAGGCTACCGGCCTCACCAGTGGCTTCAGCCCGCTGGTGATGATCCTTGGACATGGCTCCAGAAATCAGAACAATCCACACACCTCCGCCTACAACTGCGGTGCCTGCTCTGGTCGTTTCAGTGGCCCCAATGCCCGACTGGCCGCAGCCATGGCCAACCGCAACGAGGTGCGTAAACTGCTGAGTGAACGGGGCATCGAAATCCCGGCTGGGAGCTGGTTCATCGGTGCAGAGCACGACACCTGCAGCGATCAGATCATCTGCTATGACCTGGACCTGATACCCGACTCGCTGAAAGCGGCCGCAGGCCAACTTGACCAGGCCCTGATACAGGCCAGTCAACGTCACGCCCGGGAGCGCTGCAGACGCTTTGCCTCCGCACCGCACAATCTGACCGATCAACAGGCGATGGATCATGTGTCAGGCCGTGCCAATGACTTCTCACAGGCCCGGCCTGAGCTGGGTCATGCCACCAACGCCTGCGCCTTCATCGGTCGGCGCAGTCTCAGCCGGGGTGCATTCTTCGACCGACGGGCGTTTCTGATCTCTTACGATGCCAGCACCGATCCGCAAGGAGAGGTGCTGGAGCGTCACCTGCTGATCAATGGTGCGGTGGGTGCCGGTATCAGCCTCGAGTACTACTTCTCCACGGTGGACAACGAAAACTATGGCAGCGGATCCAAGGTCACCCACAATGTGACCGGTTTTCTCGGGGTCATGGAGGGTGCCAGTTCGGATCTTCGAACCGGCCTGCCCCGCCAGATGATCGAGATCCATGAAGCGATGCGTCTGCTGGTGGTGGTTGAAGCCAGCACAGAGATCCTCACCACCATCTACCAACGTCAACCGCCATTGCAGCAACTGGTTGGCAACGACTGGGTACAGTTGGTGGCCATCGACCCACAGAGCGGTGAGTTGAAGCTGTTCAATCCCCGCCAGGGGTGGATAGCCTGGCAGGCAGCGGATGAGCGACCCCTGACCAAGGTGGATAGATCGGAAGCCTGGTATCTGGGCTCATCAGGCGCACTGCCTACCGCATTGATCAAAACGCCGATGGAGGATACCGCTGATGATTGAACAGAGTGTGTGGCTGGTCCCCTTCGTCTATTGGCTGGCAGCCGCCTTTATCGCACTTGGCTACATCCTCAACTTCAACAGAGGGGAAGCGGGTGAACAGCTGACCGCTCATATCGCACTATCGGCTGCTGCGATTGCATTTCTGTTGAGTCTGGCTCTGGCTATCATGGGTCTCTGGCAGGGCCCTCCCGGGCAGATCATCCTGGGAGAGTGGTTCAGCAGTGGCATGATCGAACTGTCGATCAGTTTCAGTCTGGATGTTATCGGCCTGTCACTGCTGCCGGTGATAACCCTGATCGCCTTGCTGACCCTCAGGTTCTCGGTCAACTACCTGCATCGGGAGGCAGGATTTCAGCGCGCCTTCTTACTGCTCAGCCTCTTTTCCGGTGCCATGTCGCTGATCGTTATTGCCGGCAATGCGGTGTTGGCTTTTGTCGGCTGGGAGATTGCCGGTGTCACATCCTATCTGTTGATCGGTTATGCGATCGAACGAACCACAGCCACCAGAAATGCGGTGCGGGTATTCGTCACCAACCGCATCGGCGATGCAGGATTCATCCTCGGAATCGCCCTCTCCCTCTACTGGCTGGGAAGTGTGGAGTGGCCGGAGATCGCCCGCCATGGCAGTGAGCTGGAGACCCTGGCTGCCGGCGTGGTGATTATGGGCTTTGTCATCGCTGCATTGGCAAAATCGGCTCAGATCCCATTCTCTCCATGGATCTCCAGGGCTCTGGAAGGACCGACACCGACCTCGGCCATCTTCTACGGTTCATTGATGGTGCATGCGGGTGTGATCCTGATGATTCGCCTCGCCCCATTGCTGCAGCAGGCACCGGCTATCATGGTGATCATTGCCCTGCTGGGTTTATTGACCGTGGCCTACGGCTGGCTCTCCGGACTGAGTCAGACCGACATCAAGAGTTCATTGATGTTCGCCACCACCACGCAAGTGGGTTGGATGTTTTTCTGGTGCGGCATGGGCTGGTTCACCCTGGCAGCCTGGCACTTGGCGCTACACGCCATCTGGCGGGTTTTCCAGTTTCTCGCCTCCCCCGGCCTGGTCAACCAGATCGACAAGCCCACCCCAGCGGTGCCTGAGTGGCTGTCCCGCCAACGCTGGCTGCATCGGGCCTCACTGCAACGCTTCTGGCTCGATCCACTGGCCGATGTGCTACTGGTCAGACCGACCAACTCCCTGGCCAAGGATGTGCAGTATTTCGACGAACAGGTGGTGACCCGTCTGGTCGGCCTGCCGATCTACTCCCGCAGTGTCTCCTCGCTGAGCCAGTGGGAAGCGATCCAACAGCAGAAACCGGGCGGCCCGGTGGATGTCAATCAGGCCACCGGTGTGGCCGGTCGACTGATGGCCTGGCTGGCCAACCTGCTCTATTGGTTCGAGTCCCACCTGGTGTTACGGGAGGGCGGCGCCAGTCTGTGGGATTCGATGCGTCGTATCGGCACACTGGTGGAACGGGTCGAGCAGTTGTTGACTGAGCCCCGTTATCTGATTCTGCTGGTCATGGCGACCTTTGCGGTGATTCTCTAGGGGGGCCTGATGACCATAGATACCATCCACTGGTCGACTCAAATCGGCTACCCCATACTCTCGCTGCTGCAACTGCTGCCGCTGCTCTCTCTGTTTGCCATCTGGCTGCTGAAGCGCCATCCTCTGCTGGTGCCGGCTGCTATCACCGCCGCCTCAATTGAACTGCTGCTGGGCATCGATCTTTGGCGCCACTACGACAGCAGTGTCAGCAGCATGCAGTTCAGTGAAACCGCACAGCTCTTCTCCGTCCTCAATTACCAGACCGCCGTGGATGGTCTCTCGGTGGTATTTATCCTGCTGACCGGTCTGCTGACGTTGCTGTTGATACTCTATGGCAAGGTTCGCGAGCTCAAACCTTACAACCACCTCTTCATGGCCACCTTCGCGGTAGAGGCCTGCCTGATGGGTATGTTCGTTACCCTCAACCTGCTGCTGTTTGTGCTGATCTCGGCTGTCCAGATCGGTATCGTGGGTTACATACTTTGGCGCTGGGGTAACTCCCCGGACAAAGGTATGGCGATGCGGCGTTTTTATCAGTTCATGTCGATCAGCATTCTGTTGCTGTTGACCGGCACCCTGCTGCTAGGCTGGAACTACGCTGACAGTCACCAGGGGGTTTGGGCATTCGATCTGATTCAACTGGCCAAAGCGCCAGTCTCCGAGACTTTCCGTTCAGTGGCATTCTTTCTGCTGTTCTACGGTCTGGCCATCCGTACCCCGCTGTTCCCGTTGCACGGTTGGTTGCCACTGGTTGCCGAGCATGGCAACGTAGCTGTTGGACCTACCCTGTTGCTCGGTTTGAAGATCGGCATCTATGGGCTGTTTCGATTCGTATTGCCGCTGCTGCCTACGGCCGTGATCGAGTGGCACAATTATGTGGTCACCTTTGCCCTGTGCGGCATTTTCTACGCCGCCTTCCTGGCCATGATGCAGGATAACCTGCGGCGTCTGCTGGCCTATGCGGTGATCTCCCATACCGGAATCTTGATACTCGGGGTGTTCAGCCTGGAACATGCCGCTTTCATGGGCAGTGTGATTCTGTCGCTCACCTTCGGTCTCGCACTGGCCGCCCTGGTCTTCACTACCGGCCTGCTCTATCGTCGCACCCACACCACCCTGCTACCCAATCTGGGGGGACTGTTCGACAATCTGCCGTTTCTTGGCATCACTTTTCTGATCGGTGGCCTGGCGATCATCGGCATGCCCGGCACCCCGGGGTTCGATGCGGTACATCTGATTCTGGAATCGGCAATCCACAAGTTCGGTGCCCTGGTGACCATCGCATCCGCTCTGGGTAATGTGGCAGCCGCCGGCTTTCTGCTGTGGGCCTTCCAGCGGGCATTTCTGGCCCCCAGACCCGCTGGTGCGCAACCCTATCAGAACATTGCAATCACCAAAGCGGAAGTGTTCGTGGTCAGCAGCCTGGTGGTCGTGCTGCTGAGTGCCGGCTTCTATATCGAACCCTGGCTGAAACTGATCGACCAGCCCCTGTCGGCACTGAGTGCCCTCTACACATCCCATTGAGAAGTTAATCACCATGGGCCGAATCGAAACACTCACCAACATGCCGCTGCTCTCAACCCTGCTGTTGTTGCCACTGCTCGGTATCGCCATGATCTGGCTGATCCCCCAGGTTAGAGCCAGGATGATCAGCCTGGTCACACTGGTCCTGGCCCTGATCCCGGCCCTCGCTGCGCTGATTCTGCTGGATAGTGCCAGCAGTGACTTCCAGATGGTGGAGACCTATCCCTGGATACCGGCGCTGGATGCCCATTTCAGATTCGGCATCGATGGATTTTCCGCCCCTTTTCTGCCGCTGACGATCTTGCTGTTTATCGCCGTAACCCTGGCGTCATGGAAGCGGATCCAGAACATGCCGCGTATCTACTACAGTCTGCTGCTGATGTTCGCCACCGCTACTCTGGGTGTCTTTATCAGTATCGATACCCTGGCCTTTTTCCTGTTTTGGGAACTGACCCTGGCGCCACTCTATTTTCTGATCAGCTTATGGGGCATCGGCCCACACCGGCGCTACGCCGCAACCAAGTACACCCTGTTCATGCTGGCAGGCGGTATCCCCCTGTTGCTGGCTTTTACCGTACTGGCGATCAACCATGCTGAGATCATCGGTGCGACTCCCCCGGCGGGACTCTCATTCGACTATCTGACTCTGCTCGACACACCCCTGCCCCCAGGCATGGAGACCATCGTCTTTGTTTTCCTGCTGATCGGTTTTGCCATCAAAACCCCTCTGTTCCCTCTACACACCTGGCTACCGATCGTAGCCCTGGAGGGGCCGGTGCCGATTGCCGCACTGTTGGTCGGGTTGAAACTGGGCGCCTATGGACTAATCCGTTTTGCCATCCCCCTGGCGCCCACCGCTGCCCAGGAGTTGCACTGGTTGTTGGCTGGACTTGGCGTGGTGGGCATCCTGTATGGTGCACTGGCCGCACTGAATCAGACCAATCTGCGCCGTATGCTCGCTTATTCATCGATGAGCCATGTCGGTCTGGTTGTGCTGGGTGTCGCCGCTTTCAATCAGCAGGGCCTGCAGGGCGCGATGTTCCAGCTCTACAACTTTGTGCTGATTGCCGGCGGCCTCTTTCTACTCACCGGTTATCTGCACCATCGCCTGGGCTCAACAGACCTGATCCATCTCGGAGGTGTGGCCCAATCCATGCCGCTGCTGGCTGCCTTCTTCATGTTTCTCGGTCTCGCCTCACTGGGGATACCCGGTACCAGTGGATTCCCGGCTGAGTTTCTGATCCTCATCAGCGCCCTGACTACCCATACTGGTGCAGGGTTGGCTGCGTTGTTCGGCATCATCATCGGAGCCGGCTATCTGCTCAACAGCTATCGACAAAGTTTTTACGGACCGATTACCGACAGTCAGATTCGCACCGCTCAGGATCTGAAGCCCAGAGAACTGCTGACCATGCTGGTGTTTTCCCTGCTGGTGCTGATGTTCGGACTGTTTCCGGGAGAAGTTCTGGAGATGACACAGGCAACGACTGATGCCTGGTTGTCCAGGCTGCATTAGCAGAACACCCATGATTGTCAGCTCATCTCACCCATCCCAACAGGAGCAGGCCGGTGCTGACCACACCTGCACCGACTAAACGTTGCCGCCAATGAGCTTTTTCATGGAACAGAAAAACAGAGAGCAGTACTGCCAAAACAATACCCCCATTGGTGAAAGCAACCGCATGGGCTGCTGGCAATTCACGCATGGCTCCCACCACCAGAGCATAGGCAACACCGATACATAACCCCCCAACCAACATCTGTGACCAGGAAGGCTTTAGCGGAGGTATCCAACTGCCGGTCTGTTTTTTCTGCATCAAGGTTAAGCCAAAGAAGGACGCTGCATAACCAACAGTTATAAAACCAAGTTGTTCGGCAAATCCTGGTAGATAGGCGACCGCCAGCTTGTCGCTCAATGAGTAAAGACTGGTGCAGAGAGCTGCAAGCAGTGTCCATGGAAGTGCATGTCTGGTATCACCATCTCCGGATGAGGCGGACAATATCCACAAACCGAATACACTGACACCAATGGCTGAAACTTCGGACATAGACAACTCATCAGCAAAGAAAAGCCATGACCAAACCACAATCAGAAGTGGTGAACTTCGAGCCAATGGGTAGACCAGGGCTACCGGTGCATAGTGGTAGGCGCGTCTGAGCGCAATGAAATAGAGGGTGTTGGAGAGTGCCGTGACTGACATCGCCAACAGCAGTCGTTGATTCCAGTCGGCATTTTCCAGCAAATTCCACAGAGCCCAGGGACCAAGCAACAGCAGGTGCGCCAACAATCCCCACCAGAGATAGTTGGCCCTGGGGTCCACGTGGCGGGCCAACAGGTTCCAGGCCACATGCATCAGCACCGAGGCGCCGATCATCATATAGGCGTTATGCATGATCAATCGACCGGGTAGACAATTTGGTCGTCAGATCCCACCAGGATATTTTCCGGTAGCGCCTGAGGATTTGCCTTCAACCAGATATCCAGATCATGACCAATGTGGGTCAGTACGGTATGACTTGACCCGATGGTTTCATGCAGATCCAGCGCATCATCCAGGTTGTTGTGACCCTGGCGATCGCAACCGGGTACCAGACTGCAGTCGATGACCATCAGATCGATCTGCTGTCTTCTCAACAACTCAGCCGTTGTCGGTGGCAACCCTTTGGTATCGGTCAGATAGGCAATCTGCACGTTATGCCCTGTAAACAGATAACCGAATGTTGGCTTGGAGTGGTTGAGAGACAAAGGAGTTACCCGCAACTCGTTCAGCATGAATGGCACAAACGCTTGCTGGTGATGGAAACGCAGGTTTCCCGGATGTTTATAGAGGTCCGCACAGCCCTCATCATCTTCAGGACAATAGACCGGAATTTCTTCACCAACTCCCCAACGCAGATGAAACAGTCCCTGTACATGGTCCACATGGAAGTGGGTTAACAGTATCCCATCCAAGCTGCCAGCCGGGAACCTTTGAGTCAGATTCATCTGTCCGGCATCCAGCAGATAGGTACGGCCGCCGATATCGAGCTGAGCACTGCAAGGTGTGCGTTGTAACAGGTGGTTGGCAGTGGCTTCATCACAAGCCTCGCAACGACAACCATAGAGTGGCATACCAGCAGCGTTGCCACTACCAAGCAACTTCAGGCGCATGTCCTGGACGCCTCTCTTTGCACCAGTTTCAGCAGCTGTTCACCAGCAAGCTCGATGGGGCCGTTGTTGTTGATCTGTTGCAATTGGGGATGTTGAAGTTGCTGGTCGAGCAAGCGGGCTGTCTCGAGTCGATGTTCGATCTGTTCTGCACTCTCCCGACCCCGCTTTATCAATCGCTGACGTAACTGATCATAATCCGATTTAATCAACACCGGTATGATATCGGGATAGAGATGAGTTGCCTCATCAAGATAGGCCCGTGAACCATTGACCACAACACTCAGACCGCACGATAGCCACTGATCAATTTCAACACCGATACCATACCAGGTTTTATGGCTGTACCACTCGAGTGCAAAACATCCCCAATACATACGATTGGCAAACTCTGTCTCACTCAGCTCAATGTGGTTTTCACCGTTAGCATCGATAGGCCGTGTGATATAGCGATGGGCAATTGCCACCGGTGCACCGGGCAGTAGATGCTGTCGCAGGTAATTGATCAGGCTATCCTTGCCGACACCGGACGCACCAATGATATAGAACAGTTCAGCCATGATCGTAGCGCGCCCGGTAAGCCAACTTGCCGTGAACCCAGCAATCGGTTACCTGAGGTACACCACCCGGTTCTCCCACCGCAATCAGATCAGCACGTTTGCCGACTTCAATCATACCCCGGTCATCGAGTTGCGCGGCCTTGGCCGGATTCACGGTAACCAGGCGCATCGCCTCGGGCAGGCTGAGATCTGACATCTGTGGAATACGCATCACCGCCACTATCAGGGTGGCCGGAGCATAATCCGCACAAAGACAGTCGGCCAGCCCCTGATGAATGGCATCGATCGCCCGCATGGAACCGGATTGACTCTTACCGCGAATGATATTCGGTGCGCCGAATATGGTAGACATGCCGGCTGCCTTGGCAGCGGCAGCTGCAACCATGTTGATCGGAAATTCGGAGATATCGGCGCCTATGCCGAGCATGGTATCCACCCGTTCTGTCGAGTCGTCATCATGACTGGCCACTGAGATACCTGCACTGTGAGCAGCCTCAGCCAGGGTCTGCATCCGCGCAAAAGCGCCGCTGGCGGCCGCCAGTTTGCGCTCCACAATCACTTCCACTTCGTCTGCGGTTTTTTTATAAGTGCGAGTCAGGTAGTCCCGGTAGGCGGCCATATCCTTGAACTGACCCTGTCCAGGGGTGTGATCCATCATCGAGACCATGTGCATGGCATCATCCGCCAGCAGTTGCTGAAGAATCGGCAGTCCACTCTCATCGGTAATCTCATAACGGCAATGCACCCGATTGTCGACCAGACCATGGGGACGCCAGTCGTGTACTGCCCTGGCCACTTCGGCGGCAAAACCATTGTTGCGTACACCCAGTTCGTCATTGGCAAATGAGAGGGCATGATAGACCGTGGTAATACCAGCGGACGCATTGCGTTTATCCGCTTGGGCGCAAGCGAAATCCAATGGAAAATGGACATTGGGTCTGGGCTCAACCTCCTTCTCCAGGGCATCGCAATGCAGGTCGATCATTCCGGGCATCAGCAACTCTCCCTGTAGATCAATCTCTATTGCATCACCGCAGGAGAGGGGATTGATCCCGCTAATGACACCCTC
The DNA here is from genome assembly GCF_001708965.1 of Candidatus Thiodiazotropha endoloripes. Classification (NCBI taxonomy): domain Bacteria; kingdom Pseudomonadati; phylum Pseudomonadota; class Gammaproteobacteria; order Chromatiales; family Sedimenticolaceae; genus Candidatus Thiodiazotropha; species Candidatus Thiodiazotropha endoloripes. The sequence continues at coordinate 190,291 of NZ_LVJW01000007.1, read as the reverse complement.
CTCCATCAACAGAGAAGCATCGTCGAGCACCTCATCAGCAAGTACGATGCGGGCATGTGTCAGATAGGTCTTCATCAGGCGATATCCTCAAGTTGTGTTTGCCCATTCAACGGTGGTTCGAGTTCCACCACACGATCAGCGATACGTTTAACCAGCTCTGGCTGGTGGAAGATGGCCAGCATGGCTATCCCCTCCTTTTTCAGCTCTTCGATCTGTCTTATCACCCGTTCGCAGGTGATGGGATCAAGGCTGGCGGTTGGCTCATCGAGCAGCAGCAAGCGTGGTCTGGCAACCAGCCCTCGAGCCAGATTGACCCGCTGCTTTTCTCCACCTGAGAATGTAGCGGGTGAGATACTCCACAAACGACGCGGCAGGTTCATGGCGGCCAACATATCCCGTGCCACAGCCAGCGCCTCTTCCACAGGACGCCCCCGTTGGATCAATGGCTGGGCCACCACCAACTCGGTGGATTGACGAGGCAGAAAGTGAAGAAACTGGGTGACAAAGCCAATTTCGTTACGCCGTAGTGTCAGGATCAGGTGTTCATCCGCCTGCACCAGATCGACCTGTTGCCCTGACTGCATGGTGTAAAAAAGCTGTCCCGAGGTCGCCAGATATGTGCGGTATATACCCTTCAAGATGCTCGACTTACCTGCTCCCGTAGGACCGACAAGCGCGGTGAGACTAGCGCTGTAAACCTGCAGATCCACATCCTTGGCAGAGGGGATCACCGTACCCTGTTCATGCAGGGAAAACGCTTTGGTATAACCTTCAACAGACAGGACCAACTGCTGCTTCATGAATCAATTCCTTACAGGGCTGAGGCAACCAGACGTTGCGTATAGGCGTGTTGTGGATCCTCGAGAATCTGATCTGTGAGTCCACTTTCTATGACACGTCCGTACTTCATCACCAGAGTTCTGTCTGCCAGCAGACGAATCACACCCAGGTCGTGGGTCACTACTATCATCGAGGTACGGGACTGCTGCTGAATCTCCAGGATCAGATCGAGGATTGCCGCCTGCACCGAAAGATCAAGACCGGTAGTAACTTCGTCGAGAAACAGCAGTGGCGGATTGGTAGCCAGAGCCTTGGCAATCTGAACCCGCTGTTGCATGCCCCCTGAGAAGTTGCGCGGCATCTCATCCATCCGTTCTGTCAATACCTCAGTCCGGGAGAGCAGACTGACAGCCCGTTGTCGGATCTGTTTATAGTTGTCCGCATTGGACATCAGCAACCGTTCGGCGATATTGCCACCGGCCGAAATATCGAAATTCAAACCGAGGTGGGGATTTTGATAGACCATACCAAAGCGCTGATTAGCCAAACGTCGCTGCTGTGCCTTATTCAGATCGAACAACTGGTAGGCCATCCCCTGGTCGAAAAACTGCGCACTACCCATGCTCGGTTCTTCATCGAAATAGAGACATTTCACAGCAGTGGACTTACCGGAACCCGATTCACCCATGATGCCGAGTATCTCTCCCTGATAGAGATTGAAGGAGACATCATGAGCAGCTACCACACTGCCACACTGGGGGCAAATATTGGTTTCAAATTGCGGACCGGTCATCGCATAACATGCCGGACAACCTCGCCCATAGCGTTTTGAGAGCCCACTGACACTGAGCACCTCATCCATTGGCCACCTCCACAACTTCTTCCACCCGTCGCTGAAGTTCAAGCTGTTGATTGCACCAATCCGAATCGGAACAGCGGTAGACCTGTTCACCAGTGGCGGAGTCCACATACTCATCCAGGAAGCTGCTGTTGCATCCACAGCGCACACAGCTTCTGCGTTGCCCCTGTTCGTCACTGAAATCCTCCACCCGGAACGGCACATCCTCGAAAGCCAGAGGTATAGCCTGGGTATAGGGTGGTACTGCGTAGATCTTTTTCTCCCGACCGGCTCCCAGCAGAATCAAGGCAGGCGACTGATGTAACTTGGGCACATCCCATCGGGGAATGGGTGACGGATCGATCACATAGTGGTTATTGATGCGGGTTGGATAGCGGTGGGATATGGTGATCTCACTGAATTTGACAATATCTTCATAGAGTTTGACCAACAGGCGGGAGTAATCGGCCTCACCATGCAGCAGTTTGCGCTTGTCTTCAGAGGCTTCCACAACCACCAGAGCATCCGGATATGGAACCTGCAGAACCAGCAACTGATCCTCACGCAGAGGTTTCTCAGGGATCCGATGACGTGACTGGATCAGATCCGCCTGCTCGGTTCTGCATGTTGTATGGATACCTGGACAGGTCATCTCAATGAAGCTACGCAGATTGACTGCGTTCACCGAGTCATCGGAACCCTGGTCGATCACCTTCAAGGTCTCACCACGACCGATCAACGCCAGGGTAAGCTGCAACCCCCCGGTACCGAAGCCTCGACCCATCGGCATTTCGCGGCTTGAGTAAGGTACCTGATAACCGGGGATCGCCACGGCCTTGAGGGTTGCTCGACGCACCTCCTTCTTGGCGTACTCATCGAGAAAACCGAAGTGCTCATCGTTCATGATTTCTGATCCTCAGCAGCCTGTTTACTCTGGGTGGCACGCAGCCGATCCATGTCCGATTGAAAAGTCACGTAATGGGGCATTTTGTAATGAGTGCAGAACCCCATCGAGTCGATACCGTCAATGTGCAGGAGCACGAACTCCGGATCTTCTGAAGGATTGGATGGGGTACCCTGCATACCCTTTTGCAGTGAACGATCCAGAATCGCCATACTGATCGCTTTCACTTCGTTGTGACCAAAGCAGGCACCGTAGCCAAGCGTGAAACTCGGCTTGCCCCCCTGCTCATCACTCTCATACATCGCAACCACCTCACATTCGGTGATCTCCACCTCACCAATCTCCATCGGCTTTCCGCTGATCGGATGCGGCAGCATCACTGGCACGAAACCTACCCGCAATTCGGCCACCGTTGGATGGATATCCCCATAGCCGCGCATGTTCGAGTAGGCCAGCGCCAACAGAGAACCCTGTTCACTGCGCGTCATGGTCGCCAGAGCAGCTGACCGGGGCACCGGGAAGATCAGCGGCTCCCGGGTGATGTCGAAGGGTAGATCCTGATGAGGATTGTGTGGTGCTTCAGCCAACAATCCCTGCTGACGAAGTCCCTCCAGAACCTTGGGGAAGGTATCAGGAATCTGTGCCACATCAAGTCCATCGAACCAGCTTCTGGAGATCGCCATAAAGGCTTCCGCTGATTCATCGAGTAACTCCATTCGCATCAGCCGTAAATGGTAGTCCGTGGTGGCACCCAGCATCTGCCCTCCTGGAATATCCTTGAAGGCGGATGAGATGCGTCGGGTAATCCGCATGCGACTGGTGTCCATTGCCTCGGTCTCAGCAAGACGCGGCATGGTGGAACGGTACGCCCTCAATGCGAAGGCTGCCTCCAGGGTGTCTCCCTGAGCCTGTTTAATGGCCAGGGATGCCAACTTTGGATGGTAGACACCCCCCTCTGATATCACCCGGCTGTGCAACAGCCGCAACTGGTTTTCAATCGTAGACGTATCCAGTGGCTGACTACCCTCACCCTGACGGCTACGCAGAAAATCATACGCCAGCTTGCTTCCTTCGATGGCCTTAGCACCACCCTTGATTGCCACATAAGCCATCAGTGCACCTCCACACGGGTGGTACGGGGCAGTGCCATCAACTGCTGTTGATCAATCAGAATCAGATCGACACCCAACGGAAAGCCACACACCCAGGACTCACGTTTGACCAGCCAATCAGGATCGAGGCCCTGGATGTTGCAGATCCGTTTCTCCTTGATACCGGGTCCAGTCAGATCCAGCTGCAGATCGCCCGCTATCAGTGCCGACACGTGAACCAGCAGTGTGGCCGATTGCTCCGGACTGGCCAATGAGCCAAGCCTGGGTTGAAAGTCAGGTACGTCAATACCAGAACAGAGCAGATAGTCCGCCTCCTCCGGTAGTGTTTGAATGGCTTGCAGCAAGGCGATGTCTGAGGTCTCAAGCAGCTCACTCGAGTCACAGAAACGCACTGAACTATCAAGCAGAGCAGCCAATACCGCCAGCATAGAATTCGATGATGTGTTCAGACCCTGTATCGAGTGCACACTGCCGGGTCGGGACATGGCTTCCAGCAGTAGACGATAGTTCTGCTGCTGGATGTGCGATTGCCAGATGGGTGCAACTTCAAACATCCTCACCTCCCACATCCTCTAGCAGAGAAAAATCCACCTTGGTGCGTGCCAGCATCGCCTTTCGCACCAGACTGATCTGTTCACGCCTGACACGACCCTCATGCAATAGCGCTTCGACCTTTTGCCAACCAGGCAGTCTGCCAGCCAGTACCGCGTCGCAGAGTGCCAGTTGTTCAGCACGCTCCATCCGATCATCCATTACCAATGCACCACCTTCAGCACGATCACCAGATTCGGTGGTGACTGTGACCGTACAACTGGCAAGGGGAAACTCACCAAGATAGAAAGATTCGTTGAATGCACTCTCTTTCATCTTCATCATGCCGAGACCAACCTGTGGCAAGGTAGTGGGTTGGACTTTCCAATCTGCAGGAAAGCCGTTGACCAGCTCCCTCAAGCGCTCCTCGGGCAGTGCTGTCAATGCACTTACCCACTCTTCTCTTGTCATTTCACTGATTCCTCAACTGGATGGATCGGTTGCTGTTCACAATGGTTTTATTGGACAGAACTAGCCTTTTAAAGGGTCTTGTTACGCATCTTCTGTGAGAAATATTCGAGTAGCAGGACAGTGATAAAAATCGCCAGCAGGATCGTGGTGACGTGACCGTAGTCGAACAGATCCCAGCGGCCCTTTAACTCCATGCCGATACCACCCGCACCAACGATCCCCAATACAGTAGCGGTACGGATGTTGCGCTCAAAGATGTACTGCACATATGCGATCCAGGCGGGAAAAACATGGGGGAATACCGCATAGCGCAGCACTTTCAATGAACTGGCGCCGGAAGCCTTGAGTGCCAACTGAGGGCCGGGAGGAGCATTCTCGATCTCGTCCGCAAAAAATTTTCCCAGTACGCCACTGGTGTGAATAGCCAGGGCCAACACACCGGCAATCGGACCGAAGCCATACATCAGCACCAGAAACAGAGCGATAATCAACTCGGGCATGGCCCGGTGCAGACTCAACCAGCCACGGGCGATACTGTAGACAATTCGGTGAGGCGTGTAGTTACGGCTGGAGAGGATACCCAGGGGCAAGGAGATCATGATGGAGATAAAGGTTCCCCAGAAACCCATCTCGATGGTCTCCCACATCTTCCATGACACCTTCACCAGATAACCAACGGGTTCTACCAGAAACTCTGTGGTTTCCACTTCCCAGCTATCGGTCAGGGCGTCATAATCCCGATCTTCAGCTACCTCTATGTAGGCAAAAAGGGGCAGATTGTCCCGATCGAATTCATCCAGTCTATTAACCGGAGTCCGTTGCGAGATGACCAAAGGAAAGGCTTGACTGCCAAAACGGATCGCACCATCCAATACCGGTGATTCACCAATCCCCACAGCCGACAGCAGCGCCTGTGAGGTCTGCATAAATGCCTTGTCCATCTCAGTGTTATGAGCTGAAATGGAGAGCAGTGCAAAGGCCACAAAAGCAATCAACAGATTGCGTGGTGTGATACTCCGGTGCAGCTGCCACTGCTGCCAACTTGAGTGAACGGTATCAGTATTCATGCTGCCTCCTGGGCAACTTCAGCGACTGGCTTCGCCAGCTCGTAGAGTTCTGACTGGGTTGCCTCATCCAGTTCCGCTGGATGACCATCGAAGAACACCTTACCCTTACGCAAGGCGACGATACGGTCGGCGAATTCAAGTGCGTACTCAAGCTGATGCAAGGTACAGATGACGGTGGCAGCGTGGTTTCTGGCGGCGCTTTTCAAACTCTCAAGGACACTACGACTCATCGCCGGATCCAGACTGGCCACAGGTTCATCAGCCAATACCACTTCAGGTTTGGAGATGAAGGCACGGGCGATTGCCACCCGCTGTTGCTGGCCACCGGAAAGTTCCGATGCACGGCGGTAGAGATGCTTCTCCTCCATCCCGACCTCATGAAGCAGTTGACAGGCATTGAGCTGATCATCAAGGGGAAACCACTTCAGCAGACTGCGCCAGAATCCGGTACCCGGCAACAGACCGGAGAGCACGTTGTGCAGTACAGACAATCTGGGCACCAGGTGTAGCTGCTGGTGGATCATGCCGACCCGCCGCTGGATGCTGGAGCGGGTTCTTTTGGAGAGGATCTCTCCGCCGATTATGAGGTTGCCACTGCTGGGAACCACCACACCGTTGACCATATTCATCAGGGTACTCTTACCGGCTCCCGAGGGCCCGAGCAGCACGCAGAACTCGCCTTTCTTTACATGCAGGGAGACATCATCGACCGCTCGTGTACCATCGTCGTAGATACGACTGACAGATTCGAATTTCAACATAGCGATACCTCGAAAAAGCAGTGATGGGGACGGTGCTACCGTCCCCTGGCTGCGGCCTTACGGCCGCATACATACCAGTCGCTTATCGCTGACCGGCTTTATCGATCATCTCGGCTTTGACCTGCTTGGTAACAGCAGCCAGTTTCGCCAGTGCCTCGAAGATTTTCTGCTCTTCGAACTGAGTGTCATAACGGTCCACCTTCTTACCGCCATAGCCACGGATCTTATCCGCTGCAATCTTGGTGTGAATCTCACTGAAGGCTTTACGCAGCTTCGCTTTCAGGTCATCAGAGATACCCTTGTTCATGGCCAGAGGTGGATTTGGGATCGGCTGGGATTTAACCAGCGGTTTGAATTTGGCAGGATCAATGGCGCCCTTCTTTACCGCCTTGCCGAAGGAGTTGTATGAGGCAGCCGCCGCATCAACCTTTCCCTCAGCCAATGCAGCCAGAGAGGCCGAGTGGGAGCCCGCGATGATCACTTTGCTCAGATCTTTCACCGGATCGATTTCACCGGCAATCAGCATCGCCACTGGAAAATTAAAAGAAGAGGTGGAGTTGGGGCTGCCGAAGGCTACACCTTTACCCTTCAGATCGGAAATGGTGTCGATACCGCTGTCTTTGGCGACAAAGATACCGGAGTAGTAAGATGCGTCACCTTTCTTCACATCCACTGCCAGCAAATCAACACCACACTTCTTGTTGGCCTGTCCATAAGTCACAGCGCCATACCAGGCGATATCAGCCTGATTATTGCACATACCTTCGACTACAGCCGCATAACTCTCACCGGCCGCCAGTTTGAAATGAATCCCGTAGTGCTTGGTGATGCCATTGAACACAGGGGCATAGTCCTGGGTGATATCATTGGTACCGGTATCCGCTGGAATCATCAACACACGCAGTGGGTTTTCTTTAGTACCATCCGGCAGCTTGGCTGCAAACACAGGAGTGGATAAAATGACTGCGGCGATGCCCGCAGCTAACAGTTTCTTCAGTTTCATTACTTTTCCTCGACAGTTGGGTAATGTTGCTAGGGATTAACAGAGAGTTGTGTGGCATCGCCTCTAAATCGCGTTACCACATATTCCACCGGTCTCTTGTTGTGGACCGCCAAATTGACGCTCTTAACCCGCAGTACCGGTAGATTGCGGGGCATATTCAACAGAACTGCATCATCAGCTTCAGGAATCACAGCGCTGATCAGACTCTCACTTCGCAGTACCTTGATATTGCTCTGCTGTTCGAGAAAGGCATGCAGTGAACCGCTGTTGTAATCGGCCAGGACCTGGGGTACCTGTTGTAATGGCAGAAAGTGGGAGATTACACAGAATGGCTTGCTGTCTACTTCACGCAGGGTCTCAAGAAAGATCACCTCCTCCCCTACCGGCACCTGCAAGCGTGAGGCAACGCCACCCTTGGCCAGGATGATCTGTTTACGTAATACTCTGCTCTGGGTTGTCTTGCCTTTGCTCTCCAGTGTGGCAGTGAAGCGGGTTTCTGCATTGATACAGTAATCAATTGTTGGCGACAAAACGAAAACACCTGATCCGTGCCGGCGTATTACCAGTCCTTCATTGACGAGTTCATCAATCGCTCTTCTCAGGGTATGGCGGTTGACATTGAATCGTATCGCCAGCTCCCCTTCCGGGGGCAAAGCATCACCCGCCTTATAGAGATCCTGTATCTCTCTTCGCAACAGATCACTGATCTGCCGATAGATGGGAAGCCCACCGCTTCCTCTACGCACCATCTGTACAGACATCTAGATATCTCCTGTTAGGTGGCGCTACCCTAACAGTCGAATATAACGCTCAATTGACGCTAGGATTGCAATTCCATTACCCAATCTTTTTATTTATTTTCCAAATATTTGCGATGTTCGGACTGGGCAGGCAGGATATTATTGAAATGTCATGCATTGCTGTAAGTGGCCTGGAGACTGCTAGGGCCTGTTAACACTCATCAGGTGATTTCAAGTAAAAACCTAATTATATGGGAGTTGATATCCACAGATCCTGATCGCAGAATGACACTCAATACCCTTAGATTCCTACAAGGATTAACCATTCAGACGCACTGATATCCTCGCTGCGTGTACGGTAAGTAATGACCTCAACCCGATAATCCTTAGAGAGGAAATGGAATTGGGATGACAACAAAATGAAACCACCGAAGATCGGACATCTCTCCATAGGCTTTGGCGTGACCCTGCTGATCTCACTCGGCATTGTCGGTTATCTGTCGTTCACTGGTGATCAAATGGCCCGTCGCCATGCACCACAGATCGATGCGGCGATGGAAATCAAGCACAATGCCACCATGGCACACCTCTGGTTCGAGGAGATCATCTCCGGCGACCGTAATGAACTGATCGAGGATGTCTGGCACTATCTGGATGAGTCCGACTGGTATGCACGCGCCCTGCTTGAGGGGGGCAGCAATCAGGAGGGAACCTTCGTACCACTGCAATCGAAATCGATGCGTCAGCAGATTGAGTCAGTACGCAAAGCACTTGATCAATTCCGCCGTATTGCTGAAGAGCGTTATGGCAACTACGCAGCCTCCCTGCCGGGTTCCGGCATCGATCAGAAATTTGACCAGGTGTTTGCCGGCTTTATCGACCAGGCGGACCAGGTCAAGAGCCTGCTGCAAGCATCCATCAATGCTGAAATGAAAAGGTTCGAGCAAATCACCGTCATTCTGGTGGTTATGCTGCTCACCACAGGCATCATTGTTGCGGTAAGCCTTTTTCGTCTGGAAGGTCAAAGAACCTACAATCTTTTGACAATTGAGCAGCGAAATAAAGAGATCGAATCCCAGAACAACCGACTCGACTACCTTGCCCACTTCGACAGTCTTTGCGGTCTACCCAACCGAACACTGTTCATTGACAGACTCGAAACCGCAATCACTCATGCCAAAAGAAAGTTGAACTGCGTCGCCATGTTATTCATCGATCTCGACCGCTTTAAGAGTGTCAACGATCGTCTGGGCCATGATAACGGGGATAAGCTGTTGACGTTCGTAGCCAAACGTATCCAACAGAGTCTTCGTGAAGATGATTCAGTGGCCCGTTTGGGAGGAGATGAGTTCACGGTTATTCTGGCGGACCTGGACGATCGGGATCAAGCCACTGCAGCGGCCCAATCCGTTGCAGAGAACATCACTCATGAGTTGGCAAAATCCTATAACATCAATGGCCATCAGGTAGAACTCTCGGCAAGTATCGGCATCGCCATCTATCCATACGATGCACAGGAAGCGGATGAACTGGTAATCAATGCCGACCATGCCATGTACGAGGCGAAAAAAAACACCCGGGACAGTTTTCTCTTCTATTCCGATGAGATCAACAAGCGAGTGAAACGGACACTACAGGTTGAACACGATCTGCGTACGGCGATTCGTGAACAACAGTTTACTGTCTACTTTCAACCACAATGGGATCTGCACAACGATACCATTTGTGGTTTCGAAGCTCTGGTACGCTGGCAACATCCCACTGAAGGTCTAATGCTGCCTGGCGAATTTATCCAGATTGCTGAGTATTCCGGGCAGATTGCCGAGATCGACCTGATGGTTTTGAAAATGGCCTGTCAACAACAACAGCAGTGGTTAAAACAGGGATTGAAGCCAGGTAAAATGGCAGTCAATATCTCTGCCATGCTGTTCTCACAATCCGACATAGCCAAAATAGTCTCCAGCAACATTACCGAGTTTTGCCTTAGCGGCCATGAACTGGAACTTGAGTTAACCGAATCGGCAATGCTGCATGATATCAACCACACCAAAGAGGTGTTCAAACAGCTGGGCCACATCGGCATACCATTAGCGATCGATGACTTTGGAACCGGCTACTCATCGATGGCCTACCTGCATAACCTTCCTGCAAAAGTGATTAAAATCGATCGGACTTTCATACGTGACATTGAACGCAACAAGACCGGGCAAGCCATCGTTCAAAGTATGTTGGAGCTCGCCGAGAATATGGGTATGGAAGCGATCGCTGAAGGCATAGAGACAAATCAGGAGCACGGCTTCGTCAGATCAACCAAATGTCGTATTGGACAGGGTTACCTGCTGGGCAGACCGATGACCGCCGAGCAGGCCCACTCCCTGCTCATCTCCCAGCAGGATGAGAATGTAACCCTGATGCCGCCCCGGGAACAATAAACGGGTCCTGGCACTCGATCAGGTGGACAGTTACACATTCACCGAGTTATTAACCCGCTCTATCGGGATCAGGGCCCTTCATTCATTATCTCAAGCGCCCGTGACTGCCAATTCAACACAGCAGATTTCACATGCATCTTCTCAGCCAGTTGCGGATTGCTTTGGCGAATCTCTTTGGCAGCGAATTCACACAAAAAATTGGATTTCATCTTTGCCCTGGCCTGATCCACTCCCACATCCTGAAAAGGTACCGAGGCAAACAGCAGAAAGCCATCATCCGGTATCCGGCCAGCCTTCATGTTGCTCTCAATGATACCGGCTGCTTTATGAATCGGATCGGCCAGGCTGGGGCTGTATGGACCGATGATCAGTGCAATATTCGGCATGTGCAGAAAGTCGAAACCACGACCGATGCAGATCATCCACTCCCGATGCTCGATATTCAGTTCACGGTCGATCTTCCTGGCCGCTTCGATGTGATCGAGATTGCCTGCAATCAGCGGCAGTAGATCCTCACACATCTGCTGAGACATATCCGGAAACAGGGCTTCCAGCCTTGGTCTGAGGGTATCTCTCTCAAATGGCTTGATATCGGCCATGTTCAGCAGCTCCCCGTTGCTGCCATGCAGAATCAGCGCGTCCTCGTCGGTCTCGAAACCACAGACGATGGGATAGACGGTCTGGTGTCCTCCACCGAATACCGCTTCAACCTGACGTTTGATCTCAAAAGTATGAGCTTTTGCCGCCTCCGTATCGTAATTGAATCCGGCACACCCCCTTTGCGGATCACCTTTGGAAAAGTGGTAGGTGATCAGAATCATGGTGTGGCGGCCTTCGGAGATTATGTTCTGTACATAGCTGGCCAGCACTTCACCCAGATGGGGCCAGCCCAGATCGAACATACCACCCAGATTGCGGAAAGGCTGAATGATACCTTTCGGAGTATTGGTGGCAATCGGGATATTGATTCGCCCATCCATACACTTCAGTACCGCAATTGCTGTTGGGTGCTCTGCCAGATAGCGGGTGCGGGCTAACCAGCTTTCCGGATTGGTGTAGTTACAGGAGTGGTTGTGGGCGTGGTTGAACAACCAGTCAATACGTTCTTGAATCGGTTTATTATGGATATCCATGGTCACCTTCCTGCCGGAATATTATTATCAACCGACGAACCTGCAAGTCACTTTTCAGTGATTTTCAGCATGCCTTCGACTCAGGCCTGGCTCAGCGGATAAACAGAACGTTGCACCAACTGTTGCAGACTGTCAAATATCTCTCAATAGGTAGATATCAAGTGGACAAGCCTCCACAGTTGGCCGTGTCATTGACTATGCCGATTACCACGGTTATCCACCGACTCATCAAGCGGTTGTAGCAAGGGGGACCAGTCCGTATAGTGGCTCGAATAGGCTTTACTCATCCATTTCCGACCGGATTTCCACAAATTTCTCATCGAATCAGTCTGCCCCTGGGATGCGAAACCGTGAGAAAATGGGCCGCTCCTAATGAGCAACGGGATATCGACATGAATGAACAAGATTTGATGCAGCGCATTAAAGAGATCTATCCGGATGCGGAAATCAGCGTTGCCGGGGAGAGTTGCAGCTTTGAGGTCAATGTCACCACGCCGGCGTTTGCCGATATGAAAAGCCTGCAGCGACAACGCTCCATCTTAACCCTTTTCAATCAGGAGATTGCCTCCGGGGAACTGCATGCCCTTACCATACGGGCCAAAACTCCCGATGAAGTGGCCGCCTCGTAGAGAGCAGAAGGATCTGCATGAGGTGCGGGGTGATTCCGACTTGTATCAAGACCGAGCGAATGAGCATCACCAAACCAGAGTGAAAGACAGTCTTCCCCCCCTATGATTGCAAACCACTCGACTTCAACCCTGGAGCTGGTACGCGCCTATCACGAGCGGACCAAGCACCACTTCGACAGATACGCCTCAGGTCCGGACTTTCTCGACTGGGAGCAGCAGCCCAATCCATTCAGGCAGTTTGAATCTGCACCGCAGATCAAACTTCCCCTGGAGTTTGAAAAACTGCCCGAACCGGGGCTGAATAGCCTCAGCAAACTGCAACCTCAGCTTGCAATAAAGGACTGGGGATTGACAGAAATCTCCAGCCTGCTGCGCTTCAGCATGGGGCTGGCCGCCTGGAAGGTCTACGGACCTGATCGATGGTCACTGCGCTGCAATCCCTCCAGTGGCAATCTGCATCCAACAGAGACCTATCTGCTGGTCAGTGGCTTGAAGTCACTAAAGGATGGGGTTTATCACTATGCCCCCTATCCCCACGCCCTGGAATTGCGTGGGGAAACCGGATCGGCTGTGCAAAGCCAACCACAGATCCTGCTGGCCTTCAGCAGCATTGCCTGGCGTGAAGCCTGGAAATATGGTGAACGGGCCTACCGCTATGTGCAGCTCGACATCGGTCATGCAATCGGTGCCCTCGCCTACTCGGCCGCAGCACTTGGATGTTGCCTGCAACGTCTACCGGTCAGCCGCGGTGAGCTGGCAAAACTACTGGGACTCGACAGGCAGGAGGATTTCAAGGATGCCGAGGATGAATACCCGGATCTGATATTCCGCCTCCAGGAGCAGCCGGATCCGACAGCGGACTCGAGCCGTGCTGATGAGATAGAACTCCCCACAACCAGCCAGTGGCATGGCAATGCCAATCGGCTCAGCCAGCAGCCGAGCCACCATTGGCCACTGATCGATGAGTTGGAACAACCTCTCATGGCGTGCCCACCCTGCCGGCAAGCACCCCTGGAGGAATCGATCCCGGCACCTGCAAGCGTACCGGACCAGCCAATCCACCAGATCATTCTGCAGCGACGAAGCGCACAGGCCTTCAATGGTAAATCGATCCTGCAGCAGAGCCATTTCTATCAAATACTCGACCACTGCCTGCCCCGAGCAATCGAGCAGCCGTGGAAAAGCTGGCCCTACCAGCCCCGAATACATCTGCTGCTGTTTGTCCACCGGGTGGAGGGTCTGTCACCCGGCCTCTATCTGTTGCCCCGATCACAGCAGGCGCTTCCCTGGCTGAAACAGAATCTGGATGAGGATTTCAGCTGGCAGGCCATTGAAGCCTGTCCTGCCCATATTCCGCTCCATCAACTGGTCAGTACTGAGGTAAAAAAAGCCGCGCGAGCCCTAAGTTGCCATCAGGATATCGCTGCCAGCAGCTTTTTCAGCCTTGGCATGCTGGCGGAGTTCGACACAGCGTTGCAGGCTTCAGGCCCACTAGCCTATCCGGAGCTATTCTGGGAGGCCGGACTGATCGGTCAGGTACTCTACCTGCAAGCGGAGGCCCATGGTGTCAGAGGCACGGGCATCGGCTGTTTTTTCGATGATGCGGTTCACCAGATTGCGGGCGTGAAAGATAGCGGATTGCAAAGCCTCTATCACTTTACCGTTGGTGAGGCAAAACCCGACAACAGGCTGCAGACACTCCCCGCCTACCGCCATTTAGGTAGATAGCCGCTATAGCACCCAAGAAATCAGAATCCAAGGAGTCAAAAATGTTTATTGTTGCCAACCGAGTTCCAGTCGCTGAGGCCTTCGAGGAGATGTTCGAGGCCCGCTTTCAGGCCCGCAGCGGTCAGATTGAAAAACAACCCGGCTTCGTACGAATGCAGGTCTTGAAACCGAGCGACCCGGATACGCCCTATATTGTGTTGACCAGCTGGCAGGACAAAGCCGCCTTCGAAAACTGGGTCGGTAGCGATGACTTTCGACAGGCACACGCCAACCCGATGCCGAAAGAGGCTTTCGCAGGTGAAGGCGCCATCGAAATGCATGAAGTGATCATTGAGGCTGAATCTGCCAAAGCCAACTAGGGCCTGTTAACACTAATCCAATAGGCCCTAGCGCAGCCCAATAAAAAGGATTGATAAATATATCGCTTTTAGCTTCAGAATTGACTATGCCAAAAGAGCGTAACTAACTATACTTATCCGGGCATCTAATAATTTAATGGGAGGATCCAACTGAAATGAAACCCGCTGTAAAAGTCACCATAACCGGCGCTGCTGGACATATCGGATACGCGCTGGCATTTCGAGTCGCTTCAGGCGATATGTTCGGTCAGGACCAACCGGTCATTCTTCGTCTGCTCGAGATCCCCCAAGCCATCTCCTCACTCAACGGTGTTGGTATGGAGTTAGAGGATTGTGCCTTTCCCCTGTTGCACGATATCGTCCTCACCGATGACCCAAGTATCGGTTTTCGAGGTACCGATTACGCGATCCTGATTGGCGCAAAACCCCGTAGCAAGGGCATGGAGCGTAAAGATCTGATTACTGAAAACGCGAAGATCTTCTCCAATCAGGGCAAGTCAATCAATGATCACGCCTCCCCGGATGTACGGGTACTGGTGGTCGGCAATCCGGCCAATACCAATGCCTTGATCGCAGCGGCCAATGCACCGAACCTGAAACTGAGTCAGTTTACCGCAATGACCCGCCTGGACCACAACCGGGCCCTGGGACAGCTGGCCAACAAGACTAATTCTCTGGTGTCCGATATCACCAGAATGACCATTTGGGGCAACCACTCCATGACCCAGTATCCCCATATCGATAACTGCCAGATCAACGGCAAGCCGGTATTCGATCTGGTCAATCAGGATTGGGCGATCGATCACTTCATTCCCAGAATTCAGCGACGCGGTGCGGAAATCATCGAGGCCCGCGGCCTCTCCTCTGCGGCCTCTGCGGCTGACGCGGTCGTTGACCATGTGCACGATTGGGCACTGGGTACAAGGGATGATGACTGGGTCAGTATGGCGGTCCACTCCGATGGCAGTTACGGGATTGATGAGGGCGTCGTTTTCTCATTTCCGGTGAAATGTAAAAATGGTGAATATGAGATAGTCCAGGGCCTGGAACCGGATGATTTCAGTATCGCCCGTCTGAAAGCCTCGGAAAAAGAGCTGCTGGAAGAGCGAAAAATCATCGAGGATCTGCTGCCAAATCGCTGATATTGTCACCCTCATCAACCCGGCGATGAAATCGCATCGAGGATGTGACTGGGTCACATCCTCGAACTCTCAGGCTGCTACTCGGTCTATTGATTTTTGGATAGTCTATTGCTGAGCCCACAGGCTCACGATAATGTGTAACGGACTCGAACCAGTATCACCATGAGTAAAGCAAGCCAGAAAAAGCTCTCTACAGCGACCCACAACGAAGATAAACCGCCAATCACCCGTCTCAGTGCCACCGTCAGGCCGGGCGGCAGCCTGGAAGTACTCTCTCACCTTGAAGTCAGCGACCTGCTGGATACCAGTGCACGGGGTCTGTATGGACTGTTCCGCCGCTGCGCACTGGCGGTACTCAATTGCGGCAGTGAAACCGATAATGCGAAGGATATCTTCGACAGCTACCGGGACTTTGGCATCCACTTGATACAGAGTAACCGGGGAATCCAGTTACGCCTGGAAAATGCCCCGGGCAGCGCCTTCGTGGATGGTAGGATGATCCGTGGTATCCAGGAGCATCTGTTTGCAGTATTAAGGGACATCATCTATGTCCACAATGAGATTCAGAACAATCCCGCTTACGATCTGGACGATCCGGTACACATCACCTCGGCAGTATTCCATATCCTGCGTAATGCCAGGGTTTTACACACCGGCATGGATCCCAATCTGATCGTCTGCTGGGGTGGACACTCGATCGGCAGATCCGAATACGACTACTCCAAAGAGGTAGGCTACCAGCTCGGCCTGAGGGGCTTGAATATCTGCACGGGATGCGGCCCCGGGGCGATGAAAGGCCCAATGAAAGGAGCGGCACTGGGCCATGCCAAACAACGTATTGGCAATGGTCGTTATCTGGGTATCACCGAACCCGGCATCATTGCCTCGGAACCACCGAACCCCATCGTCAACGAACTGGTGATCATGCCGGATATCGAAAAGCGCCTCGAAGCCTTCGTCCGCACCGGTCATGGGGTGGTGATCTTTCCC
Source organism: Candidatus Thiodiazotropha endoloripes (assembly GCF_001708965.1). Lineage (NCBI taxonomy): Bacteria > Pseudomonadati > Pseudomonadota > Gammaproteobacteria > Chromatiales > Sedimenticolaceae > Candidatus Thiodiazotropha > Candidatus Thiodiazotropha endoloripes. Next base: position 173,671 of record NZ_LVJW01000007.1, on the reverse strand, counting down.
GGTGGCGCGGGAACCATGGAAGAGCTGCTCTATCTGCTCGGCATCCTGATGCACCACGACAATCGGGAGCACGCCTTTCCGCTGATCCTGACCGGGCCTGCCGAGTGTGCTGACTATTTCGATGAAATCGACCGCTTCATCGGTATCGCACTGGGCGATCAGGCACGCCAATACTACCAGGTCATCATCGATGATTCGGAAGCCGTGGCAAAAGCCATGGCTGAGGACATGGAGCGGGTAAGAAGTTACCGGTATGACGGCAATGACGCCTTCTATTTCAATTGGCAACTGCATATCGAGACCGACCTGCAACACCCCTTCATCCCAACCCATGAGGCGATGGCGAAATTGCAGCTCAACCGACAACAGCAGGCCCATCTGGCAGCCGCCAACCTGCGCAAAGCCTTTTCAGGCATTGTCGCCGGCAACGTCAAAGAGGATGGCATCCGTGCCGTGGAGCGGCATGGGCCATTCATGCTACATGGCGAGCAGCAGGTGGTGGATGCCATGGACCGGCTGCTGATCGCCTTTGCCGAACAGAACAGAATGAAACTACAAGGGGACTACTCACCCTGCTATCATCTTGCCCTGGAGTGAAGCAAAGCTTCTGAGCACTGCCCTATGATGAGAAAACCAACTGCACTGCTGTTTCTGCTCTCGCTGCTGTTCGTCAGCCTGAATGTCAATGCCAAACCCCATGAACGGGAGTGGTATGAGCAGGAGAGGGTCTTCGGTGGCCAGGTCTACCTGAGAACCGCCGGAAACCCGAACAAACCGCCTGTTGTGATGGTTCACGGTCTTGGGGATGAGGCCTCCACCTGCTGGGAGGATATCCTGCAACGGCTGAAAAAGGACTATTTCATCTTCACCTTCGATCTGCCGGGGTTCGGCCGCTCGACTAAGCAGAACGCCCTCTACTCACCGGTCAACTACGCCCGGCTGATCCATCAGCTGACCGACAAACATGTCGGCAAGCCATTTCACCTGGTTGGTCACTCGATGGGTGGCGCAATCAGTCTGCAATTCACCCACAGCTACCCTGCAGCGGTGAAAACACTGACCCTGATCGATGCGGCTGGCATCCTGCACCGCCAGGCCTACACCAAGTATCTGGCTCCGCTGGGCGTCGATAAGGTGCTCAACCAGTACAACGTTTTCAATGAGCGTAAGGTCACCGATCTGGCAGGTGCCCTGATGAGCGCCCTGGAGAAGCGCTACCCGGTGAATATGGACCTGTTGATCAATCTGGAACCATTTCGCAACAAGGTATTGCGCGGTGATCCCTCAGCCATCGCCGGACTGGCGCTGGTGCAAAATGATTTCAGCCGGATTCCGGAGACCATTCACCAACCGACCCTGATTGTCTGGGGTGACCAGGATAAGATCGCCCCGGTGCGCACCGGTTATGTGCTCGAATCACTGATGCCCAACGCCCGTCTGGAACTGATTCCAAATGGCGGCCATGTGGCCTTTATCGATCAGCCTGAACTGTTCCACGATATGCTCAGGCCCCATCTCAGCCAAAGCTATAAGACCAAAGCCAAATCAAGCACCAAACCGGCCAGTCAGCCTTTCCGTCAGACGGTGCAGTGCAACAGTGAATCCGGCCATGTGATCAGCGGACGCATTGGCAGTCTGCTGATACAGGGCTGTGAAGATGTGAAGGTACTCGATGCGGAAATCAACAACATCGTCATCTTCGATTCCAGCGTCAGTCTGCGCAATACCCGGGTGATTGCCATGGGTACCGCTCTGAAGACACGTAATTCCAATGTCCATATCACCGGCGGACACCTTGAAGGCGAAGTGGCAATCGAGGCCAACAACAGTCGACTCGACATTGCCGGCACACAACTGGTGGGACACCAGGCCGCAGTCAAGGCACCAGAGGACTCGACCCTGATCTTTTCGCTGGGACGCATCGACAGTCCGCTCTACGAGGACCTGGTGATCCATGGTATGAAAGTGGTCGCCCCGGGTTCCTATCTATAGAGCTTGTAAGCTCCATCGGATTGGTATTGATCATTACAACAATCCAGCATGCAGTGTTTTATTCATAGAAAGGAATTCATGTGAATAACAGCATAATTTTTTTTCTTACCCTCCTCCTGACTCTGGCTAACCTGTTCAATGCAGCCGCGGATGAAATTGATAGAAACAGAGTTGACAGAACAGAGGAGTCCTCATCCTTTTTGCCAAAATATGGTAACTGGTGCGGTTTGAACCATCCGAGTGATCCACTCACTGCCCCACCGCCCATCGATACATTGGATTCAATCTGCAGAGAGCACGACTACTGTTATCTGGCAAACGGAGATATGAATTGTGACTGTGACAGTGCATTTATCCAGGCGATCAACGCAAACCGGCCAAGATTTTCTGCTTCGGAAAAACTGGTTGCACATACGTTTAGAGTCTATTTCAGAGGGTCACCTTGTTATGGTGATCAGAAGGATAAGATCGCACCGACAAGAGTTCTCACAGGTATTGTCAAACAGACAGATGCAAGCACCAGACATATGTTACAAAAGATCAATGCACTGTCTGAATGAAAGACTCCGTTTACTCCGATTAAACACTGGTGTCTCTGTATAGGGAGGGAGTCTGATGAAGTCAGCATTTCTTGCAATCCCGATCCTCATATCCGGCTGCTCAGATTCAGTCGATGTTGAGTTCTTTAACTACCAGGATTGCCGTAAAAAAATGACAGCAGAGTATATCGATCAGGGAATCGATCCAGTTGCTGCAAATATGAAATCCAAAGCCTATTGCAAAGAACAACAGGCTGACAGGCGGTAACCCGACAGCCACAAATCAACCTATGCTTCTGATCGGAAGTCTGCAGAGCAACCTTTACCCCGGCACAGGATATCTGTCCCTGGTATCAATAGTCCCATCCAGGATTGATTTGTACAAAAGTTAGACAAATACGATTCACTCTGTAATTTAGCCTTAATATATATTTGTTTTTTGATATATATCATTTATAGTATATGTGCCATGAAGAACATAAATACTGAATCTGTCATTAGCGCGTTATCCAACACCACAAGGATGCGCTCTGTTCTTCTGCTGCTTGAACAGGATGAACTTTGTGTTTGCGAATTGAATGATGTGATTGGTGGAGCGCAACCCAACATTTCCAGAAACCTGGGGCTGTTGCGCGACTCAGGACTGGTCATTGATCGACGAGAGGGACAGTGGATCTACTATCGTATCAATCCTGAACTACCTGAGTGGGTAAGCGAAATCCTGCAGGCCGCTAAAACGGGTGCCATTGGTCATGAACCCTATAAATCCGATCTGATCAAACTGAAGGAAATAACCAATGGCACAGAATCGAAATGCCGTACCTGAGCTAGGGCCTGTTAACACTAATCCAATAGGCGCTGTTGTGCCTTGCTGGACACAAAAAAAAGTCCCAACGGGCATAGTGGATTAGTGTTAACAGGCCCTAAGAAACAACCTGGAATCTGAATTATGACTGAGAAAATCTACAACGTACTGTTCCTTTGCACTGGAAACTCAGCCCGCAGTATTTTTGCTGAAAGTCTCATCAACCGTTTTGGACGGGGCAAGTTTCGCGGTTTCAGCGCCGGTAGCCACCCGAGAGGCGAGGTGAATCCTTTCACCATTCTCGAGCTGAAACGTAACAACTACATAGTTGACGATTTACGCAGTAAGGACTGGAGTGAGTTTTCCGCTGAAGATGCACCAGAAATGGATTTTGTGTTCACTGTTTGTGACAAGGCAGCCGCAGAAATGTGTCCAGTTTGGCCCGGACAGCCGATGACCGCACACTGGGGCATAAAGGATCCTGCCGGTGTTGAAGGTAGCGAGATTGAGAAGAAAGCAGCCTTTGTCAAAGCCTTCAATGAACTGCAAAACAGGATTTCAATCTTTGTAAACCTGCCAATAGCCTCACTGGATAAACTAAAGCTTCAGGAACAACTTGATCTGATTGGCAATAGCACACCTAAAACATCCAAAGACACTGCAGCGTGACATCCGTTATCTACAACTGAACCGAGAACAGAAATGACAGCCCAATGTGAAGTTACTGCCAAACGTGTGACAGGCAGTGAGATGGGGATTTTTGAGCGTTACCTGACCGTCTGGGTGGGGCTGTGCATCGTCACCGGCATCATACTTGGAAACTATTTTCCCGAGCAGTTCCAGATGATTGGAAAAATGGAGTTTTCCCACGTCAATATTCCGGTTGCGATATTGATCTGGTTGATGATCATACCGATGCTGATCAAAGTGGATTTCACCTCACTACACCATGTCAGAGAGCACTGGAAAGGTATCGGTGTAACGCTTTTTATCAATTGGGCGGTGAAACCATTTTCCATGGCCTTGCTTGGCTGGGTTTTCATTCATAACCTGTTTGCAGCCTATCTGCCGGCTGACCAGCTCGACAGCTATATCGCCGGCCTGATTCTGTTGGCGGCAGCACCTTGTACGGCAATGGTTTTTGTCTGGAGTCGACTATCCGGAGGCGATGCAAATTTCACCCTGAGTCAGGTTGCTCTGAATGACACCATTATGATTTTTGCCTTTGCACCCGTAGTCGGCCTGTTACTGGGTCTATCCGCGATCACCGTTCCCTGGGACACCTTGCTACTCTCGGTAGTGCTTTATATCGTTCTACCTGTTGCTTTAGGGCAGATCTGGAGAAAGCGGTTACTCGCTTCCGGCGGTGAGAGTCTGCTCCAGAGAAGACTTGATTCTCTGCATATACCATCATTGACTGCCCTGCTGGCAACTCTGGTTCTTCTTTTCGGTTTTCAGGGAGAACAGATACTCTCTCAACCTTTGATCATAGTTCTACTGGCTATCCCGATCTTGATTCAGGTCTATTTCAACTCAGGATTAGCCTATTTGCTCAATAAAAAGCTCGGTGTTGCCCATTGTGTTGCTGCGCCTTCCGCCCTGATCGGGGCAAGTAACTTTTTTGAGTTGGCAGTTGCCACTGCAATTGTTCTTTTCGGCTTTGATTCAGGCGCCGCGCTTGCAACGGTGGTAGGTGTTTTAGTTGAGGTTCCCGTGATGCTTTCTGTCGTAAAGATCGTCAACAGCACTAGAGGCTGGTATGAGGCCTGATGGCCCCGACTAAAATTTAATAGAGGTAGTCTCTGTTGAGCCTGCCTGCAGACTCGGTTATAAAAAACGGTCTGCAGGCAGGCTCACTGGGGTTGCAAGTGAACCAGTCGTTGACCGGATCAAACCCTGTCCAACGACAATTCAAAACTCTCCGATCATCGCATCCATTGACGGATCGATCATCCACAATGCGATATCCTTACCGAGCGCTTTTACACAACGATCCAGAATCTTGCAGGTACCCTTGTAGGCACCGAAGAAACCACCACCGGATGTACGTCGCCCGTTAAAACTGCCGATTTTTTTACCGTTCTCAAACAACTCACCTTTAACGGCAACAAACTTGGCACCGCTCCAGGCGCCGCCACCCGAACCAACCACATTACTGAACTCAACATTCAGCACCCTGCCCTTGGCTTTTTTATTCACCGCACCATCTTTCAGCTTGACGGCGATATCACTTTCACCGGCGAAAGTTTTTATGTAGGCAGGCAATTGTGTATCTAGCGTACACTCCGCCTTAACCTTGTCGGGCACATTGGAGTGCTTACCATAGTTGATACGCTTGGCCACACTGACCGCAGGCCCGCTTGGCGCGGAGGTCACTGCTGTTTGCGGCTTGGTACTTGCTTCAGGCTTTGTGCCACCTGTGGTACCGCCACAGCCACTCATCATAACGATCAACATGATTCCAATAGACGCTATTCGATACATTACTCTCATCCTTTTTACTGTTTTTGACAAACTAACGAATAATCCTGTGATTAATCCGTCCACTCTCAGGTTTAGTGAGCCAGCCTAACATTAATAATATCGTCAGGTACATCAAGCGTCCCCTGAAAGTAAACGATCAGATTATCGGAAAGGCCAGATTGAGTATTTAGCAAGTGTTTGCGTTGAATGGCGTCAATATGCAACCAATCGCACAAACCTCTACAGGCTACTGGCTGCTATCCCAGCTCCATTGAATACTGCCCAGACGTCAGTTGGCCACCACCGGATGGCCTACAGTGTGTTAATTGATGGGTGATGAAACAGATTCAAGCAGGGACTCACTACCCCTGATCTTCAATTTCAATACCCATATTCGCGGCTCGTTTTTTCCATAACCGCCTGGCCAGTTTGCGCATATCCTCGATCTTGTCACCCTCATCGACGATCTCAATGCCGAGTAGGGTCTCAACAATATCCTCCAGGGTGAGAATGCCTTCCATACTGCCGTACTCATCCACTACCAGCATGATATGGCTGCGCTTCTCCATGAAGGTTTCGAAACTCGCTTGAAGTGAACTGCTGTTGGGTACGGCAGTGATCTCTCTTCGATAGACAGTGAGTGGATTTTCAGAATTGCCCCGGGCATGGGAGAGCAACAGGTCACTGCGCAGTACAAATCCGGTGACGTGGTCACGGTTATCCTTATAAACCGGAATCCGCGAGAAACGGCTGCTGTTGTGGTGCTCCAGATAGTCACTGACCAGCATATCTTCATCCAATGAAAAGACCACTGTCCGCGGGGTCATTACATCACTCACCCGGGTCTCCCTTAACAGCAGTAGGTTTTTCAGGATCAGGGATTCATGCTGTTCCAGTTTACCCTCGTCGGCACCGGCCTGAGCCATGGCGGCAAACTCATCCCTTCTGAACTGTCCATGACTGTGGCCGCCGGAAAGCAGCTTTGTCAGTATCGCGGACATCCAGATGAAGGGATAGAGTATCCAGATCAGGAACTGCAACACATAGGCGGTAATCGGTGCCAGCTGACGCCAGTAGTGGGCCCCCAGGGTCTTCGGAATGATCTCGGAAAAGATCAGGATCATCAGGGTCAGTACCGCAGAGGCAACCCCCACATAGGCGTTGCCGAATACCACAGCAGCCTGGGCACCGGCACCGGCGGCACCGATGGTATGGGCGGTGGTATTGAGGGTCAGAATCGCCGCCAGGGGATCATTGATGTTCTGCTTCATCTTGCGCAGTAGATATGAGGCATTGTGCCCCTCCTTCTCCAACACAGAGATATAGGGGTGGGTGACACTCAATATCACCGCCTCGGCTACCGAGCAGAGAAAGGAAAAACCCAAGGCTATGGAGACATAGACAATCAGCAAAACCATACAGACACCATCGTTTGGTTGGATATTGAGTGCAGGTTATACCGTGATCCGACGGGGAATTCACTAGGCAACTTATGAATAAATCCGGACCGAATGGATTGACGATTCAATAAGTCCTGACTCAAGTCGCCTGATGGTCAAGCACCACGATACCGTCTTCATCCGCATAGAGCCACTCACCGGGCGTGAAACTTACCCCCGCGAAATAGACCTCACCGCCCACTTCTCCAACACCCTTTTTGACACTCTTACGGGGATTGGTGGCGAGCGCCATAACCCCCAGAGGCATCTCACCGATTTCAGCCGCATCCCGAATGCAGCCATTCATGATGATTCCTGCCCATCCGTTGTCCACCGCCATCTGCGCCAGGATGTCACCCAACATGGCACAACGCAGTGAGCCCCCGGCATCCACCACCAGAATCCTTCCCTGTCCCGCCTGATCCAACTGCTCCCGTACCAGCGAGTTGTCTTCAAAGCACTTCAGGGTTGCGATCGGACCACTGAAGGCATGTTGCCCCCCATAGTGGCGAAATCCGGGATAGCAGATCTGTAATGACTCTTCATGTATGTCATAGAGATCAGCTGTCTTCAGGGTGCTTTCAGTGGTAGTCATCTCCGCTCTCCAATCTGATTTTTTGTTGTGTTATATCAAGTTATAGCACTTACTCGTGTCCAACAACGCCAGCCCGAACGCCCCTGTCTGAAAAGAAAAAAAAGCCGTGCCAGGAGGCACGGCCGAAGGGCAGAAAACTGGGTAGCTGTGTGAAGGCAGCGGCTGAATGGATGATTCAGCGCTGGATCACACGCTGGGAAGACTACATGCTTGCCGCACTGTCGAATTGCTCTTCTTCAGTGGAACCGGTCAGTGCGGTCACTGATGAGGCACCACCCTGAATCACGGTAGTGACATCGTCGAAGTAGCCGGCGCCGACTTCCTGCTGGTGAGAAACAAAGGTGTAGCCTTTGTCGCGGGCTTCGAATTCAGGCTCCTGAACCTTCTCGACATAGTGCTTCATGCCTTCACCGCGGGCATAGTCATAGGCCAGGTCGAACATGTTGAACCACATGTTGTGGATACCCGCCAGGGTAATGAACTGGTATTTGTAACCCATGTCGGAAAGCTCATCCTGGAATTTTGCGATGGTGCTGTCATCCAGGTTTTTCTTCCAGTTGAAAGAGGGTGAGCAGTTGTATGCCAGCAGCTTGTTTGGATTTTCAGCCAGTACCGCCTGAGCGAATTCACGGGCAAAGCCGAGATCCGGTGTACCGGTTTCACACCACACCAGATCCGCATATGGCGCATAGGCAAGTCCGCGGGAGATGGCCTGCTCCAGACCGTTCTTCACCCGGTAGAAGCCTTCGGCAGTACGCTCACCGGTAAGGAACGGCTGATCGTTGGCGTCCACATCGGAGGTCAGCAGATTAGCCGCCTCAGAATCGGTTCTGGCCAGTACCAGGGTGGGCACATCCATCACATCCGCTGCCAGACGGGCGGCGATCAGTTTCTGCACCGCTTCCTGAGTCGGTACCAGCACCTTGCCACCCATGTGACCACACTTCTTCACCGCCGCCAGCTGATCTTCATAGTGAACCCCGGCAGCACCGGCAGCGATCATGTTTTTCATCAGTTCGAAGGCGTTGAGTACACCACCGAAACCGGCTTCCGCATCGGCCACGATGGGAAGAAAATAGTCCACATGATCTTCATCACCCGGATTGATATCTCTCGACCACTGGATCTCGTCAGCACGTTTGAAGGCACTGTTGATACGACGCACCATGGTCGGTACTGAGTCATAGGCGTAGAGAGACTGATCAGGATACATGGTTTCGGAAGTATTACCGTCGGCGGCAACCTGCCAGCCCGACAGATAGATCGCCTCGATTCCGGCCTTCGCCTGCTGCATCGCCTGACCGCCGGTGATAGCGCCCATGCAGTTCACATAGCCTTTCTTGGCATCGCCGCGAACCAGGTCCCAGAGTTTTTCGGCACCTTTCTTTGCATAGGTGTATTCGGGTTGAACCGAGCCGCGCAGGCGGACTACATCCTCAGCGCTGTAACCACGTTTGACGTCTGTCCAACGGGGATTTTCTGCCCAATCCTTGTTCAACGCTTCGATCTGTTCTTTACGTGTCATTTGTGTCATCTCCAGTCATGTCTCAATATTGTTTTGGTGGTATCGCTACGACCAATCAAGTAAGTTGCTCGTAAGCCGGTAAGGTGAGGAACTCCTCAAACTCATCGTTGGCAACGATCTGTCGCAACAGCTCAGCTGCCTGCTCGAAATTGCCTGACTCATAGGCCAGTTCTCCAAACTCCTGCCTGATCTCATGAAGTTCGTCTTTAACGGCCTGCTCGAAAAGCTGATAGGTGACCTTGCGGCCATCACTCAGAACACCTTTCGGATAGCGGATCCACTGCCAGATCTGGGATCTGGCGATTTCTGCCGTGGCCGCGTCTTCCATCAGGTGGTGAATCGGTACAGCACCGCGACCACCGATCCAGGCGGCGGTATAGCGCAATGCGGCACTGACGTTGTTGAGTAATCCGGCTTCGGTGATTTCACCTTCAGGCACCGCCAGCAGATCGGCCGCCTTGACTGACAGTGAGTCATCGATCCGATCGAGCTGATTGGCCTCAGGCATGTGGTGATTGAAAATCTCCATCGCCACAGGAACCAGTCCGGGATGCGCCACCCAGGTACCGTCATGGCCGTCTGTGGCCTCCCGCTCCTTATCCTGTCTGACCTTCTCTTTGGCCGCTGCATCAGCTTGCGGGTCGTCGCGAATCGGGATCTGTGCTGCCATACCCCCCATCGCGTGGGCACCACGACGATGGCAGGTGTTGATCAGCAGCTTCGAATAGGATCTGAGGAAAGGCACGGTCATGGTGACCTGGCTGCGGTCCGGCAGAACGAATTCCGGATTGGCGTGAAAACGTTTGATGAAACTGAATATATAGTCCCAGCGGCCACAGTTGAGACCGCAGATGTAATCTCGCAACTCGTAGAGGATCTCATCCATCTCGAAAACGGCGGTGATGGTTTCGATCAGTACGGTACAGCGAATGGTGCCCTGATCGAGACCAAGCTCCTGCTCTGCCCAGGCAAACACATCACGCCACAGGCGAGCCTCGAGATAACTCTCCATCTTCGGCAGGTAGAAATAGGGACCACTGCCCATCTCCAGCAGGGTTTTGGCGTTATGGAAAAGATAGAGCCCGAAATCGAAAAAGGCGCCACTGATCCGCCGGCCGTCCACACGCATGTGCTTCTCTTCCAGATGCCAGCCACGAGGGCGCACGATCAGAGTAGCGAGTTGGTCATCGAGTTGGTACTGCTTGCCTTCAGGACTGGTGAAACTGAGTGTGCGGTTTACCGCCTCACGCAGATTGATCTGCCCTTCCACGGTGGTATCCCAATGAGGCGAGTGGGCGTCCTCGAGGTCTGCCATAAAACACTTTGCCCCGGAATTGAGGGCATTGATCAACATCTTGCGATCAACGGGGCCGGTGATCTCCACCCGTCGATCCTGCAGATCCTTTGGCGCCGGGCGAACCTTCCACTCAGACTGCCGGATCCCGCTGGTCCCTTCGAGAAAATCGGGGTGCTGACCCTGGTTGAGTTGTTGCTGACGTCGCGAACGGCTCTTCAGCAGCTCCCGCCTGGTGTCGCCAAACAGGCGCTCCAGCTCAGCAACGAAGTGAAGTGCCTCCGGTGACAGTATCTCCTGATACTGCGGCTTCATCTCGCCGGTGATTCTGACCTCTTGTGCCTGATGCCAGAGGGTTGATGTGGTACTAGACATAATTTTCAATCTCCTCATATTCTTCGCCGCGCACTTGGTTGGTGCGGTCGTAACGGCGGAAAAATCACACTGCCAATTTCTGAGGCGTGTTCAATTTTTTGTGCACTGCGTTAAAGCATAGTGAAAAGGTCAACATTATTTTCAAAAAAATCTCAATAGTTAGCTTTGACAAAAAAAATAGTGCACTGCAATAAAAATCTGCTAAACCTTACTTAAACACTCAGATATAACGACCAAACGAAAAAACGACGCACCAAAACAATGCAGAACCAGCCTCAACAGATCGCCCGCTCGATCCTGACCGGATTCGAGAGACACTTCTCCTTTTTCCAGGAGATCAGCAGTGCTGCCCGCCAACGCTTTGAACATGCGGACTGGCAGGCCGTGCGTGAGGCGTCGGCAAAGCGCATCAACTTCTATGACCTGCGAGTCAAAGAGGCGATTGAACGACTCAAATCCAGCTTCGATATTGAGGTTCTGGATGAGGGGCTTTGGCAGGATGTGAAGCAGATTTACAGCAAACTGCTGCGTACCCACAGCCGTCCCGAGCTGGCTGAAACTTTTTATAATTCAGTCTTTTGCAGGCTCTTTGACAGGCGTTACTACGATAACGACAAGATCTTCATTGAATCTCAGGTGGATCGTCAGGGCCTCTCCGAACGCTATCAGGTCTACATGTCTTTCCATCTGGATGAGGGGGATCTGCAGGGCTGTATCTGGGACATGCTCTCCGCCTTCTACTTCTCCCTGCCCTACGAGAACATCGACAGGGACTGCAAACTGCTGGCCGACTCGCTGATTGAGCAGGCCGGATTCGATCGCCTGCCCAAAGATCTGCGCTTCGATATCCTCGAATCCCCCTTCTATCGCAACAAGGCGGCCTATCTGATCGGCAGAATGGTCTACGGGGATAAGATCTGTCCGTTCATCATCCCACTGATCAACAATGAGGAGGGTGGGCTCTTCGTCGATGCCCTGTTGATCCGCGGACGTCATGTGGAAGCCCTGTTCAGTTTTGCCCGGGCCTACTTCATGGCGAAAACCCCGGTCCCCACCGCCACTGTCGCTTTTTTGAAAAGCATCATGCCCGACAAAACCCTGTCTGAGCTCTATATGAGCATTGGGTTACATAAACAGGCGAAGAATGAGTTCTATCGGGATCTGCTCAACCATCTCGACGACAGTACGGATAAGTTCGTGCTTGCCGCCGGCACACCCGGGCTTGTGATGCAGGTATTTACCCTGCCATCCTTTCCCTATGTATTCAAAGTGATACGTGACCAATTTCCACCACAGAAAGAGGTTACACACAAGCTGATCAAAGAGCGTTATCTGCAGGTCAAGAAACATGACCGTATCGGACGTATGGCTGACACCCTCGATTTCGCCGAAGTGGCACTGCCCCTGGATAGGATCGAACCGAAACTACTCCAGGAGCTGCACAACACCATCGCCAATCAACTCGAAATCGACGATGACAAACTGGTGATCAAGCATCTCTATATCGAACGCCGCATGAGACCGCTCAATCTCTATCTGGAAGAGAGCGATGACGAGATGGCACGTGAGATCCTCGGCGACTGGGGGCTGGCGCTGAAACAGCTGATGGGTGTGAACATCTTTCCCGGTGACCTGTTGTTCAAAAATTTTGGGGTTAACGACCAGCGTAAAGTGGTGTTCTACGACTATGATGAGATCTGTTATCTCAGTGAATGTAACTTCCGCAGAATCCCACCGCCAAGAAGCTCTCTTGATCTGTTCAGAGATGAGCCCTGGTATAGTGTCAATCCCAATGACATCTTTCCGGAAGAGTTCATCACTTTCATCAGCACCGATCCGAAAATCCGTAAAATGCTGATGGAATTGCATCCGGATCTGTTTGATATCAGCAGTTGGCAGAATGCCCAGGAGGGCCTGGCAGCCGGTCGACAGGCAGATGTCTTTCCCTATCCCCAGAAGTTGAGGTTTTCCCGCAAACTCCAGAGTGCCGAAGTATCGGATCAACTGTTAGCGGTCGCTGTGGTTTAAAGCGAAGACAAGGGTCAGGATTATCGATAAAACCGACATCTTGGAATGTCGTGTTGCTAACCCTGTTTGGACTGCTCCATCAGCTCGTCCAACATCAACAACAACTCATCACGATGAGATTCAAAAATCTCGATTTCACTAAAGAAATCCTTCACCTGAATACCGCTTTTATGATTAACAAGCTGCTCGGCAGAATCATGAATCGCATCATGAATGGTGATGATCTTCTGTAACATTGGAGAATCGGCCAATCCGGTATTGGCCTGCCCATCCAGCCATTGGCCAAATCGGCACTGATGTTTATCGAGCACCGGTGGGGCTATCTTCTCACCCTGAATATATTGCAACAGATGGGCAATCCAGGCCCGATGTTCCACAGCAGCAAACAGCAGTGGCTGATTATCCCGGCTGAGTCGGACTGTTTCGCTCCAAAGATGATCGGGCTGCCAATCACTTAACCACGGCAAAACCTCTTCGGATGGCATGGGTCGGGCAATCGCATACCCCTGCCCAAGCTGGCATCCCAGTTTCAGCAGCATCTCACCATGCGCCAGGGTTTCAACACCCTCGGCGATGGCGTTGCGACTGAAGGCGGATGCCAGTCCGAGCACCCCTTCCAGTATCGCCAGATCATCCGGATCATCCAGCATGTCCCGCACAAAACTCTGATCGATCTTAAGCAGCCCTGCGGGCAGTCGCTTCAGATAGGTCAGCGAGGAGTATCCGGTGCCAAAATCATCCAGGGCAAAGCCAACCCCCAGATTACGACACTCACGAATGATTTCAGAGACCTGATCGATCTCATCCAATGCGCTGGTTTCGAGCACCTCGAGTTCCAGATCCCCGGGCTTCACATTGGGATGCTTTGCCAGCAGATAACGCAGGCGGGTGACAAAATTGGGTTGCTGCAGATGCATGGCATCGATGTTCACACTGATCTGCAACGGCACCCCGGCCCGTTGCCACTCAGCGATCTGTCCGAGCGCGGTATCCAGCACCCACTCACCCAACTGCACAGCGAACGGATGCTGCTCTATGACAGACATAAAAGCACCGGGTAACAGCAACCCTCGCTGTGGATGCTGCCAGCGAATCAGTGCCTCCATGCCCAATATGTCACCGCTCTGCATATTCACCTTGGGTTGATAGTAGAGCACCATCTCACCACTTTTCAGGGCAATACGGATCCGCTCCAGACTCTCGTGATAACCACGAACCGTCCGATCATGTTCAGCATCGAAGATATGGTAGCGATTCTTTCCCGCCTGCTTGGCCTGATACATGGCCTGGTCCGCCTGACGCAGCAGTTGATCCGCATCAAGCACTTCTGCCTGAGGAAAAAAGGTAACACCGAGGCTGGCCGAGACTTTCAACTCCATGCCTTTGGTATGTATCGGTTCGGCTGCCGATGCCATCAGCCGCTCGATGATATTGACGCTCGCGGCATGATCCACAAGATCCATCAGCACAGCGACAAACTCATCCCCTCCCAGGCGTGACAGGGTATCGCCCTCGCGTAAGGCATGCTTCATTCGCTCTGCAAGCTGAATCAGAAACAGATCCCCCACATCGTGGCCATGCGCATCATTGATCTGCTTGAAACCATCCAGATCCAGATAGACGATACCCACCAGTGTGTTGCGACGCTGCGCCTGAAGCATCGCCTGATAGAGTCGATCAGCCAGCAAAACCCGGTTCGGCAACCCGGTAAGCACATCGTAGTGGGCGATACGTTCCAGTTTTCTCTGTTGCTCTTTCAGCGGTGTTATGTCGGAGAAGAGTCCCACGTAGTATTTAAGACTGCCCTGCTCATCATAGACATTGCTGATGGTGAGCATTTCAGCGTAGACCTCACCGCTCTTTCGCCGGTTCCAGATCTCTCCCGACCAATGTCCGTGCTTCAGTAATTCCTGCCACATGCCGGCGTAGAAGGCGCTATCGTGACGTCCGGAAGCCAGCAGTCTGGGATTCTTCCCCAGCACCTCCTCACGGCTGTAATCGGTGATACGGCTGAACGCACTGTTGACATCCAGAATGGCGCCGTCAGGATCGGTTATCATGATGCCTTCACGGGCTGAGGCGAAAACGCTGGCGGCCTGGCGCAATTGATCTTCGGTCTCTCTACGCTCTGTAATATCGTGCCCAATGCCCAGGGTTCCGATCAGGCTCCCTTGTTCGTCAAACATCGGTGTCTTGGTAGTCTCCAGCAGCTCACAATGACTGTCGGCAAAAGTAACCCACTCTTCATAGACCTTCGGTCCACCCTGTTCGATGGCTGTCAGATCATGCTCTCGATAAGATGCCGCCTTTTCCGCCGGCATGAAATCACGGTCTGACTTTCCCAGGATTTCATCCTCAGAAGCACCGATATAATCCTCAAATCTAGGGTTGCAGGCCAGATAGATCCCATCAGGATCTTTCAACCAAATCAGATCGGGCAAGGTCTGTATCAGAACTTTGAGAAAACCGCTCTGACGCAGCAGTTTTGTCTCCAGTTGTTTCTGCTGCACCAGCTCCTGCATCAGTCGCAGTGTGTTGCTGGAGAGAATCCCGTAGCTGGATAGGATGATATCGATCATCTTGCGGGTAAACCCGCTCATCTCTTTCAGAGCGTATTGTTTGGCCTCTTCCAGTGCAAGCCCCTGTCGCAGGCCCAAAATGATATAGGAGAGATGTCGATCGGATTCAAGAATGTGGGAGGCCAGCCAACGAACCAGAAATTCCAGGGTCTCTTCAGCGACCTGATGCTTGGCTCCCTGCTCTGTCTGACTGATCAACGTCTGTAACTGATCGATAAAGGCCTGATGGGAATCCCGATGACTCGCCTCCAGTGATTCATCCGGCAGATATTTACGCCAGATGGCCTCTTCTGTCTCGAAGTGGTAGACCGTGTACTCCAATAGCCCATCAAATATCTTGCTGAGGTCGATCTGCTCCGATTCGAATGCGAACTGGGATGCCAGTTCGTTCAACATCCGTACCAATTGACGGTGCTGCTCATCGACAGTGGGAAGACCGGTATTGAAATTATTGTCCCAGGGGAAGATATCGATTCGCTTCATTGGATAGGATCGCTTGTAACAATTCTTATTAAAGGGTGCAACATCACCCGGGGATCAGCGATCCAATGCTGTGGCAGCTCCGAAATTCTGATTCCGATAGAAATCCATATCTTCTATTGATGATATACCATGGTTTCTATTGGACAAGGCTATTGAACAGCAGGCTCCAGATTCCGCGGCCAAATTGATAGCTCAATATTCAATATCTTGAAATCTATAGGTTTCGTGTCAGATTGGGGAGTTTACTGGGCACCCTTGCCAAGCAATACCACCTCAATGGTTTGCAGGAGGATGATGAAGTCGAGCATGGTGCTGGCGTTTTTGACGTAGTAGAGGTCGTATTCAAGTTTTCGCTTGGCATCCTCTTCAGACGCGCCATAGGGGTAGAGCATCTGCGCCCAGCCGGTCAGACCGGGTTTGACCCAATGCCGTTGAGGATAGTAGGGAATGTCGTTTGACAGCTGCATGACGAATTCCGGCCGCTCCGGTCGCGGTCCAACCAGGCTCATATCCCCGTTCAGTATGTTGTAGATCTGCGGTAACTCATCCAGCCGGGTCTTACGAAGAAAACCACCCAGCTTGGTGATACGGGAGTCATTTTTGGTAGCCCACCTGGCAACACCATCCGCCTCGGCATCAGTGCGCATACTGCGGAATTTGTAGACTTTGAAAAGTTTGCCGTTCTTGCCTACACGAACCTGACTGTAGAGAATCGGATCCCGCCCCCCGGATTCGATCAAACTGGCGATGGTAACCAGAACCATCAGTGGTGCGGCAAACAGAAAGATAATGATGCCTACTGACATATCAAAGGCTTTTTTGATCGTCCGGTTCAATGCCCGCTGCCGATAGCCATCGGTATAGAGCATCCAGCTGGGATAGAGCAGATCGATATTGATAATCGAAAGCTCTTTTTCAAAGAAGGTCAGTAGATCGAGTATTCTGATCCCCTTGATTTTACACTCGAGCAACTCATGGTTAGGCAGTTTCTTGCGCCGATCATCCACAGCCACCACAATCTCATCCACCGCCAGGCGGTTGGATATCTCCAGCAGTGACTGATCCTTGACGATCTGCCGATCCTTATCGATCAGTTCAATTCTGTCACCGAGATTCACATAGGCCACCACCACGATACCCAGTGTGTCTTTATCCTTCATCGACTCCTCAATGCGATCCGCATTGATTCCCACACCCAGGACCAGCACTCGGCGCTTGAGGATCTTATCCGAAGTTACCCGAACAAAAATCGTCCGTGCCACCAGAATACCCAGCAGAGAGAGGGCCGAACCGTAACTGAGTACCGATTGGCCATGATTGACGAACATGGGCGCGATAGCCAATAACAACAGCATTGCCACGCCACCGACAAGAAACGCCAGGATAATCCGCAGCAGGAAGCCTGATGAGGTTGCCATTGACCCCTTTTGGTAGAGACCCAGGGCTGTCATTGCAGAAAACATCACCAGCGAGTAAATCACTGGCATATTGCTCTCCAAACTGGAGACCGGTTCATTGATGATATGATGGAAGAGGAGTATGGCGCCATGCATCGAGGAGAAAAATATCAATACCTCCGCAACAGCCAGCAGTACTACTGCCTTAGAGATATAGATTCCAAAAAGCTTGATCATGGCTTAGCTATTGCTATCTCTCGATGGTACTAACAGACGTCATCTGATTTGCATCAGAAATCCAATCCGTCGAATTCTACATTATCCTTCAGTTGACACACTAGGGCCTGATGACAGGGCCTAGGCCATTGGCCTGGAAGTCGGTTACCCCGCCAAGCATAACAATTTCTGCTGAGGAATGCTGTCCTGAAATGCTATTTTTAACTACCGGCGGCAGTTTCATCTCGATAGGCGTAGTAGTCCTGCTTAGATTCAAGTACGAACACCACATTGGCTTCGCCGTCAATCTCGGGGACTGTCTGAAAGCTGATTGGTGATTCCAGCTCACAGTCTTCAACTTCTACCGTGTTGTCTCCATCCCAGATCAATATCGAGTAGATCGAACGATCCACCGTATTGTAGCTGGCCTCGGCATACACCTCAGCACCAACCACACTGAGCAAAATTTTGGCGTGGTTGAATTCAGGGCTGAGATTCCGGGTATTGAGAAGCGGAGTGAGAAACGGCTTCTCGCCACTGTCTGTTTCATGCGATACCCAGACCAGAATCGGGCACTGCTTCAGATCTTCCAGCGTATACTCTTCGAGCATGTAGGGATCACCAAACTCAGGCATCAAAACCTCTCCTCATTATTGTCAAAAAGATAATAGCCAGGATTCACTCCGAGTGCCGCCCAAAACAGGCAACCCGCTCTCAGAGCGGGTTGCCTGTTAGACGGGCATTTTATCAGTTTCAGCCGTTCAATCTCTCCTGAATGGCATTCACTACCGCCTCACTGGAGGTCGCGCTGACGGTCAGCAACATCTCTTCATTACTGTAGTAACCGACCAGCGGCGCGGTCTTTTCCTGATAGACGTCGAGACGGTTTGAGATCGCCTCTTCCGTCTCGTCATCCCGCTGTACGACTTTGCCACCACATTTGTCGCAGACACCCTCAACTTTTGTCGGCATGCTTTTGACATTGTAGATGGCACCGCAGTCTTCGCAGGTTCTGCGGGTGGTCAGACGATCCAGGATCACCTCCCTGGGCACATCGATCTCTACAGCGAAGTCGAGATCCACATCGATTTTCTTCAGCAGTTCGCCCAGGGCCTCAGCCTGAGGAATAGTCCGGGGAAAACCGTCCAACAGAAATCCCTTCTCACAATCCGGCTCCTGCAGACGCTGCTCCATGATACCCATGATCAGATCATCAGGGACCAGATCACCCGCCTTCATGAAGGCCTCTGCCTGCTTGCCCAGATCTGTACCGGCCTGGACCGCACCACGTAAGATGTCACCGGTAGAAATCTGTACTGAACCGTCCAGCTTGGTCAATTCCTTGGCAACTGTGCCCTTGCCCGCACCGGGCGCACCTAAAAGTATCAGCTTCATAATTTGATCGCTCCTGAAAGTTGTTTTTCTAAAATTGTGTTTTTGTTGTTAAGGCCGGCACAAAAACACCCGATAACGGGATATTTACACTCGGCCCATGGTCAAAACCGGCGCTATTATACGTGACAACAACCCGGCAGTCCTGCAGGATAGGCCAGCAACTCACGCAGAACCTGAGGAACTAAGTTATTTTTAAGCAAAAAGAAAGACTTACAGTAGCTTTTTCGGCCTCCCTCTTACTGCTTAACAGCTGCTCGAGCTCGCCTCCTAAAAACACCGCTGACGCATGCCATATCTTTGAGGAAAAGAGCGACTGGTACGAAGCCTCCCAATCGTCGTTTGAAAAATGGGGTGTACCGATTCATTTACAACTGGCATTCATCCATCAGGAATCCAGGTTCAGACATGATGCCAAACCACCCAGAGAGAAGCTGTTCTGGTTTATCCCCTGGTTTCGTAAATCCTCCGCCTATGGTTATGCCCAGGTCAAAGACTCCACCTGGGACTGGTACCGGGAAAAGACGGGTAACCGCTGGGCGGACAGGGATGATTACGATGATGCGGTGGATTTCATCGGCTGGTATGTGAAAACGACTCACAGCAAACTCGGTATCTCGAAATGGGATCCATACCGGCAATATCTGGCCTACCATGAGGGGCATGGCGGTTACGCAAAAGGCAGCTATAAGAAAAAACCCTGGCTGACCAAGGTAGCCCGCCGGGTCGAGAGTAATGCCAAACGTTATCGTCAACAGATTGCGAGCTGCCGGAGCAAACTGGAAAGCGGCTCCGGATGGTGGCCATTTTGAGTCCTCGACGCGATTCACCAAGCCAATCACCGAAGCACTCAGGCCAGTCAATGTGAGGGATACTTGCATCAGAGGTTGGGATTGCTATAACACCACTTTTGTCAGGTTAAATTTCAGCCCACTCTGCCGATACTTTTTCTGATAGGCCAGCATGGTTGAAATCCTATGCCTTGGGTATAGAGTTGAGTGTAGAGATTGGCATCAATCAATCGGGGCACTTATGTGATCATTAATTTTTTCAATGCAATTAGAGTATTTATAAAAATTAATACTTTCTATTTAACCCATTCCATAGACCAATACTAACCCCAACATTAAACTATGTAAGGTTTCTAAAGGGTTTCAGTTAGGTTTCACACGCATGACATCGGGTATTGGAAATGGATATTGAGATCGCACTAAACGTCACGACCGCTATCCTCTTCATGGGCATTCTTGGACTGTTGCTCTCATCCATGCTGGTAATCGCCAACAAAAAACTCTGGGTCTTTGAAGACCCCCGAATCGATGATCTCGAAGGCATGCTGCCCGCCACCAATTGCGGCGCCTGTGGCAGTGCCGGATGCCGACCCTTCGCCGAGGCACTGATCTCCGGCGAGGTTACCCCCGCACAATGTACCGTCAGCAATGCCGAGGCGATCGAGGACATCGCCGACTACCTGGGCGTGGAGAGTGGTGACGTGGTGAAACGGGTAGCCCGTCTGGCCTGTGCCGGAGGCAATCATGTCGCCCGTATGCGTGCCCAGTATAAAGGGTTGGAGAGCTGTCGTGCAGCCGCCGTTGTCTCCGGTGGCCCAAAAAGCTGTACATGGGGCTGTATCGGTCTGGCCGATTGCGCCGATGTGTGCGATTTCGAGGCGATCACCATGGACCTCAACGGATTGCCCATCGTGGACAACGCAAAATGCACAGCCTGTGGCGATTGCGTCGATATCTGTCCCAAGGATCTGTTCTCAATTCAGGACGCTGCCCATCGATTGTGGGTGGCCTGTAAAAATCTGGAGCACGGTGATACCGCAGAAAACGATTGCGAAGTCGCCTGCACCGCCTGCGAAAGATGTGTCAAGGACTCCCCGGAAGGATTGATTAGTATTCAAGACAATTTGGCTGTGATCGACTATAACAAGATTAGTTTAGCCTCCCCTATTGCTACTGAGCGTTGCCCGACCGGGGCAATTGTTTGGCTTGATGAAACACTGGGAGTCCTCAAAGGACAACAAGCCAAGCGCATAGTACGTAAAGAAGCACTGCCTATCTGATGTTGGCAGTGAAAACCATAAGCCTACGCTTTCTGTTTCCTCTATACAGATCATCATTGATATAGTGGCGGAAAGTAAATTGCAAACCTAGCAAAGAGAAGTTTCCATGTTCGGTAAGAAAGAAGAGAAGAGCTTCAAATACCCTGGTATCCGTATGGCAATGGACGGTAACGGGGCAG
This sequence comes from Candidatus Thiodiazotropha endoloripes, assembly GCF_001708965.1. NCBI lineage: Bacteria > Pseudomonadati > Pseudomonadota > Gammaproteobacteria > Chromatiales > Sedimenticolaceae > Candidatus Thiodiazotropha > Candidatus Thiodiazotropha endoloripes. The sequence continues at coordinate 152,299 of NZ_LVJW01000007.1, read as the reverse complement.
TCATTATGTGTGAGAGGGAAGCCTCTGACGCCGCTGGTGCATATCCCATCACCCCATCTACCCAAATGGGTGAATATTGGGCCGAAGAGACCGCCAAAGGGCATGTCAATGTTTCTGATCGGTCACTGATCTTTATCGAACCGGAGTCGGAGCATGCGGCCGCCGCGGTTACCGCAGGTATGTCCATGACCGGCTTGCGCGCCACCAACTTCTCCTCTGCCCAGGGCATCGCATTCATGCATGAATCCCTCTATGCGGCAGTTGGTAAGCGCCTCCCCTATGTGCTGAATATTGGCTGCCGGGCAATCACCAAGGCGTCGCTCAACGTACACTGCGGCCATGACGATTTCCACTGTATTGACGATACCGGCTTTTTCCAAGTATTCGCCAACAACGCTCAGGGTGCCGCCGACCTGAACCTGATCGGCCGCAAGATCGCTGAGCTGTCGCTGACTCCAGCGGCTGTAGCCCAGGACGGCTTTCTGACAACCCATCTGATCGAACCCCTGCAGGTGCCTGAACGGGAGCTGATCGCTGAGTATCTGGGTCGTCCGGATGATGAAATCGAATGCCCCACCCCGGCACAGAAGCTGCTGTTCGGTGAGACCCGTCGCCGGGTACCGGCCATCTGGGATGTGGACAATCCCATGCTCTCAGGCTCGGTGCAGAACCAGGATGCCTATATGCAGACCACCGCTGCGCAACGGCCCTACTTCTTCCAGCATATCCCGGAGATCGCGGATCAGGCGATGGAAGAGTATTACCAGCTGACCGGTCGCCGCTACGAGCGTATCGGCTCCTATAAAACAGAGAAGGCAGACTATCTGATCGTCGGTATGGGCTCAATGATCGTACAGGCACACGGTCTGGCCGACTATCTGGAAAAGACCCGTAAACTGAAGATCGGCGTGGTCGATATCACCATGTTCCGTCCCTTCCCGGGCGATCTGCTGGGTCAGATCCTGAAGGGTAAAAAGGGTGTCTGCGTACTGGAGCGTACCGACCAGCCGCTGGCGGAAGATCTGCCACTGATGCGTGAAGTCCGCTCGGTGGTCTCCAAATGTATCGAAAACGGTCAGGCAAAAGCGGGCAAACTGGAACTGCCCTATGCAAAATATGAATGCTACAGCAGCTTTGCCGATGCCCCTCACCTCTATTCCGGCGCCTATGGCCTGGGTTCCCGTGACCTGCAACCTGAGGCGCTGATCGCCGCAGTTGAGAATATGCTGCCTGACGGCAGTCAGCGTAAGTTCTTCTACCTGGGTATCGATTTCGTACGCGATGCGGATACGCCCAAGCAGGAGATCCATATCCAGAAACTGCTCGAAGCCTATCCGAACATCGGTGATATGGCACTGCGTGGTTCCGAAAACCCGAACCTGATGCCGGAAGGCTCGATTACCGTAAGAATGCACTCGGTAGGTGGCTGGGGCGCCATCACCACCGGCAAGAACCTGGTCATGACCCTCTATGATCTGCTCGGTTACGAGATCAAAGCGAATCCGAAATATGGTTCCGAAAAGAAGGGTCAGCCCACCACCTACTACCTCTCTGCAGCACCGACACCGATTCCGCTGAACTGTGAGTATCACTATGTGGATGTGGTCTTGAGCCCGGACCCGAACGTATTCAGTCACTCCAACCCATTGGCCGGTCTGAAACAGGGCGGTACCCTGATCATCCAGTCGTACCTGGATTCGGCGGATGAGGTATGGGAATCCTTCCCCCGCTGGATGCAGCAGCAGATCATCGACAACGAGATCCATGTCTTCTATGTGGATGGTTTCAAGATCGCCAAAGAGGAGGCCTCCGACGCTGAATTGCAACTGCGTATGCAGGGTAACGCTTTCCAGGGCGCCTTCTTTGCCGGCTCTCCGCTGATGGAGATGGCAGGGCTGGACGAGAAGAAACTGTTCAGTGCCATCGAGAGTCAGCTCGAAGCCAAGTTCGGCAGCAAGGGCCGCCGGGTGGTTGAAGACAACCTGCGGGTTGTTCGCCGTGGTTTCGATGAGATCCATGAGATCACCAACAAAGTCATCGGCAGCAGCGCTCAGCTGCCGGTGAAGAAAGAGATCGGCATGCCGGTGATGCTCAAGCAACTGCCTGAAGCGGAAGGCGGCATCTCCGATGTACACCGTTTCTGGGAACAGACCGGCAGCTTCTATGCCACCGGTAAGGGCAATGAGAATCTGGCCGACCCCTACCAGGCTCTGTCACTGATGCCGGCCTCCACCGGTGTCTTCCGCGACATGACCCAGATCCGCTTCGACTACCCGAAATGGGTCGCAGAAAACTGTACCGCCTGTGGCGACTGCTACACCATCTGTCCCGACAGCGCGATCCCCGGCCTGGTCAACAAGGTCAGCGATGTTTTCGCCACTGCGATCAATCGCATCGAAACCGCTGGCCGTCCGACCCAATACCTGCGCAGAGAGAGCCGCAACGTGGAGAAACGCCTGCGTGAACTGCTCGAAGAGGCCGGCGAAGCGGCCAATGTGCGCAGCGTACTGGATCAGGCCGTACTCGAGACCATCGGTGCCGCCGAGATTGAAGAGGATGCGCGGGCTACCCTGGAAGAGGAGTTCGGTCTGTTTCTGCAGGCTTTGGGTGAATTCGAGTTCTCCGTGACCAAGCCCTACTGGAACAACATGGAGAAGAAGAGCAAAAACAGCGGTGGCCTCTTCTCCATTACCGTCAATCCATACACCTGTAAGGGCTGTATGGAGTGTGTCACCATCTGTGAAGACGACGCACTGGTGGCTACCCATCAGGATGAAGCGGCCATTGCCCGTCTGCGCGACGACTGGAAATTCTGGCTGGATCTGCCAACCAGCGATCCTTCCTTCAACCGCATCGACGACCTGGATGAAAAGATCGGCGCACTGCAGACCCTGCTGATGGACAAGGAGAACTACAACTCCCTCTCCTGTGGCGACGGTGCCTGCCTGGGTTGTGGTGAGAAGACGATCATCCATCTGTTCACCTCAACCGTCACGGCCCTGATGCAGCCACGGGTGAAACAGCAGATCGAGAAGATCGACAAACTGATCGAACAGCTGGAACAGCACATCCGACTGAAACTGGCCGAAGGTGTGGATCTGAGCAGCTCGAAAGCCATCTCGGAAGCGATGTCCGGAAGTGAAGAGAGTGATCTGACCCTCTCCGGACTGAGCGAGAATCTGGACAGTGATCACGAGAAGACGGTCATCGATCGTGAGTGGCTGCAGTCCACAACCCGGTTACTGGATGAACTGAGAGATCTGAAATGGCGTTACACCGAGGGTGAGACCAATAACGGTCGTGCAGAGATGGGTATCGTCAACGCCACCGGTTGTACCTCTGTATGGGGCTCCACTTACCCCTTCAATCCCTATCCGTTCCCCTGGGCCAGTCACCTGTTCCAGGACAGCCCATCCGTTGCGATGGGGCTTTTCGAAGGTCACATGCGTAAGATGGCGAACGGCTTCGCCACCATCCGTAAAGCGGAACTGGAACTGGCGGGCAAGTACAATGCCGTCGAGCACGGCGCCTTCTTCCAACAGTTCAACTGGAAGCAGTTCAGCGAAGAGGAGTGGCTGCTCTGTCCGCCGGTCGTATCGGTCGGTGGTGACGGCGCGATGTATGACATCGGTTTCCAAAACCTCTCCCGTGTCCTCGCCTCCGGCATGCCGGTGAAAGTCCTGGTACTCGATACCCAGGTCTACTCCAACACCGGTGGTCAGGCCTGTACCTCCGGCTACATCGGCCAGGTTGCGGATATGAGTCCCTACGGTAAGGCTTGGAAAGGTAAGGAAGAGATTCGTAAAGAGGTCTCACTGATCGGCATCGCCCATCGAACAACCTACGTCCTGCAGGGCACCATCAGTAACACCACCCACCTGTTGGAAGGCTACATCGATGGCCTGAACAGCCGCCATCCGGCACTGTTCAACATCTATGCGGTCTGTCCTCCGGAGCATGGAGTTGGCGACGACATCGCTTTCAAACAGTCGAAAATGGCTGTGGAATCGAGAGCCTACCCACTGATGAAATACGATCCGGATGCCGGTGAGACCATCGAAGATTGTATCGATCTGGATGGCAATCCTTCACTGGACGATGACTGGCCAACCTACACCATCGACTATCTGGACGACAAAGGTGAAGCGTGTAAATTGGAAGTGCCCATGACCTTCGCCGACTTTGCCGTCACCGAAGGGCGTTTCCGTAAGCAGTTCCGCATGGCGCCTCCGGAGACCTGGAACGATGACATGGTCGCCATGGATGAGTTCCTGGAGATGGATGAAGATGACCGGGAAGGCAAATTCCCCTACATCTGGGGTGTGGACAGCAAGAACCGTCTTATGCGTATCATCTGTGCACAGGAGATCGCCAAATCCTGTCAAGAGCGCCGACAGTTCTGGCGTCAGCTGAAGGGTGTCGCCGGCGAGATGAACAAAGTGGATGTGGATGCCCTGGTCGATCAGGCCAAAGTCGATATGGCCAACCGCCTCAGTTCCACCCTGCTCTCAATGGCCGCCAGCGGCAATGCAGACGCCCTGGCAGGTTCGATCTCTGCCAATGGCAGCAATGCCCCGGCAGGAGGCAATGGTGCTGCCGCAGGGGACTACGAACCGGTGTGGATCGAAACCCCGGAATGTACAGCCTGTGATGAATGTATCGAGATCAATCCGAAAATTTTCGCCTACAACGACGAAAAGAAAGCGATTATCGCCGATCCAAAGGGTGGTCAGTTCAAGGATATCGTGAAGGCTGCAGAGAAGTGTACGGCTGCCTGCATCCATCCTGGAACACCCTGGAACGCTACTGAAAAAGACCTGGAAAAGTTTGTCAAACGTGCAGCGAAATTTCAGTAAATCCACGGCGACCATCTGGCTCAACCAGCATGGTCGATGAGGCTAACAGTGTGCGGAGCTTCGGCTCCGCCGGTTAAATCTCGATTCTGCAATTTATGGCTACGATCCGGCGCATGGATCCTGTTATGGCAAACCCGATAATGGATTTCCCACAACACCGTGTTCAATTGCGAACTTAAGGTTAAACGAGATCAGAGAGACTATGGGATTGTTCAACCTGCTGTTTGGGCAGAAAGGCTTTACACACGGCATCCATCCGCCCTATCACAAGGATACGGCGGACAAACCGATCCGCCGTCTCCCCTTCCCCCCGCAATTGGTATTGCCGCTGGACCAGCATATCGGTAAACCGGCGATACCCCTGGTCGTCAAAGGCCAGGAGGTGGTTCGGGGTGAACCGATCGCCAAGGCGGACGGTAACTTTTCAGTTCCTCTGCATGCCCCTGCCACAGGCAGAATTGCAGGTATCGAATTGATGCCGACTCCCAAGGGTCCGAAGACCAATGCCATCCTTATCGATGTCTATGAGGGCTCGACCCAGGAAGTGCTGTGGGAACAGCCACGGGATATGAGTGAACTATCGCCGCAGGAGATCATCCAGGCGATCCAGGATAGCGGCATGGTTGGACTTGGCGGCGCGGCCTTCCCGTCACATATGAAGCTCGCCATCCCGGAAGACAAGCAGGTCGATACACTGATCGTCAATGGTTGTGAATGTGAGCCCTACCTGACCTGTGATCACAGGATCATGCTGGAACACCCCAAAGCCCTGCTGCGTGGAATTCGCTATGCGATGCGCGCTACCGGTACGGAAAAGGCGATCATCGGCATCGAAGACAACAAAATGGATGCGGTGGAACTGCTTAAGAGCCACCTCTCCAATGGCAGCCCGGTTGAGGTCAAGGCGGTAGAGACCAAGTACCCTCAAGGCTCTGAAAAGATGCTGATCAAATCGGCCCTGGATCGGGAGGTACCCACCGGAGGCCTGCCCGCCGATGTGGGCGTGGTGGTCAATAATGTGGGCACCCTGGCCGGCCTGGGGGATCTGCTGCCGAAAGGACGGGGGTTGATCGAGCGGGTAATCACCGTCGCAGGACCCGGCATCGCCAAACCGGCCAACTACCTGGTGCCTCTGGGTACCCCGATCCGATATATTCTCGACTATGTGGGTTACGAGGGTGCCCGTACTGAGTTTATATTGGGTGGTCCGATGATGGGGCCAGCCGTCTCCGCACTGGATACTCCGATTACCAAGGGAACCTCCGGACTACTGGTACTCAATGAACCCTCCATTGAGGATGAGAGCCATAAGATCTGGCCCTGTATCCGTTGTGCCCGTTGTGTCAGTGCCTGCCCCATGCATCTCAATCCCTCGATGCTCGGACAACTGGCAGCGAAGCGTAAATATGAGGAGATGGCTGAAGACTATCATCTGACCGACTGTTTCGAGTGTGGCTGCTGCTCCTATGTCTGCCCCTCGAATATTCCCCTGGTGCAGTATTTTCGGATCGCCAAAGCGATCAATCGGGAACAGGCTGCTTAATCCCAAGGCCTATGTTGTATAGCTGAAAAACAAACATGAGTAAAAAATCCACCATTGAACTGCGTACCTCACCTCATGCCCATGCCGGGGAGGATGTGGTCGTTATCATGCGCAATGTGGTCTACGCCCTGCTACCGATCTGTGCATTCACTGTCTGGCAATTCGGCATCAGTGCACTGGCACTGCTGGTGGTCGTCACCCTCACCTGTCTGTTGAGTGAACGCCTGTTCAATGCACTCAGCGGCAAGTCCAGCTCCCTGGGAGACTGGTCTGCCACCATCACCGGACTGCTGCTGGCGATGACCCTGCCACCGGGTTTTCCCCTCTGGATGGGTGCGGTAGCCGCCTTCGTCGGTGTGGCGTTGGGCAAGGCGATGTTCGGCGGTCTGGGCATGAACGCCATGAATCCCGCACTGATCGGGCGGGCGTTCGTACAAGCGGCCTTTCCGGTTGCCATCACCACCTGGACCCCGGCATTTTTCGATGGCCGCTTCAGCCAGTTCATCCCCACCACACTTACCCCGCCGTTTCTGCAACCCCCTGGGGTTACGGACTGGGTCTCGGAAGTCACCGTGGACGCCTTTTCCGGCGCCACACCGTTGGCATTGCAGAAATTCGAAGGGGTGGTCACCGATCACCTGGATATGCTGCTCGGCACCACCGCCGGTTCCGCCGGTGAAACATCCGCATTGCTGATTCTGGCCGGCGGTCTCTATCTGGCGGCAAGACGGATGCTCGATTGGCGCATTCCGGTACTGGTCCTGGTCGGTGCCGCGGTGACCGCCGGAATCTTCTACATGATCGATCCGGTCAAATATCCGGACCCGCTGTTCGTGGTGCTGTCCGGCGGCCTGATGCTCGGCGCCTGGTTCATGGCCAGTGACATGGTCGGTTCACCGGTTACCCCCCTGGGGGTGGTGATCTATGCCTTGATGATTGGCGTGATCACGGTGATCATCCGACTCTTCGGCGGCCTTACCGAGGGGGTAATGTATGCCATTCTGCTGGGCAATGCCGCCACACCATTGATCGATCAGATCACCCAACCCAGGGTTTTCGGAGAGCAGAGGGCAGGCAAATGAGTACACCGGAAGCTCAAGCCATCCAACCGTCCACCCCGACGGGCCCGATGATCCGCACCCTGATGGGAATCGCCATGCTGTCGGGTTTTCTGGTGGTACTCACCTACCAGCTGACCAAACCGATCATTGCTGAAAACCAACGACGTGCCATCGAGGCTGCGGTGTTTCAGGTAATCCCCGGTGCGGTTGCCCGGCGTGACTTCCTGGTCACTGAATCGGCCGTGACGGCAGTCACCCCGGATGCTCCCACAGAGGGCATACTGGTCTATGCGGGTTACGATCAGCAGGGCAACCTGAAAGGTGTCGCCGCCAAGGCCGGAGCTCAGGGCTATGCGGATATGATCCACCTGCTGTATGGCTATGATCCGGATTGTGAATGCATCCGTGGTATCAAAGTGCTGAAACTGGCCGAAACCCCGGGACTGGGTGACAAGATCATCACTGATGCCAATTTTGTCGCCAACTTCGATGCACTGGAGGCAAAGCTGAATGCAAGCGGGGATAAACTGGCAAACGCGATCGTGACCGTCAAAGCGGGCACCAAACAGCACCCCTGGGAGATCGACGCCATATCCGGTGCGACCATCTCCTCACAGGCAGTCGGCAAAGCGCTGAATCAATCTACTCAGCTCTTGCTGCCCCAGCTGATGCCGCACATCGATGTAATACGCAATGCGCCACCGCCGCCAAGCGAGCCTGAAACTCCGGACAGCGGGACACAGTGAATAATGCCTGATTTAATTGATCATGCGCAAAGTAAGACAGCGTCCAATTGATTGACAATAACTGATTTGAACTAGGGCCTGTTAACACGAATCCAATTGGCCCTGTTGCCCCTGAAAAAGCGCCAATCAAGGCGCGAGGAGAGAGGTTTGGTGATTCCAAATGAACGACGAGCAACGCCGAGTGGCGCTTTTTCAGGGGCAACCCGAAGGGCTGAGGCTGTTTTTCCGCCCAGCGGCGTTATCATTCGCTCATGTCGAGTGACGACACTTCGCTCATTCTGCCTTGCTGGGCGAAAAAATAGTCACAGCAGGGCCAATTGGATTCATGTTAACAGACCCTAACAGATAACCATGGCGAAAAAACAAGACAACACCATCACCTGGGATACCTTCAGTGAAGGTTTGTGGCGTGAAAACCCTGTGTTTGTCATGCTGCTGGGCATGTGCCCGGTACTGGCAGTGACCAACTCGGCGATCAATGCCCTGGCGATGGGTGTTGCCACACTTTTCGTACTGCTCGCCTCGGGAACTTTAATCTCGCTGCTTCGCAACAGCATACCCAAGCAGGTGCGCATCGCCACCTATATCGTCATCATCGCCACCTTCGTCACCATTGTCGACTACACCATCCAGGCGATCTCCCTGGACCTCTACAATGCGCTGGGTGCTTTTATCCAGCTGATCGTTGCCAACTGCATGATACTGGGTCGGGCCGAGGCCTACTCTTCCAGGAATCCGCCATTGAAGTCGATCATCAACGCCACCGGCATGGGACTGGGATTTACCCTGGCCCTGCTCTGTCTCGGTGTGGTGCGCGAGATCCTGGGTGCCGGCAGCCTGTTCGGCATCGACCTGTTCGGCCCCAGATTCGAACCCTGGGTAGTGATGGTACTGCCTGCCGGCGGCTTTCTGGTCCTGGGTGCCTGGCTGCTGCTGTTTGAGTGGCTGAAGCAGCGGAAATCCGAGACTGAACTGGATCCGGCGGCAGAATCATGAACATCAGGATCTCACAGGTGAATTTCGTTCGGATCCCCACAGGTCGTTGCAGCCTGTTCTCCTTAAACATCATAAAGTGACCACGATGGCGACAGAAACCCTAAGCTTTATATTTCTCAACGCTGTACTGGCAAATAACTTTGTACTTGCCCTGTTTCTCGGCCTGTGCCCGTTCCTCGGTGTCTCGGGAAAGATCAATACGGCCCTGCCAATGGGCCTGGCAACCCTGTTTGTGATGTTGGTCAGTTCAGTCTGCGCGTTTCTGATCAATGAGGTCCTGGTGGCCTTTGAGATCGAATTCCTGCGCCTGATCGCCTATATCGCCGTGATCGCCAGTGCCGTACAATTGGTGGAAATGGCCCTGAAAAAATTTACCCCTGCCCTGTTTCGCTCATTGGGCATCTTTCTGCCGTTGATCACCACCAACTGTGCAATCCTCGGTCTGGCCCTGTTCCAGACATTCAAAGAGTACAGTTTCCTGCAATCCCTGGTCTATGCACTGGGCGCCGGCGTTGGTTTTATCCTGGCAATCCTGCTGATGGCCGGTCTGCGGGAGAAGCTGGAGCTTTCGACCATGCCGAGCATCACCCAGGGTGCCGCAGTGAGTCTGATGCTGGGTGGTCTGCTTTCACTCTCGTTCATGGGCTTTGCCGGACTCGGAGGTTGATTCGATGCTCGACTTTCTCATCGCCATGACCGTGATACCGATTCTGTTGTTGGGCTGGTTGATCATCCAGTCCATCACCCGACGCTTTTCTAAACTACATCCTGAGTTTGGTCCTCATAAGGAAGAGGGCACAGGCTGTGGTAAAAGCTGTCTGTGCAGCGGAAACAGCTGCCAACGTCAAGGAGACCACCTCAGAGGTTAAAACAATGACTGATCCATCCAATCAATCCAAAAGCCGAGGGCAAGCGGTGAATGAACAAATAATCTGGTTTGAAAACCTGAAAATGCATGATGTCGATCAGGTCGGCGGCAAGAACGCATCGCTTGGCGAGATGATCAGTGGTCTTGCCGATGCGGGCGTCTCCGTTCCCGGCGGCTTTGCCACCACAGCCCACGCCTATCGTGAGTTTCTGCGACACAACCGCCTTGCAGAGCGAATCGACCCGCTGTTACAGCAACTCGATGTGAGTGATGTCACGGCACTTGCGGAAGCGGGCAAGACAGTCCGTGAATGGGTGGTCGAAGCCGAGTTTCCGGAAGAGTTGGAGAACGCGGTTACCGCCGCTTACAGAAAGCTGGTAGGCGATGCCGCAGAAGTGCCCTCCGTGGCTGTGCGCTCCTCAGCGACTGCGGAAGATCTCCCCGATGCCTCTTTTGCCGGTCAGCAGGAGACCTTTCTCAACGTGCAGGGTCTGGAAGACGTTCTGATCGCGATCAAAGAGGTATTCGCCTCTCTGTATAACGACCGGGCCATCTCCTACCGTGTTCACCAGGGATTTGCCCATGAGGATGTGGCACTCTCTGCAGGCATCCAACGGATGGTGCGCTCCGATGTAGGTTCAGCCGGGGTCATGTTCACTCTCGACACCGAATCCGGTTTCAAAGATGCGGTATTCATCACCAGCTCCTATGGTCTGGGTGAGACTGTGGTACAGGGTGCTGTCAATCCCGATGAATTCTATGTCCACAAAGGCAATGTGGAAGCTGGCAGACCAGCCATTCTGCGCCGCAACCTGGGCAGCAAGGCGATCAAGATGGTCTACGGCCAGGAAGGTGAGGATCGGGTCAAGACGGTCGATGTAGAGCCACAGGATCAAGCCAAATTCTCACTCACCAGTGAGCAGGTCGAGAGCCTGGCCCAAATGGCGATTACCATCGAGAAACACTACCAGCGTCCAATGGATATCGAATGGGGTCTGGACGGCACCGACGGTCAGCTCTACATCCTGCAGGCGCGTCCAGAAACCGTTGAGAGCCGGGTCGATACCACCTCCGTCGAGCGTTTCAAGCTGGAACAGAAAGACGGCAACGTGCTGGTTCAGGGCCGTGCCATCGGTCAGCGGATCGGCAGTGGTGTCGCGAAGGTGATTGCCGATGCCAGTGAGATGGCCAAAGTTGAGGCCGGCGATGTGCTGGTCACCGACATGACCGATCCCGACTGGGAGCCGGTGATGAAAAAAGCTTCGGCGATTGTCACCAACCGGGGCGGCCGTACCTGCCACGCGGCGATCATCGCCCGGGAACTGGGTATCCCGGCCGTGGTCGGTTGTCATGACGCGACTGAAAAACTTCAGGAAGGCCAGGAGGTGACGGTCTCCTGTGCGGAAGGTGATGACGGTTTCATCTATGAGGGCCTGCTGAAGTACTCAGTCACCCAGGGTGATGTCACCAGTCTGCCGGAAGCACCGGCCAAGATCATGATGAATGTGGCCAATCCGAGTCGCGCCTTCGCCTTCAGCCGGATCCCGAATGGGGGTATCGGCCTGGCCCGACTGGAGTTCATCATCAACACCACCATCGGTGTTCATCCCCGCGCACTGATGGAGTTCGATAAGCTGCCTGAGGATATCAAGGCGGCCGCACAGAGCCAGATGAACGGTTACGACGATCCGGTGGAGTTCTATGTGGAGAAGCTGGTGGAAGGTATCTCCACCCTGGCGGCCGCATTCGAGGGCAAGCCGGTCATCGTACGCATGTCCGACTTCAAGTCGAATGAGTACGCCAACCTGATCGGTGGCAAGCTCTATGAGCCCTCCGAAGAGAATCCGATGATCGGTTTCCGTGGTGCTTCGCGCTATATCTCCGAGAGCTTCAGACCCTGCTTTGAGTTGGAGTGCCGCGCCCTGAAACGGGTTCGGGAAGAGATGGGCTTCAGCAATGTGGAGATCATGATCCCCTTTGTCCGCACCCTGGACGAAGCCTCCGGCGTGATCAGCCTGCTGGAACAGAATGGTCTGAAACGGGGTGAAAAAGATCTGCGTGTGATCATGATGTGCGAACTGCCATCCAATGCCGTTTTGGCGGAAGAGTTCCTTGAGTACTTTGACGGCTTCTCCATCGGCTCCAACGACATGACTCAGTTAACCCTGGGGCTGGACCGGGATTCCGGGCTGGTTGCCAATAGCTTCGATGAGCGAAATCCGGCCGTCAAACGGATGCTCAGCATGGCCATACAGGCCTGTAACAAGGCGGGTAAGTATGTCGGTATCTGTGGCCAGGGGCCATCCGATTATCCCGATCTTGCCGAATGGCTGGTAGAACAGAAGATCACCAGTGTATCCCTGAACCCTGACACGGTTGTCGATACCTGGAGGCTGTTGACCGGCTTGAGTGACTAAAGTGTCGCGGGGAGACTACCGGTCTCCCCGCCGCCCTTCGGACACAAGTTAGAGTCAACTGAAATCCCAATGAAACGTACTGTCTATTTTCTGGCTGACCATACCGGTATCACTGTCGAAGCGATGGGGCGCTCCCTGCTGAGCCAGTTCGACAGCTTTGAATATGAGACCGTGCATTGGCCTTTCATAGACGGTCTGGAAAAGGCCCGCCGGGTGGCTGAGCGGATCAACCAGACAACCATGGAGTCGGGACAGAAACCAATTGTCTTCACCACCCTGGTGGATCCCTCGATCCGGGACTATTTCAAAACCCTGGATGTGCCGGTCATGGATTTCTTCGAAACTTTCACGACCCGCCTGGAACAGGAGCTGGGTCTTCCCTCCTCCCATGCCCTGGGGCAATTCCATACCACCAAGAACGGTCGTGCCTATGACCAGCGTATCCACGCGGTCAATTTCGCCCTCAACAATGACGATGGTGCAATTACCAAGAACTATGAGACAGCTGACCTGATTCTGATCGGTGTCTCCCGTAGTGGCAAAACCCCTACCTGCCTCTTTCTTGGCCTGCAACACAGTGTCCTGGCTGCCAACTACCCACTCACCGATGACGATCTGCACAGTGATCTATTGCCGAAGATCCTCAACGGCTACAAGGATAAGCTGTACGGTCTGACCATCGACCCACATCAATTGCAACGTATCCGCCAGGAGAGACGCCCTGACCGGCGCTACTCCTCTCTTGAACAGTGTAAAATGGAGGTCAAACTGGCTGAGGGCCTGTTCAAGCACTATAACATCCCCTATCTCGAGACCACCTCCATGTCGATCGAGGAGATCTCGGCGAGACTGATTCAACACATCAAACGGGTCGCCTGACCGAATATTCCGGCGCCGCTACCGGGCCATATAGAGAATATCGACAGAGTCTACGACAGCGTGCGGAAATAGGGTTATAATCTCGCTCCCGGATTGCCCTGAAATCCTGATATAAAAACCAATATAAACACCCCCATTCCATTGACTATATTGGATTATCGTCTTGTTAAACTGGCTGGTTCAACTATTTCGTAAAGCACCTGTTCCGATCTCCATCAAGTGGACGATCTATATCGGTACCCTGATCACCATGGTCATGGGCATTCTCGGCTGGTTTCTGATCACCCAGCAGACCAGCTTTCATATGCGCGAAGTCCGGGGATTTGGAGAGGTACTGGTTGAACAGCTGGCCCACTCGGCCAGTGAACCCCTGCTGGCGGATGACCAGTTCAACCTGCAGGGTCTGGTCAGTCGTCAGACGCAGAACAACAATGTGGTGGGTGCGGCCATCGTACCATCAGAAAAGCCCTGGGTGATCTCGGGCAATGTACCCCATCAGCTGCCAACCACGGATGAGCTCACCCCGATGATCTGGTCCTGGCGGGATGAGGATAACAGACGGTATCCGGCGATTACCTTCTTCAGCCCGATCCATTTCCGGGATGTTATCGCCGGTCACGCCGTGATCACCCTGGATCGGGCCTTTCTCGACCGCAACCAGAAACGGACCATTCGTATTATCAGTTTCGCCACCATCGGCCTGATCCTGATCGCCGCAATTCTCTCCTACGTGCTGAGCAAACGACTTAGCCGGCCGATTACTCTGCTGGCCCAGGCCGGCCATCAACCGGAAGCGGGGATGCTGATCTCTCAGGGGGATGAAGACCGAAAGGATGAGATCGGACAGGTCTACGCCCACTTTGAGCGCATGTCGGCCGGGATGCTGGAAAAGCGTCAGGTGGAGGATGCCCTCTCCCGCTATGTCTCACCGGTGGTCGCGGACAAGATCCTCTCCAATCTCTCCCAGCCCCGACTCGCCAATCAGGAGATGGAAGGCAGTGTATTGTTCTGTGACATCGTAGGCTTCACCCAGCTGTCGGAAGATCTGCCGGCGGATGAGGTTGCCTCACTGCTCAACCTCTATCTTGGTGCGATTGCCGATGCGGCTCATCGATGCCGGGGTGTGGTCGATAAATTCATCGGTGACAGTGCTATGATCCTATTTGGCGTCCCCGAAGCGGACAACGAGCACGGTCAACAGGCGGTTCGTTGCGCCTGGCTGATCCAGGCCCTGGTCCGCCACATCAACAAACAGCGCCGGCAAGAGGGTAAAGAGCCGATCATGCTTCGTATCGGAATCAACAGTGGCGTCATGCTGGCCGGCAATATCGGCATCCCCGACCGGTTGGAGTACACCGTGGTCGGAGACAGTGTCAATCTGGCCTCCCGACTCTGTGGTGCCGCACCGGCTGATGGCATTATGATGAGTGAGACCACTGCGGAGTTTCCTGGAGTCAAGGAGATGGTAGAGCTGCACCGACAGCCGGAATTGAAAATCAGAGGCAAAAAAAATCGGGTTTCTCCCTCCATCGCGGGAACACCGTCGCGAGAATTTGGTCAATGGTTGATGCGCACCATGGCCTATATTCTGAACAAACACCCTGGATGAAGTCTTCTCTGACCCTTATAACAGTCTGTATCTGTCAGTTACTGCTGAGCGGATGTCAATTGCTGCAAACCAGAGAGACCCCCGCGCCTGTCAAAGACGATTCCCTCGAATACAGCCGACAGCTGGTCGCCAAAGGGCGCTACAGCGAAGCCATCCATCTACTCAATCAGGCCAGTGTGGGTAAAAACAATAATCAAACCTATATCCAGGAACTGAAGAGTCTGCGGGGACAGCAGAAAATCGTCGAGGAGGAGCTGAATGACCAGCTGCTGATCAGTAACACCTCGGCACTCAAAAACCAGCTGCCAATCCTGGTGAAACTGACCAAATCCAGCGACAACCCCCAATACCTGCAGCTACTGGAACAGACCCAGGCACAGCTGCAAAGCATGCGTCTTGCCTTGTCAGACTGCGGCTGGCGACACTACAAGCGGAACAATGCGCTGGCCAAGGATTGTCTCAGTATCGCCCTCTCACTGAAGCTGGACGAATCTGATCAAAACCTGATGGACCACCTGCTTAAAGAGCAGAGCAAAAACAAGCAGGCGCTGGAGAAAAAAGAGAAATCCGCCCGCCAGAAACGCTGGAAAGAGAAACTGGACAAGCGTTTGGCGGAAGCCAACCGACTCTTGGAGAGCGGCCAGCTGCGGGATGCCAAACACGCGCTGCAGAAAATTCTCAAGGATGTGCCGAAAAACAGCCGGGCCAGTGAGATGCTGGCGAAGGTCAACCGGCAGCTGCAGCGATATATCGACAATCTGCTGAGCGCCGGGGACCGGCTCTACCGGGATGGTGAAATCGAAAGCGCCAAGGCGACCTGGCGGGCAGCACTCGCCCTCGATCCCCAGGATCTGCGGGCACGGGAGAAGATTCAACGCGCCCAACGGGTATTGAACAACCTGGAAAACCTGCGCAAAACCAACTGACCCTCAAAACCCTGCAATAGCAGTGGGCGACCGCCCACCAATCCGCTATAATCGCGCGCTTTGACGATCCAGGCGCCGCTCTCTGGGATCCTTTCCATCACCCTCTCAAATCCGGATTTCAGGGCTGGTGGTTTAGAAATCGGAGTGGCCGCCGATGAATAGTTGCTCGTAGGTGCGGATAGTCATTTTTTGAGACAGACTGGCTGGACTGCATGGACTGGTCGCCAAAAACAGCCAATGACATCCACGGTTGAGCCGGGTGATTGGTGTGGATCCAGGTTGTATTAGATTTTCCGGGTGTTACAAGGATTTCTGGCATCTATGCAGAGTGCAATCAGACAAGCGGACATGAATGGTGCCATGAGTCGACTGATTATCCTGATCATTAGCCTGCTCTCCTGGGGTGTGGCAAACAGTTCAGAATGGCTTTCAGAGAGCCCGGTTTCGTTCTATGAGACTGAACTGCAACGCAGTACGCTGTTCAATTCCACTCGCCTATCCACGCTGACCGGCAGTGTTGTCCTCGATAGCAGCGAACCGGCAGTTGAACGTCCCTACGGTTTCGGCAGAGAGCTTGGAGACACCAGCCCGGCAGACTATCCTGGACTGCGCAAGGATGCGGGATACTTTTTCGGTTACCAGTTCTTTATTGTCGGTCTGCTGTATGTGCTTCCGGAAGAGATCTCCGCCTGGACCGACGAGCAGAAAGAGGAGTACACGGTCAATAAGTGGTGGGATAATGTCACCCATCCCCGCTGGGATCCCGACGAGTGGTACATCAACTACATTCTTCACCCTTACTGGGGCATGACCTACTACACAAGGGGTAGAGAGCGGGGCCTGAGTGAGACCGGCGCATTCTGGTACTCATTCACCCTCTCCTCGATCTATGAGTTCGGCCTGGAAGCCCTGTTCGAACCTGTCTCGATTCAGGACATGATCTTCACACCCGGCCTCGGCTCGCTACTCGGCTGGTATTTCGAAGACACCCGCCGAGAGATCAAAAGTCAGTCGAGCTATAGTTTCTGGGACAAGACCGTGCTCGTCCTTACCGATCCTCTGGGCACCCTCAACACCATCGTGGATGGCTGGATCGAGACCGACAGTGAACTTGAGCTACGCTCCTTCTACCGCAGCCCCAGCTTCGGCATCTACGACGATACTGACTGGAACAGCCCCTACCGACAACGTATCGACCCCCTGGTCAACGACTATCTCGGATTACAGCTAACGGTTCACTGGCGATAGTTGTCTACTTCCACCCGGTTATTTTTAGACCGACACATTAATAAGCCGAAATAGACGCCTTTGGTTTCTGAGTGTTGATATTGACTGAGAGAGCAACGGCATGGGTACTAAACTATCGTACCGTAAGTCCGCTATATACAACAGGTTTAGGGAGCTATACCTCACACCAAATGCTGTGTGTGGTCCGGAGTGATTCAGATCGGAATCGTGCGTGTTCTGACAAAGTTCAAATCAGCACCTGTTAACAATGAGTTAATACTGGTGCTACTGTATAAATATGAATAGCCATACGATACGCTACCAACACCTCTCCAGACTGTTTTCCCTCCTCAGTCTGGTCTTCCTGGGCTGCCTTTGCTGCACAGACAACATTGAAGCAGCAGATGCAAACAGCACAGTCCAGATGAGCAACAAAAAACTTGTCTACCTCGTTTCAGATCTCAGAATTCCCTTCTGGGACATCATGTGGCGTGGAATAAAGAGTCGCGCCACTTCTTTAGGCTATGCCGTAGAGGTTTATAGTGCAGAGAACAATGCCAAACGGGAACTGGAATTCACAGTCAGGGTGTTGAAAGATAATGTATCTGGGATCATTGTATCACCCACTAATTCATCGGCCTGTGAAACCATTTTGAAATTTTCCAAGCAGGCAGGTATTCCAGTTGTAATTTCAGATATCGGTACGGATGGAGGCGAATACGTCTCATATATTTCATCCAACAATCATGATGGAGCGTACCAAATCGGGCAGATATTGACCAGGAAGTTAGCCGGTGCAGGATGGCAGAGTGGCCGCGTTGGGATAATCGCTATCCCACAAATGAGGGAAAACGGTCGGGCCAGGACTGCGGGATTCATGCAAGCCCTGAGTGAGGCGGGCATCAAAGGCGCTGACATTAAACAGCAGGTCACCTTCTCCTACCGGGAGACCTACGATTACAGCAAACAGATGATCGAGAAATACCCAGACTTGCGAGCGATCTGGCTACAGGGATCTGACCGGTACAAGGGTGCACTCGATGCGATTGCCGATACGGGAAAGACAGAAGAAATTCTGCTGACCACATTTGATGCAGAACCTGTTTTCCTGGATCTGATTCCCCAAGGGATTCTCATTGGTGCCGCCATGCAACAGCCCTATCTGATGGGAGAAGAAGCGGTCACTACAATGCACAGACACCTCAATGGCGAGATGGTCGAAAAGGAGAAGCAGCTTCCTGTTCTAGCAATATCAAAGGAAAACATAAGCGAAAAACTGCCGACTATTCGGCGGAATGTACTGGGAATAGAAAGTCATTAGCATGGATTAAATGAAAGCGCTGATCAACAAGCATCCAATTTATGTAACGCTTGGCATCATTATTATTTCAGCCGTAGCTATCATATCGGTTTTGCAATCAACTTACTCTTATCTCTCGACCAAGCATCGAATTGAGAACGAAATGAGAGAGAGTGTTGAGCGCAGTATCATCTCCCTGAATAAGAATATCGCCACCTATCTCTCATCCTATGCTGTAAACGAGTACCAGAAGCTCGTCACAAATGAGCTTGAACGGCGTAACAGCTTCGCGATAGTCGTTGAAGATTACAATATGGGCACCATCATGGGGGTGAAAGCCTATGTAAGCGGTAAAATACGAGATGACCAGTGGCGGCCTACTGACTTCAATCCGAACAGCACACAACAGAACAGAAAGCTTGAACAAGCTTATTACTCATTTCGGCAATCCATTGTCAGCCCGGGAGGCGAAGAGCTGGGAGCGATAACCATCTACATTTCCGATCATGAATTAAGGATGGAACTGCGTGAAATCGTAGTCGGCAATCTAGTCAATACAATCTCAATTTCCCTTCTGCTGATCATTTCGTTATTTGTATCCATTCGACTCCGCTTGCTAAAGCCGATAGCTGAGATTGCAGAGGTCATCAGTCATGCAGACAAAGAGGGTATACCGCATGAAAACGTTCCCTGTGCAGGCCCTCAGGAGATCACAACATTGTCGAAGACAATGAATAGAATGATCGATACGATCAGAAATTCGAGATCGGAACTTATAACCAAGCAAACTGAACTGGAAGAAGAGAAAGAGCGGTTCAAATTGGCAATTGATGGTGCCAATGATGGCCTATGGGACTGGAACCTCAAGACCAATGAGGTATACCATTCACCCCGTTTCGAGACCATGCTTGGATATCAGGTCGGCGAACTGCCCAATTCAATTGAGTGCTGGTCAGAGTTACTGCATCCTGAAGATACCGAACAGGCTCATCGCCGGGTTAAAGAGTACCTTGGCACTAAAGGAGAAGGAAGATACGAAAACACATTTCGTATGCGAACAAAAAGTGGTGATTGGCGTTGGATTACAGGACGCGGAAAAGCGCTGTTTGATGAGACAGGAACTGCCGTACGCTTTGTTGGATTCAACACGGATATCACCAAACTCATAATGCAGCAAAAAGAACTGCGGCATCAAAGAGATACTCTACAATTTCAGGCAAGCCATGATGCCTTGACAGACCTCGCTAACCGTACCTTATTTACCTACCAGCTTGAGCAGGGTATTGATAAGGCGGTTCGTGACAACTCCAAGCTTGCTCTGTTGTTTATCGACCTCGACCATTTCAAGGAAATCAATGACTCATTAGGGCATAGGACAGGCGATGAAGTCCTGAAAACAGTTACGCTTCGCCTTAAACAGACAGTTCGTGCTAAGGATGCAATCGCAAGGCTCGGTGGAGATGAATTTACTATTCTAATTGAAGACCTTAAACAAGATCAGGACGCTTCCAGGCTAGCTGAAAAGATTCAACACAAGCTGTCAAATCCAATAATCGTGGATAACCATGAACTCTACATCACCATCAGTATCGGTATCAGTATCTATCCCGACAATGGAAAGACATCCAAGGACCTACTGAAGAATGCCGATGCCGCCATGTATAAGGCAAAAAGCGAAGGGCGGAATAATTTTCAATATTACAGTGCCGAGATGACTGCGCAGGCCTTCGAGAGAGTACAAATGGAGACCAGATTGCGCATGGCAATAGAGAACGATGAATTCGTGGTCTTTTATCAACCCCAGTTTAACGGCGTGAGCAACAGACTTGTAGGCATGGAGGCGTTGGTGCGCTGGCAAGACCCCTCCCTGGGCCTGATTTTCCCATCTCAGTTCATCCCGATTGCTGAATCGACTGGATTGATCGTGGAAATCGACCGACTGGTCATGAAAAAGGCCGTAGCGCAATTCTCAGAATGGTATCGTAAAGGTCTGCAGCCTGGCACGCTGTCGCTCAATCTGAGCATGCGACAACTCCAAAGAAAAGATCTGGTGGAGTTTCTCCTGGCGAGTTTAGAGGGAGCCGATTGTAGTCCCGAATGGTTGGAAATGGAAATCACCGAAGGTCATGTAATGGAAAATCCGGAAGAGGCCATAAAAGTTCTAAGTAAAATCGATAGCATCGGCATCAAGTTGGCACTGGACGACTTCGGTACAGGCTACTCGTCCCTCTCGTATCTAAAGAGACTTCCAATCACCAAACTCAAAATCGACCGCTCATTTATCAAAGACTTGCCTAATGACACGGAGGATAAAGCGATTTCTAAAGCGGTGATTGCCTTAGCTAAAAGTCTTGACCTGGAAATACTTGCCGAGGGCGTCGAGACCATAGACCAGATAGAGTTCTTGGTAGAAAACGGTTGTGAGGTTTTCCAGGGATTCTTCTATTCCAAGCCCATCCCGGTCAGTGAGATGGAGGCTTACTTAGAAAAAAAAACCTGGATAGATGCAGAACCTTCGTTTGTTTGATCTCATTCAAACTGCAGAAGTTTGCTTGCCCCAACAGACTGATCGAATAGTAATCAGAACACTTCTTCCATTTAACAGCTAAATTCTCCTTCATTTGCAGAATTCGCAGCCTTATCCCGTAGTGACGTTTTCATGCTGATTAGCAACCACTCAAGACTCATACCAAATTGAGAATAACCCCCGGTCCCTGAGAATATACACGCACTACCAGGCAGCAGTATCATTTCCGGTTCGCAATCTCCAGAAGATTGCCATCAGGATCACTCAGGTAGATTGATAGAATTGGCCATTCAGCGCCGGTTCGTTCCACCGGCCCTTCGATGATCTCAACCTGATTCTGCTTCAGATGAGCAGCCACTTCATTCAATGGCACATCGGTCAGAAAACAGAGATCGGCTGAGCCTGGTGTTGGTAAGGCCGCTTTGGGTTCGAACTCTTTATGATGCTGATGCAGATTGATTTTCTGTGATCCAAACCTGAGGGCTTTTCTGCCACCGGCAAACTCCACCAGCTGCATACCCAATATGCGCGTGTAAAAGTCGCAACTCATTTGGATATCTCTGACGGTCAGTACCAGATGGTCGAGTTGGATGATTTTCATGACCGACAGGCAAGGCTAGTTAAATTGAATCGGGATAGAATCCTTTGGCGCTCAATCCTGCTCAGGGTCGAGTTGTCCCCTTGGACCGAACTCCATATCGAGGCGTTGGTCGATGTGATACCGGATCTTCTGCTCGAGGGTCGTATCCAGTTCATCGTGCAGGGCTCTTGTAATCTGTTCCCCGGCTTCCTCGATGGCACGTTCGAGTACCTCTGACAGCATCTTGCTGAGGTCATCCTGCAGCTGCTTTGCAATCTCATCACGCATCGCCAGCAGAACTTCATCGTACTCGGGAATCCCACTATCCTCCGAGGCTTCAGGCAGCTTGGTGAAGGTGTGAAATTCTGAAGCGAGCTCATCAGGTTCGACGACATCCTCCAGCAGAGGTATGGCTTCATCAACTTCCGGCTTTTTCTCTTCGTCGCTCATCTATCTGATATCGTGTTTGTTCAACGGATAACCCCGGTCGCGGTAGAATTTGAATCTCTCCCGGCCCGCCGTCACTACGGGTGGCTCCTGGTCGATGATTTCAGCAACCCGCTGGAAGCGGCTGAAAAAGTTTGGCACCTCTCGGCCTAAATTTATCAATACATCCTGCTCTTCTCCAGCTTCCTGCTGATGACTGATAATGACCGGAGTGACACGGTGATCACAATGCTCGGCAATTCCATGGGGCACGAAACTGCCCTGGCGAAAGGTCCAGAGCAGACGCTCCATGTGTCTTGTCTCATCTTCACTTTCAGTATGGATGAGAATACGGCGTCCCTGGTGATAGATCTTTTCACACAACCGGCAGGTCAAGGTGAAACGATTACCCCTGGAGCCTTCATCAAGTACATAAAAGTCAATCTGTGTCATGGATACTATCCAGCACACCGGTCAAGCCGGAACTCAAGATCGGACTCATAATCCGCAACGCCCCATCAGAAAGCGTGTCAGCAGGGGAACCGGACGACCCGTGGCCCCTTTCGCTGCACCTGAACGCCAGGCAGTACCGGCGATATCCAGATGAGCCCACTTGAACTTCTTGGTGTAGCGGGAGAGAAAACAGGCTGCGGTAATGGTACCGGCACCCTTGCCGCCGATATTGGCCATGTCGGCAAAGTTGCTGTCGAGCTGCTCCTGGTATTCATCCCAGAGAGGCAGTTGCCAGGCCCGGTCACCACAGGATGAGCCGGCATCCAGCAACTCCTCCGCCAGCGCCTCGTTATTCGCCATCAAACCGGAGGCCTGATTGCCCAGGGCAACGATACAGGCACCGGTCAGGGTGGCGATATCGACGACTGTGGCCGGATTGAAACGCT
The DNA here is from genome assembly GCF_001708965.1 of Candidatus Thiodiazotropha endoloripes. NCBI lineage: Bacteria > Pseudomonadati > Pseudomonadota > Gammaproteobacteria > Chromatiales > Sedimenticolaceae > Candidatus Thiodiazotropha > Candidatus Thiodiazotropha endoloripes. Next base: position 129,439 of record NZ_LVJW01000007.1, on the reverse strand, counting down.
CACTGTAGGTCAGAGCATCGCAGAGGATCAGCCGTCCTTCCGCATCTGTATTGAGCACTTCGATGGTCTGTCCGGACATACTGGTAACCACATCCCCCGGTTTGTTGGCATCCCCATCCGGCAGATTTTCGGAACTGGGAACCACCCCGATCAGGTTGATCGGCAGATCCATCTCAAGGCAGGCCATCATGGTGCCGAAGACGGATGCACCACCACACATGTCATACTTCATCTCATCCATCGCCGCTGCCGGCTTGAGCGAGATGCCACCAGCATCGAAGGTGAGTCCCTTGCCGACCAGTACCACCGGCTTGGCATCCGCTTTACCGCCCTGGTAGTTCATGATGATCAGTTTCGCAGGCTGACGGCTGCCCCGAGAGACGGAAAGCAGGGCTCCCATACCGAGTTTCTCCATCTGTTTCTCTTCCAGCACCTGCACCTTCAGCTTGGCATGGGAGCGGCCCAGTTTTTTCGCCTGATCCGCCAGGTATGTGGGAGTGCAGTAGTTGCCGGGCAGATTGCCCAGATCCTTGGTCAGTTTGATGCCTTTGGCAATGGCTTTACCCTGCTGCAGGCCCTTCTGCGCCGTTTTCAGCTGACGTCTGTCAGCGAGCCAGACAGCCAGCCGTTTGAGTGGCCTCTGGCGCTTTTTGACGGTGCTTTTGGTCTCTGCGAACTGATACAGACTCTCTTCAGACTGGATGATGGTTTCGCGCACGATACCGGCCTCGGGGATATTACTCACCGCAACGTCGCACAGACCCCAGACAGCCTCGATGGCATGCCCATCATTGAGACTTTTTATACTGGCTGTGAGAGCCTTCATATAGCGCTTGCGATTCAACTCGGATGCTTTACCCAGCCCGAGCAGCAGTACCCGCTCCGCTTGAATCCCCGGTACATCATAAAGCATCAACTGCTGACCGCTCTCACCATTCATGTCTCCCCGCTTGAGAATCTCCTTGAGATGGCCTTTGCTGGCTCTATCCACCAGCAGTGCTGAAGGCGAGAGTTGCCGCTTGGCAAATACCCCCAGAATCAAACAGGCAGTGCGTTGTTTGGTCAGGTCACCGGTTTTGATGCTGTATTCCATGAAGTCAAAGGCCTCTTCTAGTCGTTTCTCACTTATAGTGACACATCTTATGGGAGGCAAGAGAAGCCGACAACCTGAAAATCGAAGGGATAGAAAAGTGTCTGATCTGTTCTATCCAGTGGGGATCGTATTTCAATAAGGCCATGTGGAATTTGATCCCGTTAGCCGGTCCGAACAGATAACAACCAGCCAAACAGCCATCCAGAGCTCTCTGCTGTCAGTTAAAAGCTGTTTCCATTTGCGGACTTAAGCCTGATTTGCGAGGATTTGCGGCGGAACAGCCTGAATTGAATGAATGATTTCTGAAATACACACCACCGACGGGAAGTCACCTTGATCACACTGATCGATCGCTATCTGCTGCGCGAGGTATTGAAGGCGATGTCGGCGATCCTGCTGGTGTTGACCCTGATCCTCTCCAGTAACAGCTTCATCAAGCTGCTCAAGGAGGTCGCCACAGGCGAGCTGCATGCGGAACTGCTTGCTCAGGCCCTGGCACTGCAAATGGTGGTCTACTTCTCCCGACTGATCCCGCCGGCATTCTTTTTTGCCGTGCTCTATGTGGTGGGCAGAATGTACCGGGACAGCGAGATGGTGGCCTTGGAGTCCTGTGGCATCGGTGGCATGCGGATCTACCGATCCATGGTCCTGGTGGTCGTGCCGGTGGCACTGATCACCGGCTGGCTCTCGCTCTATGTCACTCCCTGGGCCGGCCGCCTGAGCGCCGAACTGCTCAGCAGCCAGCAGGGGCAGGCGATGGAGCTGGCCGGGATCAGTGCCGGTCGTTTCAACGAATACAGTCAGGGAGATCTGGTGCTCTATGTGGAATCCCTGGACAGTGATGAGCGCCGCATGCAGAAGGTTTTCGTACAACAGCGCCGGGAGGGTGCATTGACCCTGGTGAGCGCGAAACGGGGATATCAACGGATCGACAATAATACCGGTGACCGCTATCTGGTGCTGGAGGATGGGCTGCGCTATGCCGGCATACCTGGACAGGCTGACTATCAGGTCAGTGAGTTTGATGAGTATGCACTGCTGATCAAGGCCTCATCCGGTGGAGAGGCGAAAGTGACCCGCAGATCCCTCTCCAGTTACGATCTGCTCCTCTCGGATTCAATCAAGGATCGGGCTGAATTCCAGGTTCGCCTCTCCCAGGTGCTGGGTCTGTTGGTGTTTGCCCTGTTGAGCCTCCCCCTGAGCCGGACTCTGCCAAGACAGGGCCCCTTTGGCCGGCTGGTGTTCGCCTTTGTGCTCTACACCGTCTACCTGAGCCTGCAGGGCGCTGCGGAAAACTGGATGATCCATGCCCGCACACCGGAGTGGCTGGGTATCTGGTGGGTCCATCTGACTCTGGCGGTCGTCGGCCTGCTGATGCTGTTGCCCGATACGCCGCCGATTCGCCGTTTGCGGCGCCGTCTTAGGAGTCAGCCGGCATGATCCTAGATTCCGCAGTTGACCGCTCCATTATGTTGCTAAGTTATTGAATGAGATGAAAAAAGTTTCGATAGAGGGTATCCCTAACCGGGTGAGTCACGCTACAGTGCGAATTGCGCGCTTATGGCGGCGTATGGCGGCATTGCAACTCCTTGCACTAGCGGGTTATTGCGCGTCGCTGCGCCTAGCCCTCCCCCCCCACAAGCGCACACTTCACCCTGTCCAACTACGGATTCTAGGATGATCACTACCCTGGATCGCTACATCGGAAGATCGGTACTCACCGGTGTGCTGGCGGTGATGTTACTGCTGCTGGTGCTGATCGGCTTTTTTGAGGTAGTGGCCGAGCTGGAGGATGTTGAGCGTGGTTATACCACCGGCAAGGCCTACAGCTATGTGTTTCTGGGACTACCCCGATACATCTATGAGTTGTTTCCGGTGGCGACCCTGCTCGGCAGCCTGATCGGGCTGGGAATTCTGGCGGGTAATTCGGAGTTGATGGCGATGCGCGCCGCCGGGATCTCCATCGCCAGGATCGTCTCATCGGTATTGAAGGCAGGATTGCTGATTCTTGCCGCGGTGATCTGGGTTGGCGAGTATCTGGCCCCACTCACGGAACAGCAAGCGCAACGCATGAAGATGGAGGCGCTCTCCGATCAAATCAGTCTGAAGACCCGCTACGGGTTCTGGTCCCGTGACGACAACACCTTCATCAACATCCGTCAGGTGTTGCCGGATGCGCAACTGGCCGATGTCTCTCTGTATGAATACGACGGTGCTTCCCGCCTACTCCGTGCGATCTATGCTGAACGGGCAAGCTATGAGTCTGACGGCTGGGTCTTGCATGCTGTCTCGGTAAGTCGGTTTAGCGATCAACGCATCCAGGTCAGCCAGCAAAAAAAGCTCACCTGGCAGACCCAACTGGAACCGGCTTCTCTTGATGTATTGACGGTGAAACCCCATATGCTCGCTGCCTGGGACCTGTGGCGCTACATCGACTATCTGCGAAACAATGGGCAGGCATCGGTCAGTTATGAAGTTGCCTTCTGGGGCAAGCTCGCCGCACCTCTGGTCACCCTGGTGATGCTGTTGCTGAGCATCCCTTTCGTGTTCGGATCTCTACGCAGTGTCAGTGTGGGACAGCGGGTATTCGTCGGAGCGATGCTGGGGATTGTGTTCTACCTGCTCAACCGGGCCTTCTCCTATATGGCTGTGGTTTACTCGTTTAATGCCCTGTTCGCCACCGCTTTACCGCTGCTGTTCTTCATGGGATTGGCCTGGTGGATGTTCCGACGGGTGCCTTAGTTTTCTGTCCGCGAATGGACACCAATTGCAGCAAAACAATCACAGGCGATCACTACTGTACCGTTAACTCAAAATCATCCAAGGAGATGCATAAAAGTTCCTCTCCCCCAGCCTCTCTCCCGCAAGGTGAGAGGGGAGCTATTCTCTCCCTGAGAGGTACACTGATGATTGGTGCATTTTCTAGTCTTAATCTTCTGCTTGGTTATCTCTTTTCATGTCACAAACCTCTATAGACTAGTGAAACCTACTGAAATTAACTCGTTGTATCATATCGATCAAAGTTAACGGAACAGCAGAGGTCAATTGCATTTTTTTGTTTCCATTTGCGGTGATTGGCGTTCATTCGCGGCCAATGGAATATTCAGATAGTTCTAGTTTTATTAAACTCTGCAGGCTGAAAAAAAGCACAAGACAAAACCCATAATCTGGGACTAAAATCCGCACATATTCCTAATCTCTCCGGGAAGTTGAACCATGAGTCGAGTCTTGATAATCGGTGCAGGCGGCGTTGGCAGAGTCGTCACTCACAAGTGTGCCCAGGTCACTGAGGTTTTCAGTGAAATCTGGCTGGCCAGCCGAACCCTTTCCAAGTGTGATCAGATAGCCAGTGAGATCGATTCCACGACGATACAGACCGCCCAGGTGGACGCGGACAATGTGCCGGAGCTGGTCGAACTGATCAAACGGGTTGAGCCCCAGCTTGTCATCAATGTCGCTCTGCCCTATCAGGATCTGACCATCATGGATGCCTGTCTCGAGACCGGCATGCACTATCTCGATACGGCCAACTACGAGCCACCGGACGAAGCGAAGTTCGAGTACAAATGGCAATGGGCCTACCAGCAGAGATTCCAGGCGGCGGGGCTGACCGCCCTGCTCGGTTCCGGTTTCGATCCCGGCGTCACCAACGTGTTCATTGCGTATGCGCTGAAACACCATTTCGACCGCATACATCAGGTGGATATTCTCGACTGCAATGCAGGCGATCACGGCTATCCGTTCGCCACCAATTTCAATCCGGAGATCAACATCCGGGAGGTCACCGCCAACGGTCGCTTCTATGAAAACGGTCAATGGGTTGAAACCAGACCGATGGAGATCTCCCGGGTATTCGATTTCCCGCAGATCGGCCCGCGCAAGATGTTCCTGCTCTACCATGAAGAGATGGAATCTCTGACCAAACATATTCCGGTAGAGCGGATGCGCTTCTGGATGACCTTCGGTGAAAGCTATCTGAAACATCTCGAAGTGATCCAGAACCTTGGACTGGACAGCATCCAGCCGATCGAGTTTCAGGGACAGCAGATCGTACCCTTGCAGTTTCTCAAGGCACTGCTGCCGGATCCGGCTACCCTGGGGCCCCGCACCAAAGGAAAAACCAATATCGGCTGCATCATCAAGGGTGAAAAGGCGGGCCAGCCTGTCAGCCGCTATATCTACAATGTCTGTGACCATCAGGCCTGTTATCGGGAGACCCGGGCCCAGGGTGTCTCCTATACCACCGGTGTACCGGCAATGATCGGCGCCAAGATGATTCTGCAAGGCAAGTGGCGCAAGCCCGGTGTGTGGAATATGGAGCAGTACGATCCGGATCCCTTCATGGCAGATCTCAACCGTTATGGCCTGCCCTGGCAGGACCAGGAATTTGACATCGATATCGACACGTTGCCTGTTGATGAGTAGTGAATTTGAATCACTGCCCTCGCCCTGCTACCTGCTCGAAGCTGCCAAACTGAGACAAAATCTCCAACTGATCGATCGGGTACAGAAGGCATCTGGCTGCCATATCATTCTGGCACTGAAGGGCTTTGCCATGTGGTCGACCTTCCCCATGGTGCGTGAGTATCTGTCGGGCTGTTCCGCCAGTTCCTACAATGAGGCGCGGCTGGCCAAAACCCACTTCGGCGGGCATGTTCATCTCTACGCCCCAGCCTACTCTGAAACGGAGTTTCCCGAGTTGCTGCCACTGGCCGAACGGATCAGTTTCAACTCCCTCTCCCAATGGCAACGATTCGGTGATCAGGCACTGGCCGCAGAAAAGTCCTGCGGTTTGCGAGTCAATCCAACCATTAATGAGGTGGCAACCGACCTCTACAATCCGTGTGATAATCAATCCAGGCTGGGTATCTCAGTGGAACAGGCCGCAGCGGGGGTACCACCCGGTATTGAAGGCCTGCATGTACACGCCTTGTGCGAATCCGACTCCAATGCGACTTTCAGACTGATCCAGGCGGTGGAAGAGAAGTTTGCTCACTGGCTGCCGAAGCTGAAGTGGTGCAATCTGGGTGGTGGCCATCTGATGACTCGCAAGGGTTACGATGTAGCGGCTCTGATCGAGATGTTAAAAGGTTTTCGGCAACGCCATCCACATTTGGATATTGTGCTTGAACCCGGCTCAGCCATCGCCTGGGATACAGGCCCGCTGGTCGCAACGGTACTGGATCTGATCGAGCGGGGCGGTGTCGCCATCGCATTGCTGGATGTCTCTGCTACCGCGCATATGCCCGATGTATTGGAGATGCCCTACCGGGCAGAAGTTCGCCATGGTGCTGAAGCGGGCAGCCGGCCTTATACCTATCGACTCACCGGCCCTACCTGTCTGGCCGGCGATATCATCGGGGATTACGCCTTTGATCAACCACTGCAGTTGGGTGAGCGGGTGATCTTTGAAGATATGATTCACTACACAATGGTCAAGACCACCCAGTTTAACGGTGTCCCACATCCGGCCATCGCGATTCGTCATGAACAGGGTAACATCGAAATCATCAAACAGTTCAGCTATCACGATTACGAGCGTCGTCTCTCATAACAGTACCATTCGATAGCGGCTTGGAATTACCGACAATTGATATAAAAAGCTCAGTTAAGCGAGAGTTGTTCTGCTTTAGATAAGATTGATTACACCCTCTACGTGATATACAGCAGAAGATGAAACCAAGCCAAAAATCACTGAGCGCATATTGATGCTGAGTGTAGATCTTTCATCAACGTGAGTTTAATAACATTTCCATACACAGGATCTGAGCAGCAACCACACCCATTTGCAGCCTCTCCTAACTCAGCCGATCAAAGATTTCCTGAATCGATTGTATCGATGTCTCAATGTGTTCCAGCATCATAGTGTCACGAGTTGCCTTTGAATCGCTGTAACTATGAAACATCCGGACAGTATTACGAATCTGCCAGGTTAGCTCTTTGATCAGCAACTCAATCTCATTGAATTCCCCCATGATCTGTTGATCAACACCGGACAACTCGCTTTCCTTATGCAGCCAAGCAGCAATTTCATTACTCAACAGCCCGGATTCATGCAGAGTGGAACGTATTCTATGGGTGACTGCGGCTAATGCGGATAGTTGCTTGGCATCATGCTGGTCTATTCTGTCACTGAGCTCCAAGAGATTCTCGTGAATATCATCAAGGGCCTGCTTTGCCTCTCCAAGAATATCGATCTGTTTCCCCAGATTCTTGGCATAATCCTGCGGGCAGTCTTCAGCTTTCAGTCTGACCGGCTGCAGGCCTGACTTTTTGATAATAGACATCGTCGCTCGATATACTTCATAACCATTGGTGGTAGGATTAAGTTGCAGATAGGGTTTGATATCACCAAGGGTCCGTTGACTGTTTCGAAAGGATTTGACGCGGATGGAATGGATGCTGTCGGTCATGTTTAAGATCTTTCCAGGTATGCCTAATTGCTCCTCATTCAAAGCAAATGGATAACCAGCTCCAAAGCAGTCCTCATGGTGTTCTATCACAGCACGGGAAACTTCTGGATAGATACATGGCACAGAGTCAGCGATAATCTTACCAATAATGACATGAGCACGTACGGTCCTCCACTCCTCAGCGGAGAGTTTTCTGTTGCTGCAGACAATTTCAGGATCCAAATGAAGCAGACCAATATCGTGTATCAGGGCCGCGACGAGGGTGTCACGCCTCTGATCCATGCTCAGCCCCATCTCCCGTGCAATCATGGTAGACAACCAGGCAGCAAAAATGCTCTTTTCAAACTCCGTATGCATCTGAGCCTCAAGCACGGTCAGTTTTTGAGTCAATAGAGGATGAAGTCTTTCCAGTTGAAGCAGTTTCTCGAACTCAGGGCCATAATTCAGGGCCTCGTTCATCCGACGCAGATCAGGATACTTATCTAACAGAAGCCTGTATTCACTGATCAGGCTCTGAGTATCCGCCTGATGTTCCAAACCGATATGATTGTCCAGAGGTTTCAGCAACTTGTGCTTGATCAGTTGCTGTCGTACACCCTGGTCGATATTGACGCCCTTAGGCGCCAGCAGTACACCCTTATCATTGTGGATATCGGATGTGGTAAACGCCTGGTTTCCCTTACTAGAGATCTCTGACAAGTGAACGGAATAGAAACCGTTCTTGGCGTGGTCTACATACTGCTGTATTAACTCTTCCATTACCACCACGTTCTACTGCTACGTAGTTATTACAACTTAAAACTATCCCAAGTACATAAATTCTAACTATCAATCCATTGTCATATGGAGTCCGTCATAGAATCCTTGTTGCTCTCACACAGCGGCCTGCTGAATAGATACTTTAGAGTTTTCAGGCTTTATTATCCCAGTGACCGAGTCAATCGTGTTAAGGGCTTAAAACAGACCTTTGATCAAGGCGAGACTCACCGGGTTATTGGAATCCTTAAACACAAATCCAAAAGGAGCTAGGCCAGGCTTTCAATCAGAGGTATCTCCTTACCGTCAATTCCGGCTTTTGACTGGCGACTCTGAGTCAAAACCCTACGGCATATTTTTTTATCCAGAAGGGCCACGGCCTGACGTTCGAGATATTCGGCCCCCTTCTCATCACCCGCATCCCGCAAGCGAACGGCCATTACCTCCAACTCACGAACAGAGGTCTGTTTGACCATATGCCGGAAGCCTTTCTGTTTCGGCCTGGTATCATCCATGCCTGGAAGCAGTTCATTATCAGTCAACATGTCACTTCCCCCGCTCTGTTTGCAATCCATTCTTGTTTGGACTTTTTAACCCTGTCTGAAACGATCACAGCCACTCTAATCTCTACAGACTCCACCCTGACCAACCTGGGATTCCTCCACCGAAACCGGTGACTTACCAAACTGTAAGCCTGCTTTATTCAGTAAGTTAATTAAATAATAGTCGTTTAAATAATCTCTGAAGTGATCTTTGACACTGCTACTTTGTGACAAATTACTGATCTATAAAACAGCGGAAGAGTTCAGTAAGAAGGACTTTCTGACACAAGCTGGAGTGTCCCTGGGGTGCTGCTTGGGCTGGGGCGTGTGGAGGATTTGGCGTCTATTGCTTCGTTTTTAACAGTTTGGCCGGATCATAGCCGGAAGCTTGAACAATACGCTCAACCAGTTGCCATTTATCTGTGGTGATTTTGGGTTGCCGCGACAATACCCACAAATACTTTCTGCTCGGCATGCCAACCACGGCGTAGTCGTAATCATTGCCAAGTCCCAGGATCCAATAGTCACCCCAGAACAGATTCCAGCCAAACAGGGAAACGAAACTGACCTCCAGTTTCGCATTCGAACGACTATCCACGATACGTCCGATACCCTTCGCCTCATCCATCCCGCCCTGTTGATCCCGACAGCGATTGATGACCTGAATATCGCCAGTCTCAAGCTGTCTGTAGTTTGCCGTTACCTCACCGGCACAATGATTCTGAAAGCGATTGGGTAGTCTGGCAACTTCATACCAGTTGCCAAGGTAGCGTTGCAAATCCACACTGGAAACAGTCATCAACTGTGATGGATTCTGTGCACAGCCCATCGACGCGACCGATAACAGAACAATCAGGCTAGTCACCAACAGTCGGTTCATGAGGAGAGGTCGAGGGGTTTGACCGGGTCATCGATCCAGCTTTTGTCCTGCTGCCAATCGATGGACGGATCATCCACATAGAGTTCGATCTCATTACCATCCGGATCTACAAGATAGATACTCTGACTGACCGTATGGTCAGAAAGACCGGCTATCTGAATACCGGCTTCGTTGAGTCGGTCGAGGGCCTGTTTCAGCGCAGCCAGTTGATCACCCACTTTCCAGCCAATATGATAAAGACCGGTTCGGCGACCCTGAAGTGGACCGGGCGCCTCTCCCACCTCAATCAGCAATAACTCGTGATGGGTACGTCCACCACTGAACATGACTCCTTTGCCACCAAAGATCTGACCCTGTACCTGCAGGCCCAGCGCTGCTGAATAGAAGTTTACTGAAGCCTGCAGATTTTTCACATAGAGCGCCACATGGCCAAGCTCGATCATCGTGTTATCCCACTGTTATCTGTTGTCAATCTGGTCTGCACCCTGGGAGTCATGATTTTATCCTGATCCAGTATTTCCGGATAGAGTCGCCAATAGTACTCAATCTGGGAAGCTCGCCGTCCCAGATTCGATTCCAGCCGACGCCGCTCTGCCTCCTGCAGGGTTGGCAGGGTCAGCAGCGCGGGGGCGATCCAATCCACATATCGTTGCACCAGGGCACGACTCTGATCGTCCGGCCAATCTTCTGTCAGACCAAAGCTTGGTAAACCGGCCCGGTCGATCCGCTCACCCTGGTCGGTCTCGGCATACTGACGATCCACATCCCAGGTCACCCAGAGGTGATTGACATGAAAACCCGCTCTTTTCCTGACCAGCCTCTCCAACCGATCGATTTCCGTAAAGTGGTGGTCTCCGCCAACCCTGGAACGCTCCAGACAGCCTCGCCAGAAGCGGGGTTTGTGATTGCTGTGTCTGGGTCCTGGCAGCATTGACATCAGCAGCGCCAGCGGTTTGAGATCTGTCTGATCCAGTAACCATAACTCACGCCGGTCTGTTAAAGGAAAGGGTAGTTCATGATGGTGTTGCAGGATCTGTTTTATCAGCAGATTACACAGATCGTCATGCCAATCGCCGGTTATCATCGGTGCTTTGATCAAACCCTCCTTTTCAGACCAGAGACCGACCAATTGCCAGTTATTGATCGATGCATGGGCATTGAGACTTCCCCAACCGCCATGTCGGACAACCTGTAACTCGATATGCCACACCCTGCCGTTGGTCGTTGAGGCCCGTCCACCATCCAGTTCGATGATCTGCAGAACACCCAGAAACGGATTCAAACGACGTAACCCGTAGCAACTGACTGATGAGTTACCGATCATTGGCATTCTGCCAAATTCCTGTGTAACTCTTCGAAAATGGTTCCGCAAGATGCAGAGATTCAGACGCAATCACCTCCAACAGATAGCCAATTCCATGCTCAACCCTCTCGATCTGCAGAGGCTCGGTTATTGAGTCGAGTTGTTTGCATACCTGTTGTAGATCGGCATAGGGATCCAAACCATTCATTGAAAATACCCTCCTGCACTTGGCACAGGCGTTGTTCTCTTTCAGGCTATGACAATAATTGTACATTTTAGTTTGTTTTGTACAAGTATTTGACCTAATATTTGTACCATCGGAAATCAAGGTATTACCGGTGGAGAACCATGAACCAGCAGACCAAACAAACAGAGCCACCCCGGGTCCTGGAAGGTCAGGGATTGGCCTCAGTCACTCTGACAGCCCACTGGTCTGATGAGCAGGCATCCCATGTGGAGAGGTTTCATGTTGAGAAGTTCAGTATCTGGCGTGAGGTGGATAGGCTACCGCCGGCAATCGCCTGGAATCTTTGCGGGCTGCAGCAGGGAGACCGCCTTGAAGCCCCTATCCACCCCGGCGATGTCGTGGAGAATTGGCAATTAACACGCCAGATTGTCACCAATCCAGCCTATTTCGATCGCCACCATTGCCCGGGACTCGAGGTCACACCCAGACTGGGACGCTTCTACCCGCAAGGTTTTTTCAAGGGGGTCGCCGGTATCTACAGTGAAGCGGCCGAACCAGCCAGGATCATCGAACTGAGCAAAGAGCAGATGAAGCTGGATCTCAACCACCCTCTGGCCAGAACCCGCATCAAACTGCAACTTAGTATCGACAGGGTCCAGCCGGGGTACGACAAACGGAGCGGTCGCTGTGACAGCCTCCTGGATGAGTTACTGAAATATCCGGGTCTGACAACACCACTGGAGCGTGGAAAGGATATTGATTTCGGAGATGATGCCAACGGCCTGACACGCATGGATGAGAGAGCGGATGAAGCATTCTACGCCACACCCCGCCTGATCCAACATCTTGACTCCCTGGCGCGTCAGCATCTCAATGCACTCTACCGGAGACTTATCCCGCCCCGGGCCGAGGTACTCGACCTGATGGCAAGCTTTGATTCCCATCTGCAGGGAGCCGATCTGAGCAAGTTGCACCTGCTGGGGATGAACGAACAGGAGTTGTCGCAGAACCGGCTTGCAGAGACCCGAATCGCACAGGATCTGAACCGGAAGCCATATCTGCCGTTTGACAGCGACAGCCTTGATGCCATCCTCTGCACAGCAGCCATCGAATATCTGACAAAACCCACCGAAATACTGGCGGAAACCCTGAGGGTATTACGACCCGGTGGCATTCTGCTGGTCAGCTTCAGCAACCGATGGTTTCCCACCAAGGCGATCAGGATATGGAGCGAATTGCATGCGTTTGAACGGCTTGGAATGGTAACCCAGTGGTTGCGCCAGGCCGGCTATAACAATCTCAATACCTTCTCAGCCCAAGGCTGGCCACGACCTGCCAATGACATCTATGCAGGTCAGACGCCCTGCTCCGACCCTGTCTATGCCGCATGGGGTTACAAAGCGGATTGATCCGCAAGCTTGCTTCCCTGAGGTACCCAGATATAGCCCGTTTCCACATCACCGAAAACCAAGCCTGGGGTGTTGAGCGCATAGAGACCGGCAATATAGAGACAGATCACCGCATCCAAAGCATCCTCATTGGACTTCAATGACCTGCCTGCAAGCTGATCGATCTCTGCCGGATCGAAATAGTTGTGCAGATCCGGATCGATTTCGAGTGGCAACACCGGGCTGCTGATCAGGCGACCTATCAGTTCCGCCAGCTGTTTCTGACCGGCCCGTTTTTGTGCCACAGGACCTTTCTTATAGAGCAGTCTACGGTCGAGCCCGAAGAACTCGATCATCGCAGGATGGGGGTAGCATTCAATCTGCCACTTGGCCTGCCCTAAATGTTGAAAACCCTCTCTACTGAGCTGACTGGACAACGCCACGCTATCCGCTTGGGGATAGAGGGTGGTATTGGAGGCATGGCAGGCTGCCCCTCTGGATCCGTAGACTCTGGAAAGGGCTTTTTCACATGGCCGCTGGCCATGTTGATTGGGGATGATCAGCGAGGCATCGATGGCGACTCCCGACAAACCGTCAATAGCGCTCAGATGTCTCATCAGTTGATTGACAGGAAACAGGCCGACCTCGATTGTCCGCAGCTTGAGCACACCTTCAACCAACTCTCCACTGGCCAAAGCCGTTGGATTGCTGTCGCTATGCCAGGCCAGATCCACACCGAGAAGTTGTTGCTTCAAATCATCTCCCTCACATATCGATTGACAGTTGCCGCTCGTTCAAGCTCAACATAGACCTTCACCCTGGAAGGAGACCCACTCCCGGAGGAATATAACATCTCCATAACCGGGACTGATTGTTCCCCTGAAAACAGATCACTGGATAGCAAGGATTTTCAATCCGGGCAGAGAATAAATTGAACAAACTTGAGGTGTTTATGAGAACAATTCAGCGAGTCGGGATAAGGGGAATTCCCAGCAGTTGGTGCCGAATCGATTGTTGCAGTGCAATAACTGAAAATGCAAAAAGAGCCCGAATAATGCTTCAGAAATAACAACACTGATTTCATTGATAATCGTCAACTGCATTGTTATTCTTTGGCGATTATGAGGTTCAGGCATGGTATAAATGCCGAACAAACGATTCCCTGGGTGGAACGGATCGCTCACCTTTTACTAGGGCCTGTTAACACTAATCCAATAGGCCCTAACTAGAATCAACCCGGCATGCGATCAATCAAGTAGTAGCACAAACAGTACACGCCCCGTCGTCGATGGATCGGTTGTGTGTTTGAAAAAGAATTTAAAAAAGGGGGAAGGCGACATGCCTAACACTGTTTCCAGGCTTGCTACCTGGCTCATTCCATTCTTTCTGATTCTGGTTGTACACTCCGTTCACGGGGCCACAGAGCCCGCCATCAACATCCTCGGTGAAGAACCCCCGGAAGGATTTGATCCGGTTACCGGTGAACGTATCATCTCCAACGAACGCTGCCTGACCTGCCATGGCGATGAGCAGATGAAGACCGATGTTCGCGACGATGGCAGCGAAGTGAAGATCTTCGTCCACAGCAAGCAGATTCGGGAGAGTGTGCATGGTGAACTGAACTGTAACAGCTGCCACATCACCATCGACCGGGTCCCCCACCGCAAGGCACCGGCAGTCATCGTCGGCTGTCTCGATTGTCACCGGGAGACCTGGGAAGAGGTGAAGAACGATCCGGACGGCAAGCACGAGCGGCTCAAAGTCGTCAACGAGTCGATCGACAGCTACATGCTATCGGTCCACGCCCAGCCCAATTCACTGGATCAATCCCGCACCAATGCCACCTGTTACGACTGCCATGAAGCACATAATGTGGGTGAACTGGGTAGTATTCAGCGCGCCGAAAAGCGCCTCAAGAATCCTGAAGTCTGCGGCAAATGCCATGAGCAGCAACTGGAGGATTACCGCACCTCGGTTCATGGTGTCGCACTGCTGGAACAGAATGACAGTGAGTCGGCCGTATGCTCCGACTGTCACACCACCCACCAGATCGACTCACCGGACACAGACAAGGCCAAACTGGCGATCACTAAAAACTGTGGCGACTGCCATGAAGAGGCCCAACGTACCTACTTCGACTCCTATCACGGTCAGGTGCACCGCCTCGGTTATACCAACACCGCCAAATGTCATGACTGTCACGGCAGCCATAAGATCAAAGGCGAGGATGATCCCACTTCAGAGATCCACGCCAACAACCGCCTGGAGAACTGCCGGGTCTGCCACGAAGACGCGAATGAGAACTTCCTGACATTCTGGCCCCATGGCGATGCGGATGACCGGGAGAACTATCCTGGCCTCTGGTTCTTCAAGCTGTTCATGCAGACACTGATTTTCGCAGTCATGGCCTTCTTCTGGGTACACGTACTGTTGTGGCTCTACCGTGAGGTCATGGACCGACTCCAAGGCAAAGGCTTCATCGAGGATCTGGATAAACCGGACATCGTCTATTTCCGCCGCTTCCCAGTCGTCTGGCGCTGGATTCACGGCCTCTTCGCCATCTCAACCATGACCCTGATCCTCACCGGCACCACGCTGCTGTTCGCCCATACCGGTTGGGCCAAGGCAGTGGTGGTATTCCTCGGTGGAACCGAAATGGAGGGTATCATCCACCGTACGGCTGCAGTAATCTGGTTGGGAATATTCCTGGTCCATCTGATGATCGCCGTAACCAACATCATTCGCGAGGGTAAAGACTTCAAATGGTTCGGCAGCACTTCCATGTTGCCTAATTGGAAGGATTGGAGTGATCTGAAGGGCATGTTCAGATGGTTCATCGGTAAAGGTGAACGTCCGGAATTCTCCCACTGGACCTATTGGCAGAAGTTCGACTACTGGGCCCCATTCTGGGGTGCCGCAGTAATCGGCACATCCGGCATCATGCTGTTTGCACCGGAGAAGACAGCCCTCATTCTGCCTGGCTGGATGTTCAACATCGCGACCCTGATTCACGCTGAAGAGGCACTGCTGGCAGCCATATTCCTCAACTCGGTGCACTTCTTCAATGTGCACTTCCGGCCTGAGCGCTTCCCGATGAGTACCACCATCTTCACCGGCGCCATTCCATTCGAGGAGTTCCGCCACGACCATCGCGAAGAGTACGAGCGACTGGCCGCCACTGGCGAGATCAACAACTACCTGGTCAGAAAACCCTCTCGCCGAGCAGATCTGGCCGCCTCTTTTATCACTACGGTGTTGATCATGGCAGGCCTGGCTTTGCTCACCCTGGTACTGATCGGCCTGGTAACCTCACCGAATTGATAGGCAGGGAAACTGCAGAGAGAGAAAATGATGAAAAAGAAAATGCACTATCTCCTGCTGGGACTAGCAGTATTGTTTCCAGCCACCGCTCCGGCGGCGCCCACTGGCCAGGCGTTGGCTTTCACCTGCGCCGGCTGTCATGGTACAGACGGCTCAAGTGTCGGTCCCTCGAGCCCATCCATCGCGGGCATGGATCCGGAAGTGTTTATCGATGCCATGCAGGGTTACAAGTTCGATGAGCGCAACTCCACCATCATGAACCGTATTGCAAAAGGCTATAGCGAGGAGCAGATTAAAAGTATGGCCTGGTTTTTCGCCAAACAACCACTAAAACTGATGCCACAGAAGCATGATACGGCAATGGCCAAACTCGGCGCCAGACTGCACGATGAGCATTGTGAAAAGTGCCATGAGGATGGTGGTAAACCGGGTGATGCCGGCACCCTGGCAGGTCAATGGATGCCCTATCTGCACTACACCATGGATGATTTCATCGATGGCCGCCGGGAATACCCGAGGAAGATGAAACGCAAAGTCGATGCCGCCATCGAGGCCGAAGGTGATCGGGCCATTCCGGCTCTGATTCATTACTACGGCAGCCAACACTGATTCCCGGGACAGGAAAAGAGCATGACAGAGATTAACCGTCGAGATTTTATTCGATTCGCCACTGTTGCCGGGGCATCCCTTGGCTTTCCCCAACTTGCACTGGCTGCCAATCCAAAAGTGGTGGTGGTTGGTGGCGGCGTCGGTGGCTGTACAGCCGCCAAATATCTGCGCAAGCTGCACCCGCAGGTTGATGTCACCCTGATTGAGACAAAGAAGGTCTACCAATCCTGTTTTATGAGTAACGAAGTACTCAGTGGTGACCGCACTCTGGATTCCATCACCTTCGACTATGAAGGATTGAAGCGCCATGGGGTGAAAGTGGTGATCGACCGGGTTGACGCCATCGAGCCTGACAAAAAGCAGGTGGTTACCCAGGGCGGCGAAACTTTCGCCTACGATGCATGCATCGTCTCACCGGGTGTGGACTTCAAGTGGGATGCGATTGAGGGTTACGACGAGAAGGTCGCGGAAGTGGTGCCTCACGCCTGGTTTGCCGGCCCTCAGACAACCACCCTGCGCAATCAGATTCTGGCCATGCCGGAAGGTGGCAAGGTGATCATCGTCGCGCCACCCAACCCTTACAAGTGCCCACCCGGCCCTTATGAGCGGGCTGCACAGATCGCCATGTACTGCAAGCACCACAAGCCGAAGGCGAAAATCCTGATCCTCGATCCAAAGGACAAATTCTCCAAGCAGGGTCTGTTTACCCAGGGCTGGAGCAAGCTCTATGGCTTCGGTACTGAGAACAGCATGATCGAGTGGGTTGGCGCTGCCGGTGGTGGCACGGTTGAGGAGCTCGACCCTTCCACCATGACACTGCAGGCGGAGATCGAGGAGTTCCAGGGTGATGTGATCAACATCATTCCACCGCAGAAAGCGGGCAAGGTTGCCTTTGCCTCCGATCTGACGGATGGGGACTGGTGTCCGGTCAATAAATTGACCTTCGAGTCCAGCAAGCATAAAAACGTCTACGTTCTGGGTGATGCCTCAAGCGCCGCGAAGATGCCGAAATCGGCCTACGCCGCCAACTCCCAGGCCAAGGTTGCCGCGGCTGCCATTGTCTCGCGTTTCAATGGCATCGAACCACCGGATCCCACCTTCGTCAACACCTGCTACAGCATCCTCGGCGAAGAGCACGGTATCTCCGTGGCGGCGGTCTATACCCTGGACAAGAGCAGCAATACCATCCTGCCGGTCAAAGGCGCCGGCGGCCTCTCCCCGATGGACGCCTCGGATCAGCAACGCAAGCGTGAAGTCAGCTATGCACACAGCTGGTTTGCCAATCTGATCGACGACATGATGATGTAGCCAATAGATCAGAAGGCCGCTTTGCGGCCTTCTGTTGACGCTATAGAGTCGCTTGTTTCAATCCGATTCAAACCAAAGAGAGATCGGGCCGGCCATTCTCCCGGGCAACATCCTCCGTTGTTCTGACACAGTTTTTACCGCACCTTTTCGCAAGATAGAGCGCATTGTCCGCAGCATCGAACAACTCCAGCATGCTCTGTCCCGGTTGATACTCCGCGACGCCGATACTGATGGTTATCCTTTCACTGATCAGTGACTGCTCCCGGTCTAAATCCTGGATGGCTTTTCTGATCTTGTCCGCAATGTAGACCGCGTCTGCCAGGGACGATTTATCGAGCAGAATGGCAAACTCCTCTCCCCCCCAGCGAGCCAGGGTATCGATGTTTCGGATCTGGGACTGCACCAGATTGGCGATCTGTTTGAGAATCTCATCCCCGAGCAGATGCCCGTAGCGATCATTCATCGCTTTGAAATCGTCAATATCCAGCAGTGCAAGGGAGAAGGACTGATTGACCCGTAGTGAGCGGTTCACTTCGCTGTTGAAATTCTCTTCCAGGCCACGTCGGTTCAGCAGGCCGGTCAATTGATCCCTACGGCTGATATCCAGGATCTGTTTGTTAAGCCCGTTCAACAGAGCAGCTGCCTTGGCGCGGGAATATTCCAGACTCCAGACCAACCAACTCAATGCAAACAGGGTGGCGATGAAGCGGATTTTGAAGGTCTCCGAATATTGCGGGGTTAATCCATAGTCATCTCCGAAACCCAACAGCACAGAGAGCAGCGCGATTACAAACAGGGATAAAAAATAGCCGTGCAAGTGGCCCAACAGGGAGATGATGATAACCACGATAGGATAGGTCCAAAGGGGACCGGTTGCCTCTACCCCCCCACTGATGATCAGATAGACTACCTGCACCAGCATGACCGTACTGTAGAGCCAGGCCGCGATCTTGTGGTTTTCGGTCTTCAGAACAAACAGGTTGATGCCGATGGCTGCCAGTAGCGAGCCGGAGAGGAAGTAGGCGACCTCGTAACGCAGATTGATATAGCTGGCCATGGCAAAGGCAGCGAGAAAAAATGCACCAATCAGGAAGATCAGATGATATTGAATACGCCGCCGTTCAGCCTCGATTGAGTTGAAATCATTCAAGGCCTGGCGGGGTTGACTGAATAGGGACCTCATCCCCTAAGCATAGTACATCGAGCCATCGATCGCATGATTTAACTCACTGAAAAACCAAGGGATTAAGTAATTTATTTCATTTTTTGTAAAACAATGCGATTAATCAATCCGGATGATATCGCGGTACTGACCAGAATTCCCAGCTGCAAAAGGCACGGCGGTGAAGATGCCCCTTTCTGTCCCAGCAGGCCGGCGTTGTAACCTGGGGTGGTCCAGCCGGCGTTCACCTGACCTTTTGAGACCGACGCCAGAATCCCCTTGGCCGGTAACAGTTTTCCAGGCTCATAGATTTAGATCTTAACCGAACCGCCGGAAGCGGTGTTGACCTGTATTGCGAGCCATTTGGGGGGGGCGAGTCGAGACCGGTCAGGTGGGTACAAACCAGACCGGCACCCTGAGCAGGACTTTCTTGGCAGCAAAGGTGGGGGTGGCAACCATCGACAGTGACAGCAGTGCTGCACTCGCCAGGATCTAGAACGTTTTATTTCATGGGTTATTCTCCGATAGGGAAGGTGATCACAAATGCCACCTATTGGCTAAATCCAACCATTCGGTTTATTGGTCTGTCCAATTTATGAGGATAAGGAAAATTCTTCTGTCAACCCGGCATAGACCCTCAGCCACCCTTTAAAATCTGTCAATAATGCCATTATTTACTGGTTATTAGCTGTTTTTGACTTGTCATATAGACTCCCGACGAATGAAATCATTATTCTGAATCTGCTCTTGTGGTTCCATTGAATGCAGTCTAAACTGCCCAAAATGGTAATTGGTAAGACCATAAAGACAGATAATGCAGCGTAGAAAACTCTCGGATCAGATCGCAGAACAACTGGAGGGCATGATTGCCGACGGCACCCTCAAGCCCGGAGAGCGTCTGCCCGCCGAGAGACAGCTGGCGGAAAGATTGGGAATCTCACGCCCCTCTCTACGGGAGGCGATCCAGAAACTCTCCAGCAAAGGGCTGCTGCACACCCATCAGGGCGGCGGCAACTATGTCACCGAATCCCTGGCACACAGCTTTACCGACCCGTTGATGGCTCTGCTTCAGGACCAACCGGATGCGGAGTTCGATACCCTGGAGGTGCGTAAAGAGCTCGAGGGCGTGGCCGCTTTCAATGCGGCAACCCGCGCCACGGAGAGCGACCGTCAACGGATCTGGAGCCGATTCAACGAGATGGTTGAGATTCACCGCGCCGAGGCCTCCAGTATCGAAAAGCTGCAGGCGGACGCGGCCTTCCACCAATCGATCACCGAAGCGGCCCACAATGTAGTGCTGGTGCACTTCACCAACGCCATACACGACGTATTGAAAAACACCGTCAGTGAATACCTGGACATGTTCTATGCAGAACCCACGTTCGTGGAAAAGCTGTGTATGCAACATAAAGCCATAGTCACCGCCATCATGGACCGGGACCCGGAACAGGCGCGGGACAAGGCACGCTTTCATCTGGAGTTTGCCTTTCAGGCATTCCATGAGTTCAAGAGCCAGGCCAGGCTGTCACGTAACTCAGAGCTGTACGCCTCCATGTTCAGTGAGGAGTAGCGATGAGCCAACCGGACCAGGTCTACTTCTTCGGCACCTGTCTGATCGACCTGCTCTACCCGAATGCGGGCCTGGCCGGCATGGCGCTGATCAAACGACAGGGTGTGAAAGTCATCTATCCCGCCTACCAGGGCTGTTGCGGTCAACCCGCCTTCAACTCCGGCTATCGCCAGGAGGCGCTGGCGGTGGCTCGTGCCCAGTTGAACTGTTTTCCTGAAGACTATCCCATCGTGGTGCCCTCCGGCTCCTGTGCGGGGATGGTCAAACACCACTGGCCGGAGCTGTTCGCCGGCCAACCGGACGAGTCCCAGGCGATCAACGCCGCACAGCGCACCTATGAACTGACTGAGTTTCTGGTCGATGTGCTGGCGCTGCAGCTGAAAGATCTGGGCCAACCGACCAGAATCGCCATCCACACCTCGTGTTCCGCACGACGGGAGATGGGGGTTGCAGACCGGATCGACTCGCTCATCGCCCAGCTCAGTAACGTGCAGGTCATGGAGCAAGCCCATAAAACCGAGTGTTGCGGATTCGGCGGCACCTTCTCCGTCAAGCAACCGGACATCTCCGGCGCCATGGTGGAGGCCAAGTGTGATGCCCTGCTGGCCAGCGGTGCCCAGATGGTGATCAGCCAGGATTGTGGTTGTCTGATGAACATAAGCGGTTCACTGGAGCATCAGCAACGTGAGCTGCCAACCCAGCATGTGGCGGAGTTTCTCCTGGATAGAACCAGCGGAGAAGCTGAATGAACCAATACCAGGCCTTCTACCAACGCATCGACAAGGCACTGCACAACGACCAGTTGCGGCGTAACTTCCGCAGTGCCATGGATGGCATCCGTGAACGTCGATTGGCCCAGTTCCCGGATGATCGGCAACTCCAGGCACTGCGTTATCGGGCGAAAGGGATCCGCAACCGATCCCTCAGCCGCCAGGCCGAGCTGCTTGAGCAGCTCGAAGCCAAACTCACCGAGAACGGTATCCAGGTACACTGGGCGGAGACCCCGCTGCAGGCCAACGCCTTGATCCATGAGATCCTCGAGGCAGAGCAGGCAACTTTTGTGGTCAAGGGGAAGTCGATGGTCTCGGAGGAGACCGATCTCAACCACTACCTGGAGCAACGGGGCATCGAAGTGATCGAGTCCGACCTGGGTGAGTACATCCTGCAGATGGCCCAGGAGCCCCCCTCCCATATCATTGTTCCGGCGATCCACAAGAACCGCTTCGAAGTGGCGGAACTGTTTCAGAAGTTTCATCCGGAACAGCCCTACACCGACGATGTTGACGAGCTGACCGGTTGCGCCCGCCAGGTGCTGCGCAAGAAGTTCGCCTATGCGGACGCCGGCATCTCCGGTGTCAACTTCGCCGTCGCGGAGACCGGTACCCTCTGCCTGGTGGAGAATGAGGGTAACGGCCGACTCAGCACCACAGCGCCCCGGATCCACATCGCCATCACCGGTATCGAAAAGGTGGTGGAGAAACTCTCTGACGTACCTCCGCTGTTGGAGATTCTCACCAAGTCCGCCACCGGCCAGCCGATCACCACCTATTTCAACATGATCAGCCGCCCCCGCCAGCCCGGCG
Source organism: Candidatus Thiodiazotropha endoloripes (assembly GCF_001708965.1). Lineage (NCBI taxonomy): Bacteria > Pseudomonadati > Pseudomonadota > Gammaproteobacteria > Chromatiales > Sedimenticolaceae > Candidatus Thiodiazotropha > Candidatus Thiodiazotropha endoloripes. The sequence goes on along the minus strand of NZ_LVJW01000007.1, from coordinate 107,324 downwards.
AGAAGGATGGTCCGGAGCAGGTCCATCTGGTGCTGCTGGACAATGGAAGATCTCGCATCCGCCGTAACGAGGAGCTGGTCGACACCCTGCGCTGCATCCGCTGCGGCTCCTGTATGAACCACTGCCCGGTCTATGTACATGTGGGGGGACACGCCTACGGCACAACCTACCCTGGCCCGATCGGCATCCTGCTGGAACCGCAACGTCTGGGCATCGACAAGGTCGGCAGCCTGACCTCCGCCTGCACCCTGTGCGGAGCCTGCGGTGAGGTCTGCCCGGTGCGCATCCCGCTGCCTAAACTGATCAACCGTCTGCGTGCCGAAGCAGTGGAGGCAAAACCGAGCGAAAACGGCGTACCTGGAACAGGGGCTCTGCGCAGCCGAAGTGAAGCCCTGATCTGGAAACTCTGGCAGCATATCTACGCAAGACCCAGGATCTACCGTGCCTTCAAATATCTGGCAACCCGATTACGTCGCATCAAGCCGCCTCTCTCGAAGGGCTGGACACGTTATCGCCCCATCCCGACCCCCTCCTCCAAGTCACTCAGCGAACTGGCCCGCCAGCAGGGATATGACGATGAGTAGTACCAGAGACAACATCCTGCAGCGCCTGCGTGACAATCAGGTCGAGCTGGAGCAGCCAGAGCCAAGTACTCCCTCCCTGGAAGCCTGGAGCGTCGAACAACGCATCACCCGGTTTATCGAGAGCCAAAAGTCCGTACACGGTGAAGTCCACACCCTGCCCGCCGCCCAATGGATCGACTGGTTAGCGGAAGAGCTACCCAAGCGGGGCCTGCATCAAGTCCTGACCGGTACAGGAGACACCGGTAATCAATTGAGCATGAGTAACATTGAAAGCACCCTATTTCATCAATACGATCAACCCATCGAATCCTGGAAGCCCGAGCTCTTCTCACAGATTGATGCAGCCATCACCGGCAGCCGCTGTGGGATTGCCGAGACCGGCACCCTGGTGCTCATGCCAGACCGGGACGAGCCACGCTTGATGTCCTTGGTACCGCCGGTGCATATCGCTTTGCTGGATGCAACAAAACTCTATCAATCGTTTGCTGAAGTGATTGAGAAAGAGCAGTGGGCCGATGGTCTGCCAACCAATGTACTGTTGATATCAGGCCCCTCAAAAACGGCGGATATTGAGCAGACATTGGCTTATGGGATTCATGGGCCTAAGCAACTTATTACACTGCTTTTAGTGTAATGGGGATTTCAATAGGTCCTGTTTATGCTAGAGCTGTATAGAGTATGCCGTGACTGGCTGAAAAGCCTGCTGAGCGGATTCACCTGATCCAGAGAGACTTCTGCTAATAGGCTGACTTGTTGAGATATTCAACAACAGGATGCGCAAGCTTTTGCGGTGATTTGTATTTGTTTACGGCTGAACTATTTGCACTTAGAGTAAACAGAAACATACGCTATACCCATCCATTAACTGAACAACATACCCAGGGACATGATAACCGGCCTAAGCGGTAAATAGGGATATACCTTTGAGTACTCATTTCAATAAAAATTGCTGTTCGGCCATTTTCCAATCATCAGCGTCACTGCGTTCCTTACGAACGAAGGGTTCGAATCAAAACCTCTCTCTCCGCCATAAATAAAGGGTTTGAGGGTCTCCTTGGCTTGGGTGTGGGCGGAGGGTTGGGATTGATTCGCCTTCGGCTCACCCCTTCGGGGCGCCTACGTTTCACTGCAGCGTCCTGCGTCGCTTCGCTCCTGGTGATTCGCCTTCGGCTCACCCCTTCGGGGCGCCTACGTTTCACTGCAGCGTCCTGTGTCGCTTCGCTCCTGGTGATTCGCTTCGTTCACCCCTGCGGGGCGCCTGCGCTTCGCTGTGGCGTCTTGCGTCGCACCACTTCTGGTGATTCGCTTCGTTCACCCCTGCGGGGCGCCTGCGCTTCGCTATGGCGTCCTGCGTCGGACCACTCCTGGTGATTCGCTTCGCTCACCCCTGCGGGGCGCCTACGCTGCGCTGCGGCGTCGGCGTCACTGCGTTCCTTTCGAACAAAGGGTTCGAATCAAATCCTCTCTCTCCGCCAATAAAAAAGGGGCCAGTGGGTCTCCGCTTGAGTGTGGGCTGAAGGTCGGGATTGATTCGCTTCGCTCACCCCTACGGGGCGCCTACGCTGCGCTGCGGCGTCGGCGTCACTGCGTTCCTTTCGAACGAAGGGTTCGAATCAAATCCTCTCTCTCCGCCAATAAAAAAGGGGCCAGTGGGTCTCCGCTTGAGTGTGGGCTGAAGGTCGGGATTGATTCGCTTCGCTCACCCCTACGGGGCGCCTACGCTGCGCTGCGGCGTCGGCGTCACTGCGTTCCTTTCGAACGAAGGGTTCGAATCAAATCCTCTCTCTCCGCCAATAAAAAAGGGGCCCCGATTGGGGCCCCTTTTTTATTGGCGGAGAGAGAGGGATTCGAACCCTCGATACGCTATTAACGTATACACACTTTCCAGGCGTGCTCCTTCAGCCACTCGGACATCTCTCCAGATTTAAGGAGCGCAAGATTAAACTAGTTTGTACCTGGAATCAAATGGCTAAGCAGTTACCAGGTCGATAGGAAGTGGGATCTCCATGGAGAAATCAGCTGTAAAACGGTATCTCCCTCTCAAATCACCATTTTTCAGCTGATTTCGTCCTGGCCAACAAATGGCCCCAATGGCCCCAATGGCCAACCAAGCTCATCAGAGGTTTATATGTGGTAACTGAACTCTCCCATAATCGCATTCTCTTCCAATTCCCGGAAGGAATCTGTACTGAGATGCAGCAACTTGCCGTGATCACCACTCTCGAAATAGAGATCAGGTTGTTGTAACAGGGCCACATCCACCAGGGTCTCAATCCCATAGGGATCGCCAACCGGTGGCACTGCACCCGTCTCACAATCGGCAAAGGCCTGCTGTAGCTCTTCTTCTGATATCAGAAAGAGATTGCGTCCGGTAAGTTGGGTCAGATCATCGAAATCGATGTGATGGGTTGCCGGAATAACCGCTAACATGTAGCTCTCGTCATCTCCCAATAGTACCGACTTGGCCATCCTGTCTCCGGGAATGTGCGCAGCTTCCGCACTGTGCAGCGTGGAACTGGTGCGTCTGTGATCGATGATCTCGTAATCTAATGCGTGATTCTGCAAAAACTGCTGGAGTGAAATCGCAATTGCCATAACACCACCTCTTCTCTCTCTCGTCCTGATAAAAAGATTATAGTTCGAGTTTTCATCTCCTGTGGAAAGTGAAGATCAATCAGATATTCTATTCCATAAACGAAAACTGTTGCTGATTACACTGGGATTGTTATTTTTAATCTACCTGAACCGATCCAGTTCAGTGCCCCATACACAGCATAGATCTCCATCACACTGCGGGATATTGCCATTTCAAACGAGCTGCCACCTAATTCGAATATTCATCCAGTACCGACTCAATCGATTCAATGATTGAGTCGGAGATCTTTGGGTTGAGCGCATCGGCATGAGGTGAGGCAAAGCTTCCGGAGTCGTTATCGAAATATCGACCGTTGGCCGACTCAAATTCTTCCGACAGCGCTGCCCGTATGAGAATATCCGCACCGATGTTGATGTCCTTGCCGGCCACGCCGAATGCCTGCTTGACCATCTTGCTGCCGAGCATCGAACCCGGATTGACTGAGATGATTTTCGGACCCTGCGGCTTATGAATCTCCGCCAGGCTGCGGGACCAGGCAGTGATCGCCAGTTTGCTTTGTGCATAGGCTTCAAAATCGTTATCGATTCGCTGGCGTCCCATCAGTGCCTGCAGATCCACCGGCGACTGGGCAGCAGAGGATAGATTGATGACCCGACCACTCGGCCCCATCAAGGGCAGCGCTTTTTTTGTCAGCAGATAGGGGGCAATGGTGTTGACCACAAAACGCACATCCAGACCCTCTGTGGTAAGCGGTTCGGATGTTTTGAAGATGCCCGCATTGTTGATCAACACATCGATATGTTGATGCCGTTCCGCCACCTGATCGATCAGCTGTTGCACCTCACTGAGCACGGAGAGGTCGGCAACATAACTTTCCACAGGTACACTGTCAGCCAGGCTCGAAAGCTCTTTTTCAACCACAGAGAGCTTTGTGGGATTGCGTCCATGCAGTAATAGATGATGCCCCATACCAACCAGTTTTTTTGCGGCAGCCAGACCAATACCATCTGTAGCCCCGGTGATCATGATGGTTTTCTGCATTTGTTCACTCCCATATTAACCTGGCGACTCAGTATGCCGTGTTATTAGTTCTGAAATTCAGGCAGGATCTCTGCTGACAGCTGTTTCAGTGTAGTCTCGATATCCCGCTGATTGAATCGCAGATTGAGCGCCACATGGTTGATGCCTATCTGTTCCAGTGACTTCAAATAGTTGCGAAGATGATCAGCACCCAACCTGAATCCCAGATGGATCGGTTGCGGTTCTGTCTCCGGGTTCTCAGTCAAGTCGATATAGAGGGATTGCACTGCAGGCTTGGCAAGCCCACCCACAGCTTTAACATTGGCGCGCCAGTCACTGACCAGTCGTGCCTGTGCAGATACAGTGCGGGGATAGGTAATCCATCCCTCTCCATGCCTGGCGATCCAATCCGGATCCTGTTGACTGCCACCGGTGATCAGCATCGGCAGCTTGCCAAAGGCAGGTTTCGGCAACATATCCATACCACCATGGGGATTGCCATAATCACTCTGAAATGCCGCTCGCTCCTCCCACATACGACGAATGTAGTCAAAACTCTGGCGAAAGCGCTCACCACGACCTTCAAAACTGAGATTGAGCGCCGGATACTCTTCCGGCCGGTCACCCGAGGCCACACCAAGGATCAGCCGTCCGCCGGATAACTGGTCGACACTGGCTGCCGCCTTGGCAATGTGTGCCGGATGACGCAAGGGTAGTACGATGCTGGCAACACCCAGAGCGATACGTTCGGTTTTCGCGGCCAGCATCCCCAGATAGACAAACGGATCGAACAGCTGTCCGGCATCACCGAAGGATGGGACATTGAACGGTACATCCCTCAGCCAGACCGCAGAGAAGCCCAACGCTTCTGCCAACTCGACCCGTTCCATATGGCGCGTCATCGAGGCAACAGGCCCCGAGCTGTACTGTTCCAGGGGCGCCACCAGTCCGAGGCTCAAGCGACCCGGTTGAAATGTCGTGTTGTAGCCTGGATTGATCGTTTCAAAGGCTGTCTCTTCAATAGCTGCATTCATAATATTGCCTCATCAGGAGAGCGGATTGGCGCAAGCCGAAGCTGGCAGCCATCCAATCCATGTTGATCCACTCAACCCAGATCGTCCTTACCTTCAACCAGATAGTGATGACTGACCGACCCGGCCGCCCTCGTCTGCAAATGAGGCTGATATAGGGGGTCTGCCATGAACGCCTCGGCAGCCTGTCTGGATGGCCACTCTATGATGATGCGCAATGCTGCCTCTTTCAGTTCACCTTCAAGCTGATTGTGGCTGGTGGTACGCGCCAGATACTTTCCACCATGTTGAGCGACCAGCCTGTTGGCTGGCTCGATGTAGTCTGGAATCCAATCCTCACGGGTCGGTGTTACATCCAAAACTGAATAATATGACATGGTTAAATCCTCGTCTGAGTTTTGATGAGTCTATCCTGCTCGCTGTACAACACAGGTTGTGGTATTCAAAAACCCTGCAGAACAATCTTACCGATCGAACGACCCGACTCCAGCTGCTGATGGGCTTGCTTCAGATTATCGGCATTGATCACACCCAGTTTTTTACCGACGGTGGTTCTGATATACCCCTGATCGATCAGATCGGCCACCCGGTTCAACAGATCACTCTGTGCCTGCATATCCGCCGCATTGAACATCGAACGGGCAAACATAAACTCGATATGCAGTGACTGACTCTTCGGCTTCAGTTTCATCACATCCAGCGACTCGGGATCATCGATCATGGCGATCTTGCCGAAGGGTGCCAACAGTTCCGTGTAAGCCTCAAAGTAGTCGACGGTGCTGTTGAGACTGGCGATGTGGGTCACCTGGCCAATGCCCAGTGCCTCGATCTGGGGCTGCAGCGGTTTGCTGTGGTCGATCACATGATTCGCACCCAATTGTTTCACCCAGGCCTGTGAACGTTCACGCGATGCTGTGGCGATGGTGGTGGCACCGGTAATGGTGCTGGCCAGTTGCAGCAGAATGGAGCCAACCCCACCGGCGGCACCGACCACCAGGATGACCTCATCGGATTTCTCCTTTGCCTCGGGCGATACCTGAGTGATGGCGAGGTGTTCGAACAGCAGCTCCCAGGCGGTTATCGCGGTCAACGGTAATGCGGCCGCCTCTTCATCCGTCAGGCTTTTCGGTTTGTGGCCGACCAGACGCTCATCCACCAGTTGGTACTCCGCGTTGCTACCCTGTCGGTTGAGATCACCGGCATAGAAGACTTTGTCTCCGGGTTTGAATGTTGTGACCGCTTCCCCGGTCGCCACAACCTTACCCACCGCATCCCAGCCAAGTACCCGCCATGCCCCATCGCTGGGGGCCATATTCTGACGAATCTTGTAATCCACCGGATTGACCGCGATTGCATCGATCTTCACCAGCAGATCCCGGCCTGTGGCGATCGGCTGGGGGAGCTCGATATCAAGCAGCGCTTCAGGGGTCTCAATCGGCAGGGATTTACTGTAACCAATGGCTTTCATGGGGTTGCTCCATCTCAGGTTTAACGAATGACATGAAGTGTAGGTGTTGAATAATCCTGTATAAACAGCATAATTAAAGAAACATTTTCAAATATTTTTTGATAATATGCTGCTCGAAGATCTGCAAGTGGTCCTTAAAGTCGCTGAACTGCGCAGTATTACAGGCGCTGCAGCCCAGTTGGACATGCGCACCGCCACCGCCAGCGCCGCACTCAAACGGGTGGAACGTCAGCTGGGTATGGACCTGTTTATCCGCACCACCAGACGGCTCAGACTCTCCTCTGCCGGTGAGCGCTATATCCCCCAGTGTGAGCAGGCCCTGCTGCTGCTGGAGCAGGCCACGCAGAATGTACGGGATGATCTGGATATCGTAGACGGAGAGCTGCGCATCACCCTTTCGTCGGACCTGGGGCGTAACCTGGTCACCCCCTGGCTGGATGAGTTCATGGAGAACTATCCGAAGGTGAGTCTGAAAACCTATATCAGTGACAGCAATATCGACTTCTATCGGGATGCGGTGGATATCGCACTACGCTACGGTTCACCCGATGACGCCAATCTCTATGGCTTCAAAATCTGCAAGGTTCCGGGACTGCTCTGTGCAACCCCCGACTATCTGCAACAGCATGGAACCCCACAACATCCACACGATCTGCCCGCACATAACGGACTCTTCTATCAGCTCTATGACATCATTCACGATCTCTGGAGCTTCACCCGGGATGGCACCGAATACAAAATCAAAATGAGTGGCAACCGAGCCTCCAATGATGGGGATCTGGTCAGGCGCTGGTGTGTTGCCGGAAAAGGCGTGGCAGTCAAGTCCTGCCTCGATATGTCGAATGATCTGCTCTCCGGCAGAGTGGTCAACCTGCTACCGGAGTACAAGCCTCCGGCTACCGAACTCTGGCTGATCTGTCCCAACCGGCAACTGATCACACCCGCTGTGCGACTGTTGAGAGATCACCTCAAAGCGAAGTGCAGTCGAGTGTTGAACAAACTGGTTGAAGAGGCGTTGATTGATGAACAAGACACTCTATGATGATTCAATAGGTAACACGTTAGACTCTCTTCACACTCTCCATGCAGTTCCATCTTTTGCTAACATCAAAGCTGATTTTTTAGCGTAGCGATGCAGCGCTTGATGGGGTAGCATTCACTCTTTGAATGACTGACCACTCCAACCGCATTGATAAAAAAACAGCAATGGGCAAACGAAAAAAGAAATCGCAATCCATAGCCGATACAGCAGATCGACACCATCTCTACGAACTTTCGGTGCAATGCTCCGAAGCCGAAATCGATTTCGTCGATGACACTTTCAAAAAGCTCAAGGGGCGTCGCGCCAAACGGTTGCGAGAGGATTTCTGCGGCACCGCCAATGTCTGCTGTGAATGGGTAAAAAGACGCAAGAGCAACCAGGCGATCGGTGTCGATCTCGATACCGAGGTTCTGCAATGGGGTGAAGCGAATCAGCTTGCAAAGCTGAAATCCTCACAGCGTAAACGTGTCACCCTGCTGGAGGAGAATGTACTGAATGTCGAGACTGAGCCGATGGAGATCATCTCAGCCATGAACTTCAGTTATTGGCTGTTCAAGGAGCGTGACCAGTTGAAATGCTACTTTCAACGGGTCTATGAGCAGCTCTCCGATGATGGCGTACTTTTCATGGATGCCTATGGTGGCTATGACTCCTATAAGGAGATCGAGGAGGAGCGTGACATCGAGGATGGTGACGCCACCTTCACCTATATCTGGGAGCAGGAGAAATACGACCCGATCAGTGGCACCTTGATCTGCCATATCCATTTCGATTTCGAGGATGGCTCACGCTACGAGAAGGCCTTCAGTTATGACTGGCGCCTGTGGAGTCTGCCTGAAGTCCGTGAACTGCTGTCCGAGGTAGGATTTGAGAAGATCACATTTTATTGGCAGGGATTCGATGATGATGGTGAACCCGACGGTATCTTTCTTCCCGTTGAAGAGGGGGAAGCCGATGCCGGGTGGATCTGTTATATGACGGCGGAGAAAAGTTGATCGGGTGTAGATGAGACGCTCGGGTCTGTTAACACTGATCCAATATGTCCTACTGGGGCCGAATTGTGCCCAACAAGGCAGAATGAGTGTGGTGGAGTTATTCTACATAAGTGAATGTTAACGCCGCTGGGCGTAAAACAAACCCAGCCACTGCTGCCCCAGAAACTCCGTACACTATGGTGTTAACTGACTTATCGTTCGTTGGTTTTCATTGCTGATTGAGAGATGAGAAAGCACAGATCAGTAGATGGACAAGGCCAGAATTATTGTCAGAATGTCGGATATCAACTCCCCCTCTCCCCTTGCGGGAGAGGGGCCGGGGGAGAGGGGGCGAATGAGCACCTTAGCCTTTATGAGAAATCAACGTGATAAAGATGAATAGTTAGCGAGTTTTGCTCTATTTTTTAGCCAGGTGAAACGCTTCGCATACACCCTCTCCCATAAAGGAAGAGTGGCTTTTATAATCTTGCCGCTGGGAAGATTGAAAATTTACGGGAGATATATGGACCCATCCCCTCTTTATTAAATCAATATGGGGAGTTGTGCCTGAATAAGCACCACAAACCCTTGCTCATCGCTCATTAGGTCCAACTAAACTACGCGCCACACGCCTAAATTGAAGCTTTTTCAGGCACCACAGGACCTATTGGATTCGTATGAACATGTCCTAACACGAGTTCAATCAGCTCTAGGTATCGCTTCACAATAATCTTTGACAAATTGTGCGATCTCTTGCGGATTATTCAGATCGAGCTGGGGTAGATTACACGGCTGATCGATGGGTGCGTCACTGGCAATCGCGATCACCGAAGAATCGCCGGTAAACAGTAACGGTTTACCAAGTGCCGGACGGTGCAGCTCTATCTTGGGAAACTGCAGGTGCCTGAAACCTTCCACCAACACCAGATCGAGGCTGCTGCAATCCAATCGCTCCAGCAGCTCAGGCAGCTCCGGCTCTTTCGCTTCCGCCTCATCCACCATCAACGCCCAATGTTTTGAGGTTGCCAGCAGAACCCGCCCTGCCCCGGCCTTGCGCAGTTCGTAGCTGTCCTTACCGGGTTGATCAACATCCACTTCATGATGCGCATGTTTGATCACCCCCAGGTTGATGGAGGATTCCCGTAACAGCGGTATCAACTGCCTCAGGAGGGTCGTCTTACCGGTACCACTGTAGGCGGCAAATCCGATCAGTGGCGTACTACTGAACTGTCTCATGCATCTTCACGCTTTGCACCGTGAATCATTATGATCAGATCCGCCGCATCCCGACTGATGCCCAACTCCTGAATCAGTTCATCAGGACCGGCACCGGCCCGCACCATGCTGATGGCGTCGCTATAGGGAGGATCACCCTGCAGGTTGGACTGTTCGATATTCTCCTGACGCTCTTCCAGATCCCGTCCCTGCCGCTCCAGACGATTGACCCGCCTGTCCACCCCGACCGCGCTCGAACAGAGTGCAGCCACGGTCTGTTTCAGGGTCTGAATCTCTCTGCTCTGTTGCGCCTGCAGTTCCTTTCGCTTGCGCTCGATGAAGAACAGATAACCGAGAAACGCCGCCAGCAACAGAGCCAGAGGAAGCAGAACCAACCAAAAGAGATTTGAGCTACCGGTCATAGTCTACCCTGGCGTTTTACGCTGCATTCAATACCAGGGTGGATCGAGGGAAGTGGATTGACCATGAAAGATCCTCTGAATAGTTCTATGTCGATGAAAATGTACCGATTCAGGGCGAGGATTGCACGTAATAGCCCACATTTATCAAGTATCACTTCATACAAACAGGGTAGCTTGGTGGTGAAATGCAGGCCCATGTGTTGTTCAGAGGTTCCTCAAGCATACTCATCGATGTGCGGCTTTCCATTGTCTTTTTCCTGATCAGGCTTCTTCCGTTCCTGATTCGTCTGCTCATCCTTTCGTTTGGGGCGTTCCCGACGCATGGGAGGCTTACTCGGCTTAACCGGATAGAGCGGGGTGAGCGGGTTTTGATCTCCAATTTCAGGCATATCAGTTGCCCTGTGTGAACCTAGTAAATTAATTCACTACTGTTCCATATAGTTTAGTTAATTTTCAGCTCGACGCATGACCTGTGGATCCCGGGATGCTGAGTGCGGCTGCAAACTGACCAACCGCAGTCTCAGGTTGATCAGTACATGCTGATTTCCTGCCACTCCTCATCCGTCAGCAGTTTGTTCAGATCCACCAGTATCAGTAACCGTCCTTCCTGTGTCGCCACACCCTGGATATAACGGGAACTCTCTTCGGTACCCACATTGGGTGCTGCATCGATCTCATCTTCACGCAGTTCAACGACTTCGGCAACGGCATCAACCAGTATGCCGACAACCTGCTTTTCAGATTCAATCACAACAATACGGCTGTGATCACTGACTTCCACCGAAGGGAGCCCGAACCGCTTTCGGGTATCGATTACCGTCACCACATTGCCGCGCAGATTGACGATACCCAGGACATAACTCGGTGCCCCGGGTACAGGTGCAATCTCAGTCACTCTCAAGACTTCCTGTACCTGCATGACGTTGATGCCATAAACCTCATCCATCAGGATGAAAGTTACAAATTGAATCAGTGGACCACCGCCACTTTCGTCATCATCTACACTCATTATCTACACCTCTATCGCTTGCAGGCTTTATCTATTGGTTTTAGCGCGCAGCAGATGACTGCTTCACAACTGTCGTTTATTCGATGATCGAACATCATCCAAACCCTAGCCTATCAACTTAAGCCGCCAGCAGTTGCAACACCCCATCTACGTCGAGCAACACACTCAGCTCTTCGATAATGATGCCCGCATACCAGGGTTTATTGTGTATACCATTACGCCAACGCACATCTTCCTTTACCACACTCATCGTATTGCAAATGGTGTCCACCGCCAGCGCGCGGTCCCCTTCACCGATCAATAGCAGTTGTTGCGGTTTGATCTGTGTATCGGAGGTCAATCTTTCCGGCATCAGTAATCGTGCACTGTCGATTACCACCACCTTTTCATCCCGGTTGACAATCACTCCCAGGGACCAGGCCGGTTGTCCAGGCAACTGACTCGCTTCACCACTGTAGTTGAGGATCCCTTTCATGGCATTCAGCGGAATCCCCATGGTAATACCGTTCACCTTGAACAACAGCACCTGAAACTCATTCTCCACCCACTCCGGAAGCGCAGAATCCTGTTGCTGTTGGGTTTGTGTTGATTGCTCGAGTTTTGGCTCGGAATTCTGGGTCTCTTCCACCTTGATATCGGCCACCGGAGGTGGCTCTTTAACTGCCACGCTTTCCCTCGGGATGGTCTCGATCTCGAGCAGCAGAGTATCCAGATAGCTTTTCAACGCATGATCCGGTTCCTCTACCTTTTCGCTTACCGATTTGATGCGGGTTTTGTCATTTCCCAAGCTCATCCACCTGCTCCTGCCTGGGGTAGTGTCTCATGATCATTCAACAGCTCTTCAACCAGTTTGCCATAGGCCAAGGTGCCATGACTCTGAGGTGCGAAGAATGCCGGAGGTATACCGGCTTTACTCGCCTCTCGAAATTGAGTATCGACCGGAATCAGACTGTGCCATACATGATCCGGATAGCTCTCGCGCATCACTTTGAGACTGTCTATGGAGGCGCGGGTACGTTGATCGTACATGGTCGGCACAATATGGTATGGCAGGGGTACCCGTCTCGATTTGGTGACCATATCGAGGGTATGCAGCATACGCTCAAGCCCTTTCAATGAAAGAAACTCGGTCTGTACCGGAATGATCAGATGATCACAGGCAGCCAGTGCATTGATCATCAAAACACCCAGTATCGGCGGACAATCGAGGATCACATGATCATATCGATTCTGCAGTTGCCCCATCGCCTGTTTGATGACCAGCCCCATGCCATCCAGCTTGCCGGCCTGACGATCCAGTGTTGCCAGAGCCATTTCCGCCGGCATCAGATCGAGGCCTTCAGTACCGGTTGGGTGTATCAGCCCCAGGGGGTCAACCGCCTGTTTTTGCGCCACGCCCTTGAACAGGCTGTAGACGCTCTCTTCGAGCCCATCCGGATCGTAACGGAAATAGCTGGTCAGTGAGGCGTGGGGATCGATATCGACCAGCAGGGTACGCAGTCCCCACTGTGCCAACAGACCGCCCAGGGATACGGTGGTAGTGGTCTTGCCAACACCGCCTTTCTGATTGGCTACCGTCCAGACTTTCACTGACCACTTCCCGGCAGGTCGATGACCCGGTCTGCCTGCTTGTTCATACCCAGGATAATCAACGAGACGCGACGGTTTTTCGCACGTCCTTCCAGGGTGTTGTTATCCGCCACTGGTCGATGTTCCGCGTAACCGACAGCGGACATACGCCCAGGATCGATACCGGTGCGGGTCATCAGATGCACCACACTGGCAGCCCGTGCGGCAGACAACTCCCAGTTGGAGGGAAACTCTTCCGTATTGATCGGACGATTGTCGGTATTGCCTTCCACCTGCACCTGATTGGGCACTGTCTTCAGCACCCGACTGATTTCGCCAAGCGCTTTCACTGCGGCTCTGGAGAGATGCGCGCTGGCACTGGGAAACAGCATTTTATCCTTCATGTTCACCACCACCCGATCCTCACTGAAACTCACATCGACCAGATCCCTGTCGACATAGTCACTCAGCATATCCTCGATGGTGGCAGCCAGAAAACTGAGCCTCTGTGTCTCATTGCTAGGCAGATCGGGGATCACCTGTTTGCCAACAGCCGAATCCATCCCCAGTTCATTCTCGATACCTGGCCCCTGGCGCAACTCTCCCTGGATCAAGGCGCTCTCATCTCCCAGACCGGGGGTATCTCCCCGACTGCGGGAGAGCTCACCGACCTGGATCGGTTCGAGACTGCGCTGAGACTCCTGGAAGGCGTGGGTCAGGGTCTGGGACAACACCCGGTATTTACCCTCGTTGACCGAAGAAACAGAATACATAACCACAAAAAAGGCAAACAGCAGGGTCACGAAATCGGCGTAGGAGACAATCCAACGCTCATGATTCGCAGGCTCTTCCTGACGTTTGCGTCTTCTAGCCATAGTGGTCTCTGAGGTGATCGTCGCACCTTTCAAAGTCTAACGGGATCATTGCAGAAATCCCTTAAGCTTGGTTTCAATACTGCGGGGATTGTCACCTTCCGCAATACCGATAACACCTTCGATAACCATCTCCCGAAATTTGGAGATGTGTTCCGATTGGGTCTTGAGCTTGGCGGCGATCGGCAGCAGAAACAGATTGGCCAGGCCGACACCATAGATCGTGGCGACAAAGGCGGTTGCGATACCACTGCCGAGCTTGCTGGGATCGGCCAGGTTCTGCATCACGTGAATCAATCCCATGACCGCGCCGATAATACCAATTGTAGGCGAGTATCCGCCCATCCCTTCGAATACCTTGGAGGCCTGAATGTCATACTGTTCACTGGCATCCACCTCCATCTCCAGGATCGAACGCAAAGCATCCGGCTCACTGCCGTCGACCAGCAGCTGCATCCCCTTGCGGATAAACGGATCCGGCTCTTCGTCTGCGATGGTCTCCAGGCCGAGCAGACCCTCTTTTCTGGCAATATTGCTCCACTGCACCAGTTTTTCGATGGTGGTTGGCATATCGAGTCTGGCAGGCAGAAACACCCGCCCGGAGAGACGCAGGGCATGCCAGAAGACCGGCACCGGAGTCTGCAACAGAATGGCACCGATGGTGCCGCCAATGACGATTACCATAGCCGGGCCATTGACCAGGGAGTCCATATGTCCCCCCTCCAGCCAATTGCCGCCCAGAATCGCCAGAAAAGCGACGACGATACCGATAAAGCTCAGAAAGTCGACTCTCATTTCACTCTCGCCATAAGTGGCCCAATCTCATCGATACTCAAAACCTTGTCAGAAAGACCCGCCTTCTCAACTGCCTGTGGCATACCATAAACCACACAGCTCTTCTGATCCTGACTCCACAGGGAGGAACCGTATTTCTTTAACTTTTTCGCCCCCTCCAGACCATCTGAGCCCATACCGGTCAGGATCAGCGCAAGCGCTTTACCCCGGTAGCTTTCCGCCACCGACGCCAGCATCTGATCGACACTCGGGTGGTAGATCTCTCCCGGCAGCGGGTTGGAGATCCGTACCTGATAACCACCAGCACCACGAACCACAGTCGTCTGCTTTCCACCAGGTGCGATCAGTGCCACACCCGGTTGTAACATTTCGCGATCCATCGCCTCTTTGACCTTGATTGCACAGGAGCCATCGAGACGCTCCGCATAGGCCCGGGTGAAACTGCCCGGCATATGCACTGCGGCGACCACTGGCAGAGGATAGTTTCTCGGTAAGGCACTCAATACCTGTCGCAGTGCCACCGGTCCACCGGTGGACGCGCCAATCGCCACCATTTCCGGACTGCTTGAGAATGTCGGCGCCGTCTGACCCACGCTGGCAACGCGTGAGGGTGATGGAGTCAGGTACTCTTTGACACTGGCTCGAGACAGGGTCAGGGGAGATTTTGCCAGATTCCGAACCCGCTCCAGCAGCGCCTTGGAAGTCTCTTCGGCCCCGGCTACCGGATTGCTCATCTCTTTGGGCAGAAAGTCCATCGCCCCCGCATCCAGTGCATCGAGGGTCTCTTTGGCACCCTCGGTGGTCACTGCTGAAAACATCAGGATTCTGGTTGGTGTCTCAGCCATGATTCTGCGAACGGCGGTGATCCCATCGATCACCGGCATCTCCACATCCATGGTCACAACGTCGGGCTTGAGGCTTTTTGTTTGCCGGATCGCCTCATCACCATTGGCTGCAAAGCCAATGATTTCCATATCCTGTGCGGATTGCAGTGCAGCCGCTACACGATTACGAAAAAAGGCTGAGTCATCGACAATCAGTACTCGCACTTTGGCGCCCATAGTCCCTCTTCAAAGTTGACCTTTGTCTTAGAGACGGACTGCAAGCCAAGCCTTGCCGAAATAGTGCACCAGACCGTCAATGACCTGTTCGTTAAAACTTCTTGACATACTTTCGCATCAGACCAGGTACATCCATGATCAGAGCGATCTTACCGTCGCCGGTAATGGTGGCACCCGCCATACCTTCCAGGCCTTGCAACAGTGCCCCCAAGGGTTTGATCACCACCTCTTCCTGACCGATCAGATGATCGACCACCAAACCTACTTGAATATTACCCACGTTCACGATCACCACATGACCGTTGCCCTTCTCCTCATCGACCAATGGGTTATTCGGTCTCAGCCAGTTGCGCAGATAGAACAGCGGCAGGGCACGTTCACGCACCATGATCGTCAACTGCCCATCCACCACATTGGTCCGCTTCAGATCCAGATTGAAGATCTCCACCACACTGGCCAGAGGCAGGGCAAAGGGTTGATCATTCAACAGCACCATCAGGGTAGGCAGAATCGCCAAAGTCAGTGGCAGCTTGATGATGATGATACTGCCCTGCCCCCATTCGGAATCGATCTCCACCGAACCGTTCATCTGGGAGATACGGGTTTTCACAACATCCATGCCGACGCCGCGACCGGAGACATCGGAGATCTCGGTTTTGGTTGAGAATCCCGGCGCAAAGATCAGATTGAAACACTCTTTATCATCGAGTCTGGCCGCTGCTTCGGCATCCATCATGCCCTTCTCCACGGCTTTCTGGCGGAGTACATCGGGATCCATGCCTTTACCGTCATCGGCGATCGAGAGCAGGATATGATCGCCCTCCTGGGCCGCTGAAAGGACCACGGTGCCACGTCTCGGCTTGCCTTTCTTTTCCCGCTCCTCCGGCTGCTCGATGCCGTGATCGACAGAATTGCGCACCAGATGGACCAGTGGATCGGCAAGTGCCTCGACAAGGTTTTTATCCAGATCCGTATCCTCGCCCTGCATCTCGAGATCGATCTCTTTTTTCAGGCTGCGGGCCAGATCACGCACCACTCTTGGAAAACGACCGAAAACCTTTTTGATCGGTTGCATGCGGGTCTTCATCACTGCAAGCTGCAGATCGGAGGTTACAACATCCAGATTTCCAACCGCATTCGAAACATCTTCATCATTCAGGGTTGCCTTCAGTGTTGCCAGGCGATTTCTCACCAGCACCAGTTCACCCACCATATTCATGATATCGTCCAGGCGCTGGGTATCGACTCGAACGCTAGTCTCGGCCGGAGGCTTGTTTGCAGCAGCAGGCTTGCCCCCCTTGGCAGCTGGTTTGGCCGGTTTCGCGGCGGGTTTGGCCGCTGGTTCAGCTTTCGCCTTTTTCGCTGGCGCTGCCTTTTTCGCTGGCGCCGCCTTCTTCTTGGCGACGGCTTTCTTCTTGCTAGCCGGTTTTTTCGCCGTATCCGCCTTCGGCTTGTCGGCACCCTCCTGACTCAGCTTGTTCGGATCGAATTTTCCTTGACCGTGGATCTGATCGAGCAGATCCTCGAACTCATCCTCAGTGATCTCATCACTGGCCGGGGCACTGGATTTTTTGGGGGAAGCCGGCTTCTGTTTCGCCTCGGCAGGTTTTTCAGGCAGTTTGCCCGGATCGAATTGTCCTTTGCCATGGATCTGGTCGAGTAGATCCTCGAACTCCTCTTCCGAAATATCATCGGAAGTGGCTTTCGTCGCTTTCGGTGTCTCCTGCTCCTGAGCAGGCTTGCCGGAAAACTGGCCTTTGCCGTGCAACTCATCCAGCAGTGATTCAAACTCGTCTTCGGTGATTTCATCACTGGCCGCGGCTTTGGGTTCAGGCTCCTGAATCGCATCCAGCAGCTCTTCAAACTCATTCTCGCTCAACTCATCCTGGGATTTGGCACTATCCTCAGTGCTGACGGCAACTTCCGGTTCCTTCTCTTCGACAACCTCTTCCTGCGGCTCCTCGGCTTCCTCTTCCTCTCCTTCCGGAACCGCGTATTGATTGAGTCTCTGAATCAGGTTTGGATCGGCATGATCCGGCATGATGCCCTGACGGACCTCATCGAACATGACATTGACGACGTCGAGCACCTCCAGCACCGAATCCATCAGATCGGGGCCGACGCTGCGCTGCCCTTGGCGCAGCACATTGAACACATCCTCGGCGCGATGGCATACCTCTACCAGAGGTTCTATGGTCAGAAATCCGGCGCCACCTTTGATGGTATGGAAACCACGAAATACTGCATTGAGCAGATCAAAATCATCCGGCTGTTGCTCCAGATCGACCAATTGCTCACTGAGCAATTCGAGAATTTCACCCGCTTCAACCAGAAAATCCTGAAGGATTTCGTCGTTGACATCGATGCTCATCTATAACTCCCGGTAACACTGCCGAATATTGCCATTCTTATTGACTGATATATCGGTCTGAACTCGAATAACTAAAATCCAAGACTTGAGAGCAGGTCATCCACGTCATCCTGACTGGTCACCTGATCGCCTTGATCGAGTCCAGGAATTGCCGGGCCAGCCAATTCTTCCTTCTCTTTCTTGCCAGAATCGTCTTCAAGCTTGTTGCCGGTAATGCGGACCAACATGACCAACTTCTCTTCCACATCATGTACCAGGGTGATTACCTTGCGGATAATCTGACCGGTAAGGTCCTGAAAATCCTGTGCCATCAGCACATCGGACAGGTTTTTGTGCAACTCTGCCGCATCCTCCTTTGACTTGAGCAGATACTGAGACAGGTCGCGACTCAGATCCACGAATTCTTCTTTATCCAACATGCGGGAACGCAGTCGCTCCCACTGCTCCGAAAGCTCAGTGGACTGTTTTTCGATTCCCTCGATCAACGGCATGCTCTTCTCCACTGCCGTGAGGGTACGATCCGCTGACTGCTCGGTCATGGTTATGACATAGGTCAACCGCTCCTTGGCATCCGGTATTTCCACAGTGGTCATGTCACTGATTTTGGCATCAAGTAAAAAACCGTTGATTGCATCATGCAGTTCACGGGTCAAACGACCGACTTCGAGGAACAACTGATCGTTACTTGCGGGGGTTGTTAAAGATGCAATCAGTCTCTCAGACTCTTTGTGATCGCCCGATTCCAAGCTGGCTACCAATGCTCTTGCCGTCTCTAACCGCTGCTGGTTATCCTGATTTTGCCCCATATTGATAAACTCCAGGCGATGGAAGCTCAACCCACACGTTCAAAGATCTTGTTGATCTTCTCTTCCAGGGTCGTAGCGGTGAAGGGTTTGACGACGTAACCGTTGACGCCGGCTTGAGCCGCTTCGATGATCTGCTCACGTTTTGATTCGGCAGTGACCATTAAAACCGGCAGACCGGCAAGCTTTTCGTCTGCCCGCACGGCTTTCAACAGATCGATACCGGTCATACCGGGCATATTCCAGTCGGAGACCAGAAAATCGAAATTACCGCTCTGCAGCATCGGCAGCGCCGTCAGACCGTCATCTGCTTCCTGGGTATTGTTGAAACCCAGATCACGTAGCAAGTTTTTGATAATACGCCTCATGGTGGAGAAATCGTCCACAATCAGGATCTTCATGTTTTTATCCAATGCTCACTCCCTCCTGCATATCACCGGTGATTTCCAAACTCGGCACACACAGGCCAACCAATTACTACTCTTCGTCACGTACCAGTGAGAGCCAGTCCGTCAAACGTGAACGGAGACGCAGAGTTGCCTGACTGTGTATCTGACAGACTCTGGATTCACTGACACCCAGCACATGGCCGATTTCACGAAGGTTCATTTCATCATCGTAATACATCGCGATTACCAATCGCTCCCGCTCCGGCAGGCTTGCAATCGCCTCCGCAAGCGCCTTCTTGAACGCATCCTTCTGCAAGCCATCGAACGGACTGTCCATCGGGCCTTCCCGGGTAGCCGGAAAACCGTCACTGACAGCGGTCAGTTCATCCAAACTGAAGATCCGGCAGCCGGTCGAATCCTGGAGAATCTGGTGATAATCCTCCAGACTCATATCCAGCGCTTTCGCCACTTCAACATCCCGGGCATCCCGGCCTTCGTTGTTTTCGATCTCACGCATCGCTTCCGCCACCATGCGTGCCTTTCGATGCACGGATCGTGGTGTCCAGTCGCTGCGTCTGATCTCATCCAGCATGGCGCCACGAATGCGGATACCCGCATAGGTTTCGAAGCTGGCACCCTGAGTGGGATCATAATTCTTACTCGCCTCAAGCAGGCCCAACATGCCGGCCTGTATCAGATCATCAGACTGCACATTGGGTGGTAGCCGATTCATCAGATGATAAGCAATCCTCTTCACCAGTCCTGCATGCTGATCAACCAGATCATTGTAGCTTTGCTGTTTTTGCACGGCGGTGTATGTCGCTAAACCGTTCACCGTCTTACTCCCCATTTTGGCTTGAAAATTGGATCAGGCGTTCGACAAAAAACTGCAGATCCCCACTGACTCCGGTTGGTACAGGCCAGTTATCGGCCTTTTTAGCTAAATTCTTGAACGCCTGCGCTACTCTGGAGCGAGGAAAAGCCTCGACAACCGGTTTTTGGCTCTTTACCGCCTTTCTGAGCTGCTCATCAAAAGGAATACTCCCCATGTAACTGAGCATAACATCAAGGTACTGATCGGTGACCCGACACATCTTATTGTATAGGTCCCTGCCCTCCTGGACGCTCTTCACCATATTCGCCAGTATACGAAATCGACTGATGCCATGCTCACGATTTAACAACTTGATAATCGCATAGGCATCGGTGATCGAGGCCGGTTCGTCACACACCACCACAATCTGCTCCTGAGCAGCCCGGCTGAAGCTGATCACCAGATCGGAGATGCCGGCTGCCGTATCGATCAGCAGCACATCCACATCGTTGGCCACCTCGCTGAACGCATGGATCAACCCGGCGTTTTCAGCACGCGACATTTCAGCCATATGCTGCATACCGGACGCCCCGGGCACGACTTTCATGCCTTTCGGTCCGGTAACAATGATATCTTCCAGTGAAGACTCCCCCCGCATCACGTGGGAGAGATTGTGTTCAGCATGTAATCCGAGTACCACATCCAGATTGGCGAGACCCATATCCGCATCCAGTAGCATGACCCTTCGCCCGAGTTCTTGCAAGGCCACACCGAGATTGGCGGAGATATTGGTTTTGCCTACCCCACCTTTACCTCCGGTGACAGCGATCACTCTGACGGGTTCTGGATTCACCATTCTGCGCAGTCCGGTAGCCTGATCTTCGATCTGTTCAGACATTTGCATGTTCACTCGTTCCTCCGAAGGCCATAGCCAGATACTCCTCATCGGGTTGATGCTCTGTCTGTTGCGTCATTTCAACAGCCTGCCGAATTAATTGCTCTGCCCGGGCGACCTGAATATCTTCAGGCACCCGCTGACCGTTTGTGGTGAATGCCAGAGGCAACCGGGACTCCAATAGTGCGGAGACCACGCCACCCAGTGAAGCGGCTTCATCCATTTTGGTCAGAATCGCGCCAATCGGGGCAATCGCACCAAATGAACGTATTGCATGGCTCAACGCTCTCCGCTGGGTGGTTGCCGAGAGGGTTAGCAGCGCCTTGACCGGATGATTGCCCTGCTTCAGCAGGCCGAGTCGCTCTGTCAGTTTCAGATCCCGTTGCCCCATGCCGGCGGTGTCGATCAACACCAGCCGCTTTTCGGAAAAAGCATGCAGTGCACTGCTCAGCTCTTCGGCTGTAGCCGCACTGCGAACCGGCACATCGAGAATCTGACCATAATTCTGTAGTTGTTCCTGGGCGCCGATTCGATAGCTGTCGGCTGAGATCAAGGCGAGGTGACGATTACCGTGACGCAGGCAGAATTTGGCGGCCAGCTTGGCGATGGTGGTGGTTTTGCCCACACCAGTGGGGCCGACCAGGGCCAATACCCCACCCGCATTCAGCAGGTCATTGCTCTCCACCGACAACTCACGGCGCAGGTGATTCAGTGCCTGATGCCAGGCTTGTTCAGGAGATTCGGCATCTTCGGCCCGATAGGCGAGTTCACGACAATGGGCCGCATCCAGACCCAGGCCCATCAACTGTCGGATCAACTCCTGAGTCTGGGGGCGACGATGGCCGAGATCACGCCAGGTCAACTCGGAAAGCTCGTTCTCCATCATTCGCCGCAGCGCCTGCATCTCCTGACGCATCTCCCGCAATACCGGATCCTGACTCCACTCAACCCGAGGTCTCTCCAGGGCAGGCTCCGGATCGTAGTCAGCCTTTTGCTTGACTCGATCGGTCTCAGGTTTGATTTTCTCTTCGATATCCGTGTAAGCGGCGGTTGCAAAGTTTCTGCTTACAGCAGGCTGGGATTGGGTGATGGATTCTTCGGTCTCGATAGCGGTTGGCTGGGTACTGTTGAAGGCGGATTCATCGTAATCCACCGCAGCCACCAGTTCGACCCCCCCTTCCACACCTTTGTTTGAGAGGATCACTGCATCAGCGCCCAAAGCTTCTCGAACCTGACGTAAGGCCTGTCTCATGTCAGAGGCGAAAAAACGTCTTATTTTCATAATCCGTAATCTCCGGCAGTCACCCGTCTTCGGGCTTGTGCCTGTTAATCTGCTTAGCTAAAAACATCGCAGCAATTAGTTCCGGGTTAGCTAAAATAGAGCCGGCAATAACCCGTCAAACTCTCCCCACACACGGCTCCTAATGATCATATGCAACAACCATTCCAATCGTGACAGGGAGTTTTGAGATCTGGAATATTTTCGGTTTTACAATGAGTTGGAAGAAATGACCTGATTTGCCAACGGGTCAGTCAAGGCCCCGGCACGCCAGGGTATTGACTCCTTACAGAGGGCAGCGCCAAGGTTTCGGCAGAGAGAATTCCGTCGAACAGGGAGTCTGCAATCAGCACCGATACTCAACAGAAATGGAAGTGGAACAAGCGGGTTTCGATGCGGATACCAATCACAAAGAGATTGATGATTCGAACAACGACGAGCGCCTGTTACCGGCCAGAGTGGAACTGGCCGGTAACAGGCGGATGAAAAATCCGGTAAGGCGGCCAATCAGAAGATTGGCACCAGTTTGTGCCCTTGTGTCTGCCAGCCGATGAGGGAGATAAATCCGTCCCCCACCACCTCCATCTGAGGTAAGACAGTCTCATTCTCAACCTTGAAGACACGGTTCGCAATGGCGCACACTTCCATGCGCACCCCCTTCTGTTTAAGGATTTTGGCGGTTTCAGCAATGGATTTGAGGTCGTCGCCGAACTCCATCTCCAGGGTGTCGTCAGGCTTGGTGGAGAGATAGCGCACCGTCTCACCGATGAACACCAGCACCATATTCGGTGTAACGCCTTGTTTTACAAGGCCTTCATGGGTACCACGGATGATATCGAGATAGAACTCCGTCTTACGTGGGTTGGTAAAGTCGATGAGAAACACACTTTTAGTCGCTTTCTCGCCATTGAGTGCGGCTGAGTCATCAATTGTCAGCTCTGCCTGAGCTATTCCGGCGATTAATAGTAGTGAGGCAAACACCATTCCAGCCCAAGCGAGGGCGCGATTTTGAAGAGAGATCAATTCAGCCACCAAGCAGTTAGTTTAAAAGATGCATAAACATAAAATGAATGTTCATTTCGGTCAACCCCTCTTACCTCATAAAGAACTTAATTTCACAAAGTCGTTCCTACTGATCAGTTACTGCCGTGACGGCTTGAATCCCCTATGCTTACCGACGCCATGCTCAATAGGCCGGCTTCTTACGGCAGGGTTTGGATATTGCAAGACTCTGTTAACCGATCAGCCAACGCATCTGCTGAAGTTGACACCTCCAGGAAGATCGGCTCATCCCCTGCCCAGTCATTTCATTCACGGAATCTGATGGTGAGTTATGGAAGAACAAAATCGCGACCGCCATGACCAATGAGGTGAGCGGGATTGAAACCAATCCTGCCAGCACTGCATATTCGGCATAATGGAGAAGCAGATGACTAACCACTACCCCGATCAGGGAGAGCATGCATGAGAGCAGGACGACCGACATTTGAAACAGTGTAACCAGCTTATGAATTCTACGAATATCCTTCATCTTGTTTGTTCCCTGAATTAAATATTTATAAATTCGTTTTGCATTGCGAATCAAATTCAATAACCACAGGATCCACTCCATAACCGATCGGACACCCGTTGAGAGTTGCAGTATGTATTTTTTATTGGTGATTGATTGTTGATAAAAAGATCAGATCATCACTACTCAAGCCTACGATGAAACACGGACATGTAATATTGCAGTTACTCTAAGTAGGTTTGATCATTCTTTGTGTTGTCAAAGCCATTTTGCTTAACAGTAGTCATAAAGGGCTTTGCCCCCTTTAATCAAGAATGGGTGTCTAGCTAGATCAGTAATACATTATTGAATCCACATAAAAACAGCGTCATCAAAACGATACCTCAAATCCTTTGAATCGTTTTTATAGTTTGTTTTTAATCGTATTATACCATCTTTACCTTCATCATTTATCTTAACGTTCCTGCTATCTGATGGAACCGCATACAAACTCCCTGGCCAACTATCAAATAATCCACTTGGGATATAGCCTTCAATAAGTAGGATATATCTACCATCAGGTGACCAAGCTAATGACCCAAATACTTCAGCGCCATCTCCATTTTCGCTTTCTCTGTTTGCAAACCTATGAAAATCGGTTCCATCGATATTGATTACCCATGGTGTTTGGGGTGTGTATGAACCAGTTAAATGTGACTTGAACAAATTAAATGCAATTCTTTCTCCGTCTGGGCTTACCCTTACAGCCCCGCCAATTCCGATATAATCAGAAAGTTCAGGGTAATCTCTCATAAAAAATATACTTGTCCCTTCAGTACTGTAAGGTGATGTTACATATATTCCGCCGTTATACGCATAAACCAATCTGTTATCATTGGTCCATTCAAAGGAAATAGGACCATCATCAGGCATAACTGTAAATGATATTTCTTCATTGTTTACATTATTAATAATTAATAATGTTGGCGAATCGGTATATGCCTCATCACTAAATGTGTATGCATAATAATTTCCATTTTTTGAAAACTTAGCAATATCAACAGACTGATATAGCTCATACCTTTCTCCAATCATTTCACCAGTGTTTGTATTGTACATTTCAATGCAGTCAAGGCTATATCCTTCAACACAATCATTTATAGCTACTATATATTTATCACCAGTACTACTTGGGAATGCATTGTAATTTGGATGTCTTCCGTAAGTATTTACAGGATCGGTGCAATAAAAATCATCACCCACAACATCAAAGTCTAGGCAATAGCTATCCCATAAAATACCTGGCACTCTTTTACCTTTGCCGGTTGGTATATCAATGATCCACCCATCTTGTGTAAATATTTTCCCGGCCAGTCCTCCATTTACGTTTCCATCACCAGGATTGCTGTCGTCTCCAACGTCACCACTACTACCACCACCCCCACATCCAACTAACGAATGGGAGATAATCAATATTAATAAATATTTTATAATCTTCATTTTAGGCATTGGTATATTCCAATCGTAAAATTCAGGAGGTGGTTAAAATTCCTATCATCAAAAACCAAAAAATACCAGACACCCTTTCAGGTGCCTGATATTTGATACGTATATAGTGATAAAACTTACTGTTTTCTTGCCATTGAGGAAAGACCTTCACCTACAGATTTCAATACAGTTGAAGTTGCTTCTGAGCACATTGCGAATAACTTCGCCTCAGCTTGAAATTCTGCTTGCGCCTTAGTGAAATCTTTACCTTTTTCCTGCTTTATTTGCGCTTTTTCATCATCAGACTTTCCTTTAAGGTCTGCATCTGAAACCGACGATTTTTCCATTTTATCCTGAGCTTGCATCATCTTTTGCAAATGATTGCCTACAATAACCCAGACACCCATCACTATTGAATCAACTATAAAGAAATAATGCCTTTCATATCACTAGGGGTAACACTGACAGAATTAGATGACACATACACTTGTATTTCATCTACAATTATTCCAGTTTGATATTGGAATATTCAATCCAATATCAAGATGAGTTTGTATGATTAAAGTGATTAAAGGGGTTAAATGATTAAAAGTGTCAAAGCCTTTTATGGTATCCATTCAAACGCTTCACCATAGGATTTTGTATCAAAAACCGTTGATGAACCGGGCCCATCAATATCATGCATAAATGGTATTACCTCTTTGTTTCTCTCTCCAGGTACTGTAGACAGCATATATACTTTTCCTTGATTTTCAGCAGGAACAACATAAAGATTTCCTGAAGCACCTAACACATCACGATCTTGTCCTGTAACATATCCCTCTTCAAGTAGTATCCAGCGCCCATCAGGCGACCAAGATGGAGATGTTATTTTAGGATCACCCTCAGGAACATCAGCCAGTAATCTAATATTTGTTCCATCTATATCCATTACATAAGCTTTTGCCACTATTGACGTGAAAGCCGTTGAATCTGAAGCAATAGTAAATACTATTTTCATTTCATCGTTACTTATATCAAAATCACTTAACCATCCACCATTACTAATATTATCTGGCAATGTCATTGTTTGATCGCCTTCGGTAGAGTATGGCTTAGTTATTACAAACCTTGTACCATCAAGGTACATAATTCGCCCATCTCTAAACCATCTTATCTTTCTACTCTCCATTCTTCTATAACTGAGAAGATCTCCATTTATCGTATAAATTTCAAACCACTCTTGATCAGTTGATCCAGGATTAAAATCTCTAAAAAGTGCTATATATTGATAATCGTATGACATTTGTAATTCATATACATCATGTAGCAAATCAAATCCATCTATAAAGTTACCATTATAATCCTGCAGATATATACAAGACATATCCCTCGACAATGCATCTTCATTTTCTTTCTTACAATGTATCGCATTTACGAGAAAATAATTGTGATCGTTTTGTATTGCCCTCTTTCTAAATTTAACAAGTCCACCTGGAAATCGGCTTTTTTGGTTGGACCAATCTGTATTAGCAATTACTCTTGCTGTTCCTGATAATGCGTCAATTAAATAGGCGTAATTCCCTGTATCTTGTGAAAACAAGTAACCTGACAACTCATCATTAGATGAATTAGAATTCGGTGACCCAGCATCATCACCACTTCCACTACCCCCACCACATGAAGTTATAAACACTAAAGCCACACAATTTAGTAAAAAATACCGTTTATATAACATCATATTTTCCTTTAACAAAATAAAACCAGAGGCTGGTATAGCCTCTGGTGTGCCAAGTAAGGATCGATATTTTTATTATTGCTTACGTGCTATTAAAGTAAGACCCTCGCCCAATGACTTAAGATATGTCGCAGTCATATTTGCAACCATATTAAACATCTGCATGTTTGCTTGGTACTGAGACTTATCTTCAAGAAATTCATTTCTTTGCTTCTCTTTATCCTCAGCTGATTGTGAGTCATTACCACCTTGAGTTGCTCCACTTTTGCTAAAGTACACGCTAGTGCAACCAACCAATTCCCTTCGATCCCTCCACCTTCTCTATTATCATCACATTCATTTTCTGCATTCTAGAAAGCTGCATTTGCAATTAATGGGGTTAACACACTTTTTCAAAACTTTTTTTGATAAATGGCTTTGACCACTTTAATTCAACAGGATCCAGACTAAACAAACAGACTAATAATAAGATTTATTATTTTACAGTACAGGAGATTATGCACACCAAATCCTTATACTCTATAATAGTGACACAAAGCGGTATTTTTATTTTGCACGTGATCTTGAAAGCAAGCTAAGGTGACATGCGCATATGTTATTTTTTATTGATTGTCTATTAACATTTTGGTCAAGGTATCCATTCATACCTCCGACCAGATGATCTTAGTGAGAGGGTCTCACTAGGTCCCGCACCATCTTGATCATGCCATACCTGAATTACTTCCTGTGATCTTTTACTATCATCAACACTTAGTATAAAAACCTTACCTAGATTTTCTGAAGGTACAATATATATATACCCTGCGGTTCCTGGAACATTTTGATCTTGCCCCTCAATATTTCCTTCTTCTAAAATAATCCAATTTCCATTTGGCGACCAAGTTGGATCAGTAATGTTAGCTGTCTCATTCGCAGGAACATCCGCGAGTAATCTAACATTTGTGCCATCAGTATTCATTATATAGAGTTTTGCCTCAACTGATGTAAATGCCGTACTCTCTGATGCATAAGTAAAAACAATTTGAGACTGATCGCTACTAGTATCAAAATCTGATATCCACCCATCGCCGATGCTATCTGGTAATATTAAGCTGTAGTCAGTATCCGTCGAATATGGTTTGGTAAATACGAAACGTCTCCCATCACCATAGACAATACCCCCACTAAAAAGCCATTGAATATTCCTTGCTCGTAACCTTCTATCACTAAGGAATCTTCCATCTATAGTAAAAACTTCAAACCATTCTTGGCCTGATACACCAGGATTAAAATTTCTAAATAATGCCAAGTATTGACCATCTGGTGAAAGCTCTACATTTGAGACATCATATAACAAATCAATCTGGCCCAAATAATTACCCGAATAATCTTGGAAGAAAATGCAAGACATACTAGTAGCTAGAGGATCTGGATTTTCTCCTTTGCAATTTACCGCCAACCCTACAAACTGAGAATTACTGTTTTGTACTGAGTACTTGTAATATCTCGCAATACCGTAAGGAAATCTTTCATCTTGATTTTCCCAGTCTGTATTTGGGATTATGGATGCAATTCCTGTCGACAAATCTACTAAGTATGCCTTATCCCCAGACTCTTCAGAAAACAAATACCCTGTTAAATTATTATTGACACTTTGATCATTTGACTGTTCAGAATTTTCAGCATCCCCACCTGATCCACCACCACACGAAGATAGCAGCATTAGAAGCAAAGCGATAACAACATACTTAACAAAATTTATACTCATAAAATCATGTTCAATGTTATGGATAGTAAAATGCCAGAGAGCGTCTAGCTCTCTAGCATTTAATCTATCTAATAAGCTATTATTGCTTACGGGCTATTGAAGTTAAACCTTCACCAAGTGATTTAAGTGATGTAGCAGTCATATTTGCTACCATATTAAACATCTGCATATTAGCCTGGTATTGCGATTGAGCTTCTAAAAATTGATTTCGTTGAGCTTCTTGTTGTTCTGCTGATTTATCTCCACCAGATACTGCCGCACTACCATTCTCTTTCATGGTATCCATGTTCTTCATTGCAGCAGTCAAGAATTTCTGTTGAACTTTAGCAAGCGAGCCAGCAAGAGCTACTAACCAATTACCATCACTGCCATTCTTTTCTTCATCTTGTTCATTTTCAGCACAACTATAAGCGGCATTTGTATGTCCAGCACCTTGTGTTCTCGTACAATTATCATAACCAGACTGCTGTGATTGAGAAGTCGCCTGATCATATACTCCGTTACATCCCTGTTGACATTCTGATGGAACATCCTGCATATTATCTTTCATCCAATCCTGGATAAACTGCTTCATCTCATCTTGTATAAACTTTGGTAATCCACAGTTCTCGACATGTTGGTTAGCTACATTAGCTGCATCCTGCTGTATACAGTTCGCTAATCCTCCAGCAACATTTTGCTGACCAAACTGGCTCATCAACTGCTCAAGTTGTTGTCCAATCATTCCACCAAGCATTTTTCCAATCTGCGCACCAATGGGGCCACCAAACATACCCCCAACAACGCCACCGACCATTCCACCAACTGAACTGAGAAAACCCATATCCTTTCTCCTAATAATTACAAATATTTAAATATTTTTAATCAGCGGCATCGAATCAGCTTCCATGCCTGCATCCTTTTCGATCGTCACCCAGTTTATTTAGATGACGACTTTACTGTATGCCTAACGGAGGTGTTGGGAAATCCGGAATTGCCCTAGCTAGGGTTAGCACCTATCCGTGGTTGATTGATCAATCCTTTGAACCTCTCTAGGTTTTATGAAGAGACCGATTATATGTTGATTAGTCAGATTGAACAAGAATTAGCTTCCTGCAACGCTTCTAGGATATATAAATAAAAGCAATAGTTTACAGCCAGCGTTTAATTATTAGTAGCCCTAATCTTCAATGAATTATTGATTACAGTACCTTCTTTAGCATTAACTAAACACCCCTCTATTAAGATATAGAACCAGAACAGTTTATAGCTTCGCTCCATAGATGTGATGAAGCTCACGTTCAGCTTTATCATGTTGCCAAAGGAAGTTATTATATACGTAAGCCTCGATAAAAAATCAGTGTATTTTTATTACATTTTTTAATATTTTGTGGAGAAGACTGTCTCATACCGTCCATTCCAGTAGATCTAGCCACTTCGTTAACAAATAAAAAATAACACACACATAAAACACTGACATACTAATAACGAAAGTGTAGGCAATTAGTTTTTCGAGATAGGTAGCATATTGTGAGATTTTAAATTCACTGTTATATATCGGATCCTGGATGTGGTTAGGAAGCACGCATGAAAGAATAAGTCGAATAGTGCGAGAAAAGCCAATACTGGTACATTTATGGATTCTACCGAGCGGGTGGTCTTTTAGAAGCTTACATGCATGCCGATACAATGTTACTCGAGAAACAACAAGACTTAAAATTATTAACGCCACATTTCCAACACCAAAAAATGAATAATATAATTCCCACATTTAACTACGTGTTTTAAACCAATCGTAAATTTTTTCAGCAACTACTTTAACACCAATGTCGGCACCAATTGCTGCGGCACCGCCAACAACCACGCCTGCAACAAGTCCAATAGGTGAAAAAGCAATCGCCGCTCCTATCACCACACCTGCCGCCATACCGGCTGTAAAACCGACTGACTGAACCACTGCCTCACGCTTCCAAGATGGATCATTAGAATTGTAATTTTCTATGACACTCTTCGCACGAAAAACACCATCTATCACAATTAATGCAGGGCCTGCTATTCTCCCTAATTTAGCAAACTTCATCAATTTTTGAGCATCATCGCAGTTACTCACCGGAACTGATTCCCTGACAACCCGACCGTTTTGGTTGATGTTCTTTTTGTACCAAAGCTATTTCTTTCAAGCAGCGGTTGTTTCTTGTCCTTCAGTGCGCCACTCATTTCATCGAAAGCCCGGGCCAATTCCTGTTCTTTTTTTGCAATCGTTACCGGTGCAGCTTTGTGATTTCTTAGGTCTTCGTATTGCTTAAGATACCCATCATAGTTTTCTATGCTATCAACTAGCTTTACTGAAGAAGTCAGCAATGCAGCCCCAGCTCCACTACTAAAGGTGTTAACGGTTCCAGCTATGGGTAGTATCCTGTCTCCTACCGCCTGCTCTGCAGTTTCATTATGAGTGTAGTTAACAGCAGTACTACCTTGCCGCTCATACACCGCTTCCATAAAGCTACGACTCTCTTTTCCAGCATGGCCGTATACTGTTTTCAATGCATATTGCCCATCTATGCTCTCGGCAAATTGATTGATGCCCTCTTCCCCAGCCGCACTGACGAACCCATCCGCCAATTCTGAACGTTGGTTAGAGGTGGTCTGATCGAACTGCCGTTTTACCAGCGTCTCTTTTTGAGAACTGTTTAAGGCTCTCACAAAAAGTTTCATACCTGGGTTTTGCGCGGCAGCTGAACTCGATTGAGGCAGGGAGGCCGCCACATGTCCGGCTAGTGTATTTAAACTATTGGCTGCGAGTGACATTCTTCCCTCCTTGGAACGAACATAAGATTGATAGCTTGTCTAATACTATTGATAAACGCTCGCACCTGGATATAGGGAATTACCCTAGCCGCTTCTTGCGGGTTTGCAGGCTTCCAAATAGCAACCAGCTATCGATACATAAAGTTTTTATAATTTCTGCTTGTCATTTGATAGCCGGTCAATCAGATTTTAAACTTATGATCAACAAGAGCCTTATGGTGTACGACATGTAGTCGCTAGGGGCATATTCTGATGGATTTCTTGAAATTCAGGCAATAGATCTAGGCAGGGCATATGAAAGATGGCAGCTAATTTCCAACGGATCTCGGCACACCTTAAGGCACTATAATCTCGGCAATTTTGAAGTCTCTTGCGTTGATCGGCTTGGTAATGATTCCTAATGAACGCATTGGAGAATCGCACATCAATGATGTGTGCAAAAGCCCAAATTAAAATTCAATAACATCAGAAAACGGCATAGTCTGATACCAGTTTAAAATTCACATGACACTAAGCACTTACCGTAGCTTCACCATTTCCTATGGTTGAAATCACTTTGATCTGCCGATTATCCGGCACTTCGTTATACGAGAGAATATGCATTCCCGGCGCCGTATGCTTGGCAAAACGGGCCATCCAGGCACGGATGGGCGCGGCCACCAGCAGAACACTCTGCTGACCTTGCGCCTCCATTGAGGCGTGAGTCTCCGCCAATGCGGTCTGCAGCCTTTCTGCCAGGCCAGGCTCGAAACCGGCCTGCCCCTCTTCCGAGGATTGCAATGTACGTTGTAACAACTGCTCCAGACCTGGATCCAGCACCGCAACTGGAATCTCATCGGTGGTACCGATCAGCTTCTGTACTATGCCCCTGGACAAGGCCACTCGTACAGCCGCTGTCAATGCGCCGGGATCCTGGGTTCTGGTGGATTGCTCAGCCAGTGTCTCGGCAATGGTGCGGAAATCCCGAATCGGCACATGCTCCGACAACAGATTCTGTAGGATCTTGGTGACAACGCTCAATGACAGGGTCTTCGGCACCAGGTCCTCAACCAGTTTCGGGGTAGTACGGGCCAGCATATCGAGTAACTGCTGGGTCTCTTCATGACCGAGCAGTTCATTCGCCTGGGACTGGAGGATTTCACTCAAATGGGTTGCCACCACGGTACTTGCATCCACCACGGTATAGCCCAGTGTCTGTGCATGATCCTTCTGCTCCGGATCGACCCATACCGCATCCAGACCGAAGGTGGGATCCTTGGTGGGCGTTCCCGGCAGTTGACCGAATACCTGTCCCGGATTGATTGCCAGTTCACGATCCGGAAAGATCTCCACTTCAGCGACTACCACACCGTTGAGCGAAATCCGATAGCTGTTTGGCGACAGATCCAGGTTATCCCGTATGTGCACAGAAGGTATCAGGAAACCGAGCTCCTGGGAGAGTTTCCGGCGAACCCCTTTGATACGGTTCATCAGCTGACCGCCCTGGTTACGGTCAACCAGAGGTATCAGACGATAGCCAACTTCGAGCCCCACCAGGTCGACCGGCTGCACATCCTCCCAACTCAGATCCCGCTGCTCAGGTTGCTCAACCGGCTCTTCGATCAACATCTCCTCTTCCGGCTCCTGTTGACGCTGCCAGATCAGCCAGGCGGCACCGCCCGCCGCAGCAGCAAGGGTAAGAAAAGCAAAATTGGGCATACCGGGAATCACACCCATCAACAGCAAGACGGTTGCAGCGACCGCCAGCGCCTTGGGGCTGGTGAACAGCTGACTGATAATCTGCCCACCCACATCCTGGGTACTCGCCACCCGGGTAACGATGATCGCCGCAGAGGTAGAGAGCAGCAGCGAGGGGATCTGCGCAACCAGGCCGTCACCGATGGTCAGCAGCACATAGTTCTGCAGTGCTGTGGAGAAGGCCAGATCGTGCTGAGCCATACC
Source organism: Candidatus Thiodiazotropha endoloripes (assembly GCF_001708965.1). NCBI lineage: Bacteria > Pseudomonadati > Pseudomonadota > Gammaproteobacteria > Chromatiales > Sedimenticolaceae > Candidatus Thiodiazotropha > Candidatus Thiodiazotropha endoloripes. Next base: position 73,946 of record NZ_LVJW01000007.1, on the reverse strand, counting down.
GATCGAGAGGCCGCCGATGATGTTGATGAAGAGGATCAGAATACCGGCGATGGCATCACCACGAACGAACTTACTGGCACCATCCATCGCCCCGTAAAAGTCGGCTTCCCGCGCCACATCCTCACGACGTGTGCGGGCTTCATCCTGATCGATCAGACCCGAGTTGAGATCCGCATCGATGGCCATCTGCTTACCGGGCATCGCATCCAGGGTAAACCGCGCACTGACTTCCGATACCCGGCCCGCACCCTTGGTGACCACCACGAAGTTGATGATCACCAGGATCAGGAACACCACCAGACCGACCGCATAGTTACCACCGATAACAAATGCGCCGAATGCCTCGATCACCTTACCCGCCGCATCACCACCAGTATGCCCCTCCAGCAGCACCACCCGGGTCGACGCCACATTCAATGCCAGGCGCAACAGTGTGGCGATCAACAACATGCTGGGAAAAACTGAAAACTCCAGCGGGCGTTTTGTGTAGACGACAACCAGCATCACCACCAGGGAGAGGGTGATGTTGAAGGTGAAAAACAGATCCAGGGCTATCGGTGGCAATGGGATAACCAACATCGCCAACAACATCAGCAGGACCAATGGCGCACCCAGGCCTCGGGCCCCAAACTGTTTGACGTTGTCTAAGATTGTTGTGTTATCCATCTATCTGTTCCGCTTTATGCGACACTCTGGTTAATCTCACTCACTGTGCCGGTACTCTTCCGGCACATCGATATCGTCAGGCATCTCAGGATAGATGCCACCTTCTGTGCTGTAGGCTTTGAGTTGGAATACATAAGCCAACAGCCTGGCCACCGCCATATAGAGACCGGCCGGGATGAAGGTATCCAATTCTGTATGGAAATAGATTGCTCTGGCCAACAGCGGTGATTCAACAACCGGCACATTGGCCTCACCGCCAACCTTTCGGATGTTCTGCGCGATCAGGTCGACACCCTTGGCAACCAGTTTCGGCGCATGCATGGTCTCCGGATCATACTTCAAAGCCACCGCATAGTGAGTCGGGTTGGTGACGATCACATCCGCCTGCGGTACTTCCTGCATCATCCGTCGCTGCGCCATCTCACGCTGCAGTTGACGAATCCGGCCTTTCACTTCCGGCCGACCTTCGGTCTCCTTCATCTCATCCCGGACTTCCTGGCGTGTCATCTTCAGTTGACGCTTGTGATCCCAGAGCTGAAATGGCACATCGATTGCCGCAATCAGAATCATCGTGGTACTCATCAAAATAACCGACCAGCCGATGAGCGAGTTGAGATGTTGCAGCGCCGGTGATATTTCCATGTTGTGTAACGCCAGAAACTGTTCCAGGGAGGTATATAACAGAAACACGGTGGTACCGCCGATCAGCACAAACTTCGCCATCGCCTTGAACATCTCCACCAGGCCTTTGGCGGAAAACACCCGCTTCAATCCTTTTAACGGACTCAGTTTACTCAATTTCGGGGTCATGGATTCCCCGCTGATTGAGAAACCGCCTAAAGCAATGGAACTGAAGATGGCAGCCAGAATCACCATCAGGAAAAACGGGATCAAAGCAAAAAAGGCCTGGCCTATCCCCTCACCCAGGCGAGTGGTCATGGAGCCGATATCGAACATCTGCTCCCGGGTAATGACGAAACTTTGACTCATCATCTCGGATACCGAATCACCCACAGAACCACTCATCACCACCAGGCTGATAACACCGGCCATGGTCACGGCCATGCTGTTCAGTTCACGGGAGCGGGGTACCTGACCTTTGCGTTTTGCGTCCGCAAGTTTTTTCGCCGAGGGTTGTTCTGTTTTTTCCTGGCCATTCTCATTTTCAGCCATGCTTCACCTCGCAATCCGCAGTGTCTGCATCAGATGCTGGAAAGCCTCATCCTGCAGATCGGTGAAGACAGACATCGCGTTGGGCAGACTCACCCAAATCAACGCGAAACCCAGTAACATGGTGATGGGAAAACCGACTGAAAAGATATTCAGCTGAGGTGCGGCACGCATCACCACACCCATGCCCATGTTGACCATCAGCATGGCGCCGACAATCGGCAGCGCGATGATCAGGCCACCGGCAAAAAGTCGACTGCCCCAGGCAACCAGATCAAGCAAGTTGTTGCGTGAGATGCCGTCCATCGCCACCGGCATGGTGATAAAACTGTCCGCCACCAGTTCGATGGCGTGCAGATGTCCGTTGAAGATGAGAAACAACAAGGTAGCCAGAATCAGGTAGAACTGGGAGACCACAGGCACCTGCACACCATTGGCCGGATCGACCATGGAGGCAAAACCCAGCCCCATGCTGTAGGCAATCACCTGCCCGCCAAACACCAGTGCGCCAAAAACCATCTGCAGAATGAAACCCATCATGATGCCGATCAACAACTGCTGAAGCATGATGATCAAGCCACTGTGGCTGAGCACATCCGCCGGCGGCATCTCAGGCAGAGTCGGGGCAACCAGAAAAGCGATCATCATCATCAGCACCAGTCTCAGGCGTGCCGGAACCTGGCGTGAGCTGAACAGGGGAGCGGCGAGCAGCATGGCGCTGATACGCACCATCGGCCAGAAATAGGTGGCGATCAAGGCATTGAGTTGAGCTTCACTGAAGATCATGATTTTTCACCAAGCTCCCGGCGTATCCCTCTCTGCCTAAAGAATCAATTCGGGAATACTCTCAATCAGGTTGATTGAGAAATTCATCAGCAGCTGTAACATCCAGTTCCCCGCCCACATCAGCACCAGTCCGGAAACCACCAGCTTGGGGATGAATGTCAGGGTCATCTCATTGATCTGGGTTGCCGCCTGAAACATGGCGATGATCAAACCAACAGCGAGTGCGGGCAGCAGCACCATGCCTGAAAGCAGACCGATGATCTCGAGGCTGTTCTGTCCGATGGCCATTACGATGTCAGGACTCATGGGTCTACCTCCTGCCTATATCTGAAAACTCGATGCCAGGGTACCGAACACCAGGGCCCAGCCATCGATCAGTACAAACAACATAATCTTGAACGGTAAAGAGATAATCATCGGTGACAGCATCATCATGCCCATCGACATCAGAATACTGGCCACCACCAGATCGATCACCAGGAAAGGAATGAACAGCAGGAAACCGATCTGAAATCCGGTTTTCAATTCGCTGGTGGCAAAGGATGGCAGCAGCAGACTGAATGGCACCTCTTCCGGTCCATTGAATTCACCAAAATTTCCGATTCTGGCAAACAGCGCCAGGTCATCTTCTCTTGTCTGCGCCAGCATGAAAGACTTGACCGGTTCCGCCGCCGCCTCTAGTGCCTGCATGGTATTCATCTCTTCAGACAGATAGGGTTGCAGTGCGGTCTGATTCACCTCATTGAAGACCGGCATCATGATGAACAGAGTCAAAAACAGCGCCAGCCCGATGAGAATCTGATTAGACGGAGTACTTTGAGTACCCAGCGCCTGTCTCAGGATTGCCAGTACGATGATGATCCTGGCAAACGAGGTCATCATCATCAATGCCCCGGGTAGCAGGGTCAGGGCGGTCATGAAGAGCAGTACCTGAATGGTCAGGGTATAGGTCTGCCCACCCTCCCCATCGGGCGCGACGCTGAAGGCATCCACACCAGGTGCGGCCTCGACCAGACCAGTGATCAGCAAACCGATGAAGAGTATCCAAACTTTCATTGTGACGGCTCGCTCTGCTGGTTGTCGGCAGGCTCCTGCTGCTCCAACCCTTGCAACTGCTCACGGAAACTGGGGGAGTCATCACTCAGCAGATGCAGCATCCGAACCTGCCCTGGCGCCACGCCGAGCAACACCCGGGTATCTTCAACCTCAACCACCACCACGCGTTCACGGCTGCCGACCGAAGCACCACCAAGCACTCTGACCATGCCCTTGCCACCCATCGAAAGCTGCCCATAGCGTTTGAACAGCCAGGCGGCGCCGACGATCACGGCCAATACCACCAACAGGCCACTGAATGTATTCAACAGACCTTCAGCACCAATTGACGAAACATTGACGCCAATCTGCTTGTTGCCCTCTTCCGCTGCCATCAAGGCATTGCTGAAAAAGAGACCAATGAGCAGCCAACGGCACATCAACTTAACCTCTTGACCCGCTCGGAAGGACTGATGATGTCAGTCAGGCGTAAACCGAACTTCTCATTCACCACCACCACTTCGCCCTGTGCAATCAGGGTACCGTTGACCAACACATCCATCGGTTCACCAGCCAGCCGATCCAGCTCAACCACCGAGCCCTGATTAAGCTGCAGTAGATTCCGAATGTTGATCTTGGTCCGTCCGATCTCCATTGAGATGGTTACCGGCACATCCAGAATGGCGTCCATATTGACACTGCCCGTAGAGACAGCTTCATCGGTCAACTCATCAAAGCTGGCCGCTTCAGTTCCAGTTGATTGTTCACCATCCGCCTGATCTTCGAGAGCAGCAGCCCATTCATCCGCTAATGCTTCATTGGGATCTACACTTTTCTCATCACTCATCTTTTTACCCTCTTTGGGGATTCAACCTAAGCCATTGAAAGCAGTCTGACTGCTGCGCTGTACCGGCCACGCTGCCGGCAGACCGCTCAGGCCTCTTGCTCCATATCCAGATAATCATGCAACCCTTTGCGTTGATTGCTGACTATCCACTCACTGATCTTCAAGGCGTAATTGCCATCGGAAACACCCAGCTTGGCGCGAAACACCGGAACATCCGCCGCTTCCACTTCAACCTCTTCAGGCATCTCAATTGGAATCACATCCCCCGCCTGTAATTCGGCGAGTTGCTGGAGGCTCATCTGCACCTCGGTAAGGCTGCTGCAGAGCTCAACCTTGGCGGCCAGAATCTCCTCTTTCAAAGAGCGCTCCCAGCGCTCATCCCGCTCACCCCGGTCACTCTGTACACCGGCATCCAGCAGCTCTCTGATCGGTTCCAGCATCGAATAGGGCATACAGATATGAAAGTCACCGCCACCATTTTCCAGATCCACATGAAAGGAGGTGACGACAACCACTTCCGATGGGCTGACGATATTGGCGAACTGGGGATTGACCTCTGAACCGCTGTATTCAAAATCGACCTGGAATACCGGTTTCCAGGCCGCTTTGAGGTCCTCGAAGGCGCTGCTCAGCAACAGCTGAATTACCCGGTTTTCCGTTGGCGTGAAATCACGACCTTCGATCTTGGTATGGAAACGGCCTGAACCGCCAAAATAGTTGTCTACCACGCTGAACACCAGCTTGGGATCCAAAACAAACAGGCCTTTGCCTCTTAATGGAGGTACTTTGATCATATTCAGACTGGTCGGTACAAACAGACTGTGTACGAATTCTGAAAACTTCTGCATCTGGATACCGGACACGGAGAGATCGGCGGTCCTTCTCAGCATGTTGAACAAACTGGTTCTGAACAGCCTGGCAAAACGCTCGTTGATCATCTCAAGGGTTGGCAGACGTCCTCTTACGATTCGATCCTGACTGGTGAAATCGTAAGAAACGGTGCCACCCTCTTCCGACACATCGGACTCTGTGGCGACATCGCCACTGTCAACGCCGTGCAACAGGGCATCGATCTCTTCTTGTGATAGCAGGTCATTGGCACTCATCTTGTATTCCTATCGGGTTGAATTACTGCATCACGAAACTTGTAAAAAAGATCCCATCCACTTCGCCAGGACCCTCCAACTCTTTGACGACCTTGTTGAGTGCTTCAAGCATCTCTGCCTGCAGTGCCTCTTTGGCTTCACGTGTCTTCAGGGATTTGCCATCTTTGGTGGAGAGCAGGTCCAGCAGATGGTGGCGGATCATCGGATCGTTGTGCCGGATGAACTCGGCCATCGGCTCGGAATAGACCCGGATACTGACGCCAATCTGCAGCAGACTCGGGCGTCCGGGCATGTTGACCACGAACGGAGGTTTGAAATCGAGATATTGTGCCGGTCCCTTTTCCTCTTCCACCTGCTCTTCGGCAGCGGCCTCTTCCGTAGCCTCTTCTTCGCCACCGAGCAGAAAAAAGGCTGCCAGACCACCACCGATCAGCAACACCGCCACAATGGCTATAATGATAATCAGTTTGGATTTTCCGCTTTTCTCTTCGCCAAGATCCAGCTCTTCTGATGCTTCTTCATTTGCCATTTTTTATTCCTCAATGAGACTACTCAATATGGAATGCAAATAAAGTGCCACACATATAGAAGACATTTTTACCTTTAAATTCAATTGGTTAAAATTACTCATATTGAAAAGGACAATTTCTTGACTCTCAAGGGGAATCCATCCAGGCAATTTTCCGTCAGCTCTTTTTTTAGGAACCTGTTTCTGCCTGAGTGGGGGAGAGGCATTCCTGCTTCCCATGTAGATCAGGAACCTGACCGAAGTGGATTCTGACACTATTATGTTAAGGATATGGACGCAGAATTGATGGCGATGGGAACTCCACAACAACACTCAGATCATGCAATGCTTTGAAAACGCTTTCATTCAACTCGATTAAGTGCTATTAATTACCACAAGATACTGGCGTAACCCCATAATAAACTTGGTATTTACGTGACCACACAGAACCAAGACAAGATGATCGACGAAAAATTCTACGATCTACCATCCCCTCCAGCCATACTCATTCAGTTGATCGATAGCTGTAATGACCCCAATGTCAGTTTTGAATCGTTGAGTGCCATCATTCAGCAGGATGCAGCGATCACCTCCCAGGTTATGGCTGCGGCAAACTCCCCTTTCTATCGGCAGTGGAACGAGTTCACCAGCCTGCATCACATGTTGGTGGTGCTGGGAATCAACAGCGTCAGAACCATTGCCATCAACAGCGCCGTACAACAATATTTCTCCAAACTGAGCGATACCATTGGACAGAGCCTTGATCTGATCTGGTCCAGATCCCTGTTCTGCGCATTTGTGTGTCGCTCACTGGCGGACCTGACTGCCTACAAAATGCCTGAAGAGGCCTACCTGGCCGGCCTGCTGCATCGTTTGGGACAGCTCGCCCTGTTGCAGAAAGATGCTCAGGGATATCAAAAACTGGTCGATGCCAGTTCAGAGATTGAAAAACAGCTCAAACAGGAATTGAAGCAATACGGGGTGAGCTATCCAATGATTGGCTCGCAGATGATCGATCAATGGCAACTCCACAGTTTTCTGGCCGATGCGCTTCGTTATCAGTATGAGCCGGCGGATCGGATCTTGGATAGCGCCCCACTGGTGAAACTGGTCAACCTTGGTTGTCAGCTCGCCCTGGGAGAGACAAAGCCGGAAGAAGCCGTACTGGCCCAGGCCGACAATCTGTTCGGCTTAAATCAGTCGGTCATCGAGAAACTGACCACCGACTCCTTCAAGCAGGCGACCGAGAGCGCAGGCAGCCTGGGTATTCCTTTTCTGAAAGTGGAGCTGGATGATGACGATGAGGCAAATTCAGCCGCACATAAGATTGCACTTGCAGAGCGGGTAGAACAGGCCGCACTGTTTGGCGGCAGCCTCACTCCACCGCCAGACAAAGCAGACCGCCATACCACTCTGCAGCAGATTCATCGGGATCTTGAACTGCTGTTTGGACTGAAACGGGCCTGTTTTCTGCTAAAAGCCGATGAACAAGCCCTGTTACTCCCCTACTCTCCCGCCTCACGCGGCAGACAGCAGCAGCTTGAAGAGCTGAGCTTCGGCACAGAGACGGATCGCAGCCTGGCTGCCCTGGCCTTTAACAAGCAGATACGGATCACAACAGACGATGAGACCCATCAAGCAAACTTGACTGTCGCAGACCAACAGTTGATGGGATTCATCGACAGTGAAGCCCTCTGCTACCTGCCACTGACAGCACAGCAACAGAAGCTGGGAATTTTGGCGATCGGCCTGGAGAGAGATCAGTTTCCGCTGTTTGAAACCCAGCTGCCCATGCTGCATCTGTTCACCCGGCAAGCTTGTGAGACACTGCTGCGTCAGCAGGAGACGCGCAAATCCCAACAGCAACTTCTGGAGGATGAACGCGCCACCTTCCACCTGGAGGCACGCAAGGTGGTCCATGAGGCGAACAATCCCCTGGGGATCATCAACAACTATCTGCACATCCTCGGCATGAAACTGGGTGAAAATCACGAGGCGCAGGAAGAGTTGGACATCATCAAGGATGAGATCAATCGGGTGGGCAAGATCCTGCTGCGTATGCGTGACATTCCAGAAGAGCTGGAACAACAGGAAAAAGGCTTGGATATCAATACCCTAATCAACGATCTTCACAAGCTTTTTCAGTCATCTCTGTTTGCCACTCACAACATCAATACCGAGGTGGATCTCGATCCCGATATCCCGTTAATCACTTCACGGCGAGGCCATATCAAGCAGATACTGACCAATCTCATCAAAAATGCAGTCGAAGCCATGCCAGAGGGAGGGAAACTGAGTATTGCCACTAGGGACAATGCCTATCTTAATGGTAAGGCACATATAGAAATCCAAGTGGTCGACTCGGGCCCTGGAATCGATGCCGAGATTATGGATCAGCTGTTTTTGCCAGGAAAAAGTACCAAGGACAACAGTCACTCAGGATTGGGACTGGCCATAATCAAGAGCCTGATGGATGAACTATCAGGGGTGGTGAACTGCACCTCCAACAGCAGCTCCGGCACCCGATTTCAGCTGTTTTTACCGCGTTCGACTCGAGAGTAGACAATGCATCCATACTATCCAACACCTTGGCGGGGAATTGAGGGTGATTTATCCACCATACCCAATAGCGCCAACAGCGAGCGACGCAAGCAGCAACTGCATGCGCGTATCCTGATAGCGGATGACGAACCCAGAGCCAGAGCCAGTCTCAAGGAGCTTCTGAGATTTACCGGACATGAGATCACCCTGGCAGAGAGTGGGCGGGAGGCGATCGAGCTTCTCAACAGCAACAACTTCGACCTGATATTGCTCGATCTCAACATGCCTGATCTGAATGGCCATAAGGTGATGGAACATATCGATCAGTACACGATCGATTGCGATATTGTGGTCATCAGTGGTGAAGCCACCTTTGATCACGCCTCTTTGGCATTGCGCAACGGGGCAAAGGATTTTCTGCGCAAACCCTACCAGCCTGAAGAGTTGTTGCGCACCATTGACAACACCCTCGATCATCGCCGTCTCAAAATTGAGAATAAGCAGATCAGTCAGCGCCTCAATGAATCGGAGTCGCTGCATAAGTTCATTGTCAACAACTCACCCGACATGATCTACCTGCTGGATCAGGAGGGTCGCTTCGCCTTCATCAACGACCGGGTGGAGGGATTGCTGGGATATGATGCCAAGGAGATTATTGGACAACACTTCTCAAAACTGATCTTTGAGGAGGATATCAATCAGGCCAACTACACATTCAACGAGCGGCGCACCGGTGATCGGGCCACCCGCAGTACCGAACTCAGACTGAACTGTAAAATCAACGATGGTCCCCGCTACTTTGAGTCCAGAACCGTACCCATCGAATTGAGTTCGATCGGCATCTATTCGGTCGATGAGGATAATCAGAAATCCTTTATCGGCACCTATGGGGTAGCCAGAGACATCACCGAGCGCAAACAGGCGGAAGAGCTGATCAAGTATCAGCTGCACCATGACCTGCTGACCAATCTACCCAACCGAACCCTGTTCCGCGATCGCCTCAACATGGCCATGGCCCACTCCAAGCGTACCGGTAAAAAGCTGGTTGTCATGTACCTGGATATGGATCGCTTCAAGATCATCAACGACTCGCTTGGCCACTATGTGGGTGATGAACTGCTGAAACTGGTGGGCCAGCGTCTGCGCAGTGAACTGCGGGAAGCGGATACCCTGGCACGCGTCGGTGGTGACGAATTCAATCTGTTGATACCCGAGATCAACGACATTCAGGATGCGCGGAATCTGGCCGAGAAAATATTGCGCCTCACCGCCGAACCTTTTCTGATCAAAAACGAAGAGATCTTTATCAGCTTCAGTATCGGTATCTCGGTCTATCCAACAGATGGTGACACCAAAGACTCCCTGATCAAACACGCCGACATCGCCATGTACAAGGTGAAAAACTCAGGTAAGAACGGCTATGCCTTCTATTCGGACAGGATGAAAAGCCATTTTGCCGCCTCCCTGGACATCGAAAACGGCCTGCGCAAAGCCATCTCCACGGATGAACTCTGTATCTACTATCAGCCTCAATACAACACCATGGAGGAGAAGATCGTGGGTGTGGAGGCACTGGTGAGATGGCAGCATCCGGATAAGGGCATCATACAACCCAATGAGTTCATCAATGTTGCTGAAGAGTCAGGGCTGATCGTACCACTGGGCGAGTGGGTAATGCGCAAAGCCTGTCAGGATATGCAGCGCTGGCAGACCGAGGAGAACATCAGCCTGAGCCTGTCGGTGAATATATCAGTGCAGCAATTGGAGATGGACCAATTCGTCAATAAAACCCTGGCAATCATCAAGCGTCATAACCTGGATAGAAATGTACTGGAACTTGAGATTACCGAACATGCCATCATGCAGGATATGGAAAAGGCCATCGACACCCTCTCCCGGTTATCCCATCGAGGCATACGGATCGCCATCGACGACTTCGGTACCGGTTACTCCTCCCTGGGTTATCTGCAATCCCTGCCGATCAATACCCTGAAAATGGACCGCTCCTTTGTCGAGGGCATCAAGTCCAAGGGAGACAACTCCATCGTCACCGCAATCATCTCAATGGCCCGAGGACTCAATCTGGATCTGATCGCCGAAGGGGTTGAAAGTCAGACACAGGTCGATCAGCTGAACAGTGCCGGCTGTCATCTGGCACAGGGCTTTTTCTACAGCCGTCCCCTGCCGGAAGATGAGTTTCTGAAGATGGTCAAGTCCCAGCCGAACTCGATCAACTGAAAACACCCATCTGCTGCAGCATCGCTCCACCCGACACGCTTGCAGAACTGATTTACAGAGATCCTTTTAAAGCGTGTTAATCACCCTGCTTCAGTCAATTGCCATCCGGTAAGAGTGACAAATCTTCACCCCTGCCATGAACTTAATTGAAACACAATCGCCTCATTGACGGACGGAATGATTGAATCAAGTCTTCAATACAATGTTGAAAAAAATTGGATAGGGATATCATGCAAAAATCACTGTTGTTTTCGATGGTCTTTACTTCTGCTCTTCTCAATGGATGCAACGATGACAACAACTCTGAAAACCGTACTGAGCAATCACCACTGGCTGGTCTATGGGTGACAGAGTCTTGTGAGCACGTTGAACATGAAGCATCGAATTCGAGTCAAATCCGGGCAAAAGTAAGTTATGAGTTTACAAGTTTTGGCGCCATCTATATTGAACCCAAAGCATACTATGACTCAGACTGTACACGGCCGCGCCCTCAAACGAACGATCCTGTACCAATACACCGCCACCAACCAGACACCTATCAGGACCTTGGAGAGACGATGCTGCAGGTGGGCATCATCGGCAGGAGCCTCATCATCGAATTCAACTTTGATGGAGAAAAGTATCCTATCGATGCCTTTTTCACGATCAACCAAGACCGCTTGTGTTTCTCTGAGGTATGAATCCTTGAAGTACTTAGATTTGGTTTTGAGCTAGATGGCTCGACGGACATCGATTTTGAAACCTGTCTGATCCGTTCTTAATCTGCCCGAACGCAACCTGCCGGGTGGCTTGCAAGTAGTGACCTGGCTGAATCTAGCGAGTGCTATTGCCAGTAACACGAATCCAATACCTCCTGCCAGGTCTGTTTTTCTGCTCAGTAAGGCAGAATGAGCGCGGTGTAATTATGCTAAATGAGCGAATAATAACGCCGCTGGGCGCAAAAACAGCCTCAGCCCCTTCCTTAGATATCAACCTGGGGGTTACACTTTAAAAACACCATGAACCGCTGCTCGTCGCTCATTTGGAGCAACCAATCTACGCTCATCGCTCTTTGAGAGGCACTTTTTCAGACGCAACTGGGCAGATTGGATTAGTGTTAGAAGGTCCTAAGGTAAATCTACCTGCAGGCATAGTCTCATGGTAGGATAAGCGCCGAAAACTGGTCAGCAGAATCGCACCCAGGTTAGTGTCAGCGTGTGATTCGAAGGCCACACCACAACAGTTCAATCTACGATACAGGTTCCATGGCCCAATACATCTATACAATGAATCGGGTGGGCAAAGTCGTCCCCCCGAAAAAGCAGATTCTGCGGGATATCTCACTCTCATTCTTTCCTGGCGCGAAGATCGGCGTTCTCGGCCTCAACGGCGCCGGTAAGTCGACTCTGTTGCGTATCATGGCCGGTGTGGATACCGACATCGAAGGTGAAGCCCGTCCCCAGGCCGGTATCCGGGTGGGCTACCTGCCCCAGGAACCCCAACTCGATGAGACCCTGGATGTTCGGGGCAATGTGGAGGGGGCACTGGCCGAGGTGAAACAGGCCCTCAGTCGTCTCGAAGAGGTGTATGCCGCCTATGCGGAAGCGGATGCCGATTTTGACGCCCTGGCCAAAGAACAGGCTCAACTTGAAGACATTATCCAGACTTGTGACGGACACAACCTCGAGAGGCAATTGGAAATTGCTGCTGATGCCCTGCGACTGCCGCCCTGGGACGCGGATGTAAAAACCCTCTCCGGTGGCGAACGACGCCGGGTCGCACTCTGCCGGTTACTGCTGGAAAAACCGGATATGTTGTTGCTCGACGAACCGACCAACCATCTGGATGCGGAGTCTGTCGCCTGGTTGGAGCGTTTTCTCCATGAGTACACCGGCACCGTGGTAGCGGTTACCCATGACCGCTATTTTCTCGACAATGTGGCCGGCTGGATACTCGAGCTGGATCGGGGCTACGGCATTCCCTGGGAGGGCAACTACTCCTCCTGGCTGGAACAGAAAGAGCAGCGCCTGGAACAGGAGTCCCGTGAGGAGGCCGCCCATATCAAATCCATGAAAGCGGAGCTGGAATGGGTACGCTCCAATCCGAAAGGCCGACACGCCAAAAGCAAAGCCCGCTTGCAACGCTTTGAAGAGCTGCAGTCCCAGGAGTTCCAGAAGCGCAATGAGACCAATGAGCTCTACATACCGCCCGGCCCAAGACTGGGCGACCTGGTGATCGAAGCCGAATCGCTGAAGAAAGCCTTTGGTGACCGGGTACTCTACGATGACATCACCTTCAATCTGCCCAAAGGCGGTATTGTGGGCATCATCGGCCCGAATGGCGCGGGCAAGACCACCCTGTTTCGCATCATCACCGGACAGGAGAAGCCTGATGGGGGTGAAATGCGTATCGGTGAGACCGTACAGGTCGCCTATGTGGATCAGAGTCGGGATACACTGAACGGAGACAAAACCGTCTGGGAAGAGATCTCTGACAGTCAGGACATCATTACGGTCGACCGCTTTCAGATGCCTTCGCGGGCTTATGTCAGCCACTTTAACTTCAAAGGTTCAGACCAACAGAAACGCATTGGCGATCTCTCCGGTGGTGAACGCAATCGGGTTCATCTGGCGAAGCTGCTGAAAAGTGGTGGCAATCTGTTGTTACTCGATGAGCCGACCAACGACCTGGATGTGGAGACCTTGAGAGCACTGGAGGAAGCGTTGCTCTCATTTCCGGGCTGCGCCGTGGTTATCAGCCATGACCGCTGGTTTCTCGATCGAATCGCCACCCACATCCTGGCCTTTGAGGGTGACTCCGGAGTGGTATGGTTTGAAGGTAATTACGCAGATTATGAGGCTGACCGGAAACGCCGCCTCGGCGCAGAAGCCGATCAGCCACACCGCATCAAATACAAACGTTTGAGTTGATCAGAATCGCCCCCTCTTCAGGGGGCGACGCATTTGCTGATCCAAGGTGCCAGGGCCTGTTAACACTAATCCAATAGGCCCTATGCCTGACATCATCTGTAGCGACGTCCACAGCGACGCTCCATGGGGCTGTCCACAATCAGATCGACCGCTTCCTGATCCATCACCTGTGCCTGATAAACCATGCCCCGGCTCTCGATCTGACTGACAAACGCCCGCAGATGATTTCTCGATCCACACAGCAGTTTCTCATAGAGACTGATCAATCCACTGTTGTCTGTGGAGGCGATCATCTCGTGAAGATCCTGCATATCCACCTCTTCAATCAAAGCGCCGGTATGAAGCGCATCCATTTCTGAGGTTGTACCCTGCAGGATCAGGCTTTCGTAAAGCGCTTGCAACTCCTGGTTGCTGAACAGACCCGCTTGCAAAGCAGGATCGACCAGACCGTAACGTTGCAACTGCATCAGCACAGAGTCCATATGACGTTGCTCTGCCGCAGCAATATTACTGAACACATAGAGCCCCCAATGCTGATAGAGCAGATCATAGACATCCCGTGACACTTTCTCCTCTTCTCTCAACCACTGTAAATGTTCAGCCTCCACTGTTGTGAGGCTCTCCGCAATCTGCCCCTGACCGCCACCGTTTCCCCAGCCGGCCTGGACCTAGGAGAGTGTTAAAACCGACAACACAACGAGTAAACTTATATTTCGAACCATCTGAAAGAATCTCCATTTAAACAGGTACCCGCACATGGCAGAAATCAGGCCATTTGACCTTTGTACTTAAATTCAAATGGTTATGGTTGATTCGATCGAGCCGACCAGTGAAACAACCGAGATATCACTGGCTTTCTGTGTGATATCACTCAGCTTGAAGAGTACATGCAATGGCGCCTGTGAACCGTGACACAGAGTGTTGCTGTCCTGAAGTTAGCGCTACTGGCTGTCAAGCGGCATCAAGTGAGTGGATTATGAATGGTGACACAGATCTGGCGATTCACTTCTCGCAGATGTCTGTTCGCCAATCCCGGTCATCGGGTAAATAACCGAGCTGACAAAGGCCACCCAAACAGTAAGACAATCGTTTCAATTCTCTGCACTAATATGGAGCATTAACAGACGAAGAAGCCCCTTGAGCGCAGAAAATCAAGCATATGTTCCCGCTTCTTTCCCTGCATGGCTTGCGCGGTGGCATTCGACCAATCGGTCAGTTTCACATTGGAGCCGCGGCTGGCATAGTATTTTGACATCGTCTCATCATATTCAGCCACGCTGTGTGGATCCATCTCCTGATATCGATCCTGATGCAGAATGCACTCAACCGGCATTCTGGGTTTCACCTCGGTATTCGCATCCGGCCAGCCCAGGCACATCCCAAACAGTGGCACGACTCTGTGGGGTAGTTCGAGCTGCTCCACCACCACCTCAGGCTGATTACGAATACCGCCGATAAAGACACCACCCAAGCCCTGGGATTCAGCAGCCAGAATCACATTCTGGCCCATCAATGCCACATCGATTACAGCGGCCAGCCCATGTTCGCTATATCCTTCCAATCCACCCTTGCCTACGGCTTCACACACCTGATTGATGCGTCTTAGGTCAGCACAAAAAACCAGAAACTCGGTCGCCTTCTCAATCCACACCTGACCACCTGCCGCAACGGCGATCGCCCGCCTCGCTTCTGGGCTTGTCACCCGAATGACGGAATAGGCCTGGATAAAACTGGATGTCGCCGCACTCTGTCCACAACGGATCAACGCTTCCAACTGCCCTGGTTCCATAGGCTTATCGAGAAACCGCCTCACTGAGCGGTGATTGATCTGTAATTGCTGTGTTGCTGTCAGTGCCATGGCAGGTCGGCCCTCATAAGAATCCAGAAAACATGTGCAAGTTACTTATTATCAGATAAGTAACAGCCACAAGGGTAATCAATCAGCTTTATAGACTGATGAAGATGTGATTAAAACAGAAGTTAGATCCTCAAGTAATAATCAATTCGAACGCTATATTTTTATAAGCGCTCTATATCGCTAGCAGGTTCACAGATGGAACAGGCAGTTCAGATTTAGTGCCCAGGGGCTGATCCCATTCCGCAACATCCTGCTGCCATGTGTAGTTGTGCAGTGAAAAAACGGGTCGATTGCTGAGAATTGACCGAATAATCAAACGGATGTTGCCATGTTGATTCGACTATTACAATCCACATACTACTGGATGTTCCCAACCATCTTCTGGTTGGCATTGACCCTGGTCTCTTTGATATGGAATCTCAGTGTTATCGACAACTCTGTCGAAAAAATTGCCTTTGAGCGCGGTCAAATCATGTATGAGATGGTCAGACTGACAAAAATCAATCCCGTGTTGATGGCGAATGACCCCACCCTCTTCAAAAAGCAGAACGTTAAGGATATTCAGTATCGAGCCGTTTCATCGAAACCCATGAATCCGGAGAACATCTCCGATACCTGGGAGAGCCAGGCTCTGAGTCAGTTCCAGCAAGGCACAGAGTTTAAATTCGAACCGTTTCTGAACCAGGAACCAGCCTACTTCAGATACATCGGTCCGGTGTATATGCAGGAACAGTGCCTTAAATGCCATGGCTATGAGGGTAAAAGAGTTGGCGATGTACGTGGTGGCATCAGTGTAAAAGTCTTCGCGGAACCCATTATTGCCGCCCAGGACGAAGCCAAGCAGATCATGACACTGCTACACTTCATCGGCTTTCTGATGATCTCAGTCACCAGTAATTTTCTAATGAGTCAATTGAGAAAACACTGGTTGAAACTGAAACTGACACAACAGAACCTAAAGGATAAAGAACAATTTCTGAGTGACGTCACCAACAGTATGAGTGAAGGTTTCGTGGTGCTGGACAACGATGGCGTCGTCAAATATACCAATCCAGAAAGTGCGAGGCTGATTGGATGGACTGAAAATGACATGCTGGACAAGCAGTTCAGTCAGATTGTCTATGCGGAGAAAAAACCGGACAAAGACAAAACTGTCGAAACGACAGTCATGGATACATTGAAGGACGGTGTTATCCGCGCTGACAATGATGATCTCTTTTGCCACAAAGCCGGGCATGAGATTGATATCGTTTTTTCAGTATCGCCCATGCTGCAGAATGAAAATGACAAACAGGTAGTGTTGACATTCAGTGACATCTCGGAACGCAAACGTGCTGATAGAGAACGCATCGATCTGGAACGCCAGTTGAACCAGACCCACAAAATGGAAGCGGTCGGACAATTGGCCGGTGGCATCGCCCATGAGATCAACACCCCGATACAGTACATTGGTGACAATCTGAAGTTCATTCAAGAGTCACAGCAGGATATGCAAAGCTTGTTACAGCAATATGCGGAACTTTCAAGTAAAGCGAAACAGCAACCTGAACTGCAAGACGAACTGGAAAAAATCGATAAGACCATTGAAGAGATCGACTTGGAGTATCTCACTGAAGAAACCACCAATGCCATCGATCAATCCATATCCGGCGCATCACAGGTGGCCAGAATTGTATTGGCAATGAAAGAGTTTGCACATCCAGGTGGTAAGGATATGGCCTTAGCCGACCTGAACCGTATTGTCAGTAATGCGGTGGCGGTATGTAAGAATGAGTGGAAATATGTTGCGGACACTAAGCTGGAGCTGAGTGACAACCTGCCAGACGTGAGGTGCCTTGCGGGAGAGGTATCTCAGGTTGTACTGAATATCATCGTCAATGCAGCGCATGCCATTGAAGCCGCCAAGCGGGAAGAGAAAGGCACCATCACCATCACCTCTGCATTAAAAGATGAGCAGGTGGAAATCCGTGTCAGTGACACCGGAACCGGCATACCCGAAGAGGCCCAGGAGTATGTCTTCAATCCATTTTTCACTACCAAGGATGTGGGACGAGGTACCGGCCAGGGCCTGGCGATCGCCCAGGACATCATCGTGGGTAAGCATCAGGGTGAACTGTTGTTTGAAACAGAACAGGGTGTTGGCACCACGTTTATCATTCGTCTACCGGTGACCAGAGAGGAGGCTTGAGTTGGCAGTCGCGGTGTGTCACAGGGTCAGAACCAATCTGTTTTGCATCCGCTCAAAATCAGCCGATCACCAAAGTTTTTATATCGCAGCCAACAGGGCACTTTCATCGCCGCCAAAATGAGTCGATCGGAGTTTGCCACGCTGATGATAGGCTATCCGGGCAAGCATCATCTCCACCGAGATTTCATCGCTGGGCACGCCATTGCTTTTTAATTCATCATAGTAGTGATAAAAACGCTTCCATGTGATCTTTCGGGTGGCGTTTCGTTGCCGGATCACCAGATCATTAACCCCGAGAAAGAGTGTTTCGATGTGTTTCCATTCACGATATTTCGATGGGCTCTGAATCCCGGACTTCCTGAGTCTACGCTGTGCCTGATGCTGGGTCATGCCACGGGTAAAACTGCCGTTTATGTAGAGCAGACCCTGCATCACCCGGGAGGTGGGGGGGCGTCGCTGCCAGGCATCGACATTTTCACGCTCCGAGAAGAGACGCCTGATATAGTAATTAGCCATTGTTTTGTTCATCTTCACAGCACCAGGCATTTTGAAATGTTTCAATATTTCCACCTGTCGTAGAGTGGCGGGCTGTAACAATCCCTGTATATGGTATAACTCCTTGACCGTGAGTGCCTCAACCAGACTAACACCCATCTCATTCAAATCTGCCAACCACTCACCCTCGATGGGTTTCTCCGGCAGTTTTTGATTTGTTGAAGGTGACTGTGCAAGCTCCAATGCAATCTTTACCTGGGCCTGAAGTTCTGCTGTCGCCTGTAGTGATTTTCTCTTTGTCTCTGCCATGTCCAGGGCAAAGAGCGTGGTCAGAAGAGTCGCTACATTTCCTTCCCGATTGAAGGTTTCCATACACAATCTCCAGTTCAGCAATTTCGCGATAGTATAGGAATTTGCTATATGTCGAGGTGCGAGCCGTGTCTCAATATTCCAAGCTGTTATTTGACTGACTTACCATCACAGATTGGAAATAGCGTTATCAGAAAAACATAAAACACTGCTAAATTAGCCCACTGATACATTACAACGATTGTATGACTATAGATCACCATTTTTGATTCGCCGATATGAATAAAAAAACAGCATTCATCACAGGTAACAGCAGCGGTCTCGGCAAGGGACTCAGCCAGGTTTTGTTAAACCATGATTATCGGGTATATGGGTGCAGCCGACGTGGCTGCAATCTGCAGGGGGATATCGTGGATCAACATTGCGATCTGACCCGGTCGGAGACAATTCCCGACAACCTTGAACAACTTTTAAACGGTGTTAACAGACTGGATCTGGTGATACTCAACGCGGGTATTCTGGGAGAGATCAAAAACATCAGTGACACGTCACTGGATGAACTGAGACAGATCATGGAGATCAACCTTTGGCCGAACAAGGTCATCCTGGATTGGTTGCTGAAATCAGAACTGAATATCGATCAGATTCTCCTCATGTCATCCGGTGCTGCCGTACTGGGCAATAAGGGATGGGGCGGTTATGCCCTTTCGAAGAGCGGATTGAATATGCTTGGACGTCTCTATGCCCACGAGTTAGGTGAAACCCACATTACCGCCATTGCGCCGGGACTGATCGAATCGACCATGATGGACTATCTGTGTAACGAAGCAGACAGTCATGCCTACCCTGCCCTGCAACGGATCAGACAGGCTCGTGAGGAGGGAAAAACTCTCACACCTACGGCGGCCGCAGAGAGAATCCTGAAGGCCCTGCCAGAGATCAAGGGATTTGAAAGTGGCAGCTATATCGATCTGCGACAGATCCTCGCCCCGGATGAGTACGAAACCCTGATCAATGCACGTAACAGGACCTGAGGTATTAAAATCAAGACCGCAAATGAACGCTAATAAACGTAAATGTTATCAGGCTGGTTTGAAGGACAGATAAAAGCACAAACCTTCAGAGTGCCATACAGGAACAGAGCGTGGCTCCCCTCTCCCCTTGTAGGAGAGGGACATTGAAATTTGCTTTTTCAGAGTAAACGGATCAGCAGCGTTATCGATAGTTACCCTATTACAGCAGCTCTGAAAAACACCGGATTACTATTTCAGCTTCCGGACTGCATTGATTCGTGTACTTAATAATACTCAACTGAAATAGCTTTTCGCCTCTTCACCCGGATCGGGCAGACCGGCGATTCGCCAGATGCTCAGGCAACTGCCAAACAGATGGTGGACCTTATGCCTGGGTATCCCGGTTGCCCGGCAGACCAGACGCATATTCGGTAGTGCCCCGAGGCTCAGGTAACGTTCACGGATGTGATGAATGATGTGCCAATGCTGCTCACCCAGGTGATCCACACCCTCCTGATGGGCCAGATCACGAGCCAGCTCCTCGTTCCAGAGCTGGTGATCGATCAGGAAACCATCCTCATCAAAGCGGATCAGTGGTTGTACGTTGGCGGATTGATCTACGGCTGTCTGAACCATGATCTCAATCTCCTGCGGCTAGTTGTGTTAAGTATTGAAGAGGAGTATGGAAGAGAATCCATTTTATGAAAAATGATAATTCATGATTTTATATCATAATTTCTGATATACCCCACCAATCCTCAAAACGGCTTCTGCAATCAAGCGCCGGGGATTCTTGCGAGCAAGGCAGAGGGTGCGGCTGTCTGAGCCCCCTACCCCACACCAATCAGCCACAGCACAGTGCAGGTGGGGGCTAAACACGCCAACAGGTTTCAGACCGAAGCGTGCGAGGAACCCACGCTTCGGCTGCAGGTGACAGAGTCGGTGGCGGGCTTAGGGCTTTTTCACAGGTCGTTGTGTGGGAATCCGGGCACGTTTGGCAAGTCCTTTGGTCTCCATTGCAGACAACGCCACAGCCGGATGGTTGCGATAGGCTTCGACACTCAACCAGACAGACAAAACAGAGAGATTCGATCCCGGTTAACACGCCTTGTTTAGGTTAAGAGATAGGAGAACCAAGCTGTAGCGGCTCCTCTTCAATGATCACATGGCCCACGAACTTACTCATGTCGTCAAGAATCTTGCCGCCACGGCGAAAGCCCAGGCCACAGGCCTCCCAAACATAGAAAACACCGGCCTGATAGTTTTGCCCAACACGGTCCTTGGGGAAATCAACCCACTCCTGATAGATGTTTTTATGGAAATCGTAAGGACCACCGCTCTGCTGAATCAGTTGCCCGCCGGCATCCAGGATGCGCATGTTGGCACCCTCGCGACCAAACAACTTCTTTTCGACCTGAGCCACACCGGCCAGAGGCTCGAATGCGGTGGGCAGCAGGTAGGGTGAGTTGGGAAAGAGATCATACAGGATCTTCATCATCCCCTTACTCTGAAACAGAAGTGTGTAGGGCGGATTGATAATGCGGGTTCCCCCCTGCTTTGCACTCTGCCCAAGCATCCGGGTTAGCTCTAGCTCCTGCTCGGCGATATCCTCCCAGGGAAAGAGTTTGAACCAGAAGTCAGCCAGCTGGCCATCCTTGTTGAACACACCTTCGTCACGGCTAAAGCCCGCTTCATTCAGGTAGCAGAAGTCGGTAAAAAAGCCTGCCTCGTGTGCTGCCTGCTGAAGATAGCGGGTTGTACGCTCATCCTCCGGCAGATCGCTGATACTGGAAAAGAGCAGCTTTTCCCCATTGTAGCGGCATGCAAAATCGAAATCGGCATCGTCACCGCTGATCAGACGCCGGAAGTTCTCTTTCAACATCTCATGCAAATTGTTGAACTGGCGGGCCTCGTCCATGCCATTCGCCTTCAGAATTGCCCACTGAATAATGGCTGTTTCGAACAGGCTCGTTGGGGTATCAGCGTTGAATTCGATTAATTTGATGGGCTGACCATCGAGTCCCCCGGCCAGATCGAAACGCCCGTAGAGATGCCAGTCATCTCGATCCCAGCTGTTCTCAATCAGCCCGACAAGATTAGCGGGTATACCCAACTCATAGTAGAGCTGATTGTCTATGACGTACTGGGCTCCCTCCACATACATATCATAAAGAGTATTTGCAGCTTGGTAGTAGGCCTCCGCTTCTGCTTCACTCAATTGAACCAGATCACTGACGATATAGTCACTGCCATCCGCATCGGTATGCCAGCTCATGCCGATCTCTTCCATGACCCCTTTACTGAGGGGCTCAACCTTCAGAGTTTCGACCATGAATCAGCCGCCAAAGGAGTTGAATCGGCTGCTGGAACTGCTGCTGCCTGATTTATTACCACCGAAAAAGCCACTCTTGGGCTGACTTTTTGCCGTCTTGTTATAGGGCTGCGAGATTGTACTGGTAGGACGGCCTCCGCCATACTGCTGTTGCGTGCGCTGAAAATTGTTGTTACCGGCCAATCGGTTGGCCAGCATACCACCAATCAGGGAGCCTGCGGCGGCAGCCAATAGGGTTTCACCCAGCGACAGTCCGCCAGAGTGCATGGAAGGATCCTGCGTCAGGCGTGATGAGCCCGCTTCGACCTTCGCGGCTTCCTGTTCGGCAATCTGCTTGAGTTCATCTTCACTAAGAAATCGCTCATTTCCCTGCTGATCGCGAAGGATCGCGCGAGTCGGGCCACTAGTAGGGTGTTTCTCTACCAAGCGATAGCTGTCCGGGTTTGCAGCAACCTGCTCGATCACCATGAAGACATGCTGCCCCCGTTCCATCCCGGATTGGTTGCCGAAGCCGCTGCCTTGCGGTGGATTACCCTGGTCGCTACAGCCATTCAGACTGGCAATCGTGCTCAATCCAATTGTTCCAGCGATGGAGTAAGAGAGTACTTTCCTGATGTGTCTCATGGATCACCTTGTATCTTCAATTCGTAAAGTGGGGGCGTATTGTATCCAGTTGTTGTGAATTGACAAACCTTGGTGATGTCAGCTGTACCCATTGGTGGGGCAGAGCCCCACCCTACACCCTGAACTCAATGGCAGGGTTGTGCCCTGCCCCACCAATACGCTCTGATTAAACACAATGCATTACGCTGTTAGTGTCCTATAACTCCCCTCTCCCCTTGCGGGAGAGGGGCTTTTTGTCTTGTTGCTGTTTGTAGTAGGTTTTGAAACCGATGTTCTGCTGATGACCGGAAGATGAGTCAGAGGACGATCCGCTGCAGTCAGCCGAACAGCAGGTGATCATTGCCTCCCTTGGAGAACATAACCGGAATATCTCCAAGACAGCGGAAGCTTTGGGTATGAGCCGTAACACCCTCTACAGAAAACTGAGAAAACACGGTATCAATCAGACCCGTTGACCACAAAAAATTCATCTTTTCAGGGGGCGTAAAATGCGCCCCCTGAAAGATTGGTAAAAGTCAGTTTAGTTGTTCCGAACCAGCTCAACCCGACGATTCTGCGCTTTGCCTTCAGCCGTCTCATTGGAAGCGATCGGCTGCTCTTCACCGTATCCCATGGCACTCAGGTTATCGGCGATCACTCCTTTCTCTGTCAGGTAGCTCATAACCATCTCTGCCCGACGTTGGGACAGATCCTTGTTATAGGCCTCATCCGCATCGCTGTCTGTGTGGCCGGCGATTTCAACCGCCACGGTTGGATTGGCGATCAGAGTATTGGCCACTCGATCGAGAATCTCGGTAGAGGTATCGGTCAACTGGTCGGAGTCGGTCTTGAAGTTGACCCCACGCAATACAATGGAGGCAGTCTGCTCACAACCCAGACCGTCAACCTCCGCACCGGCCGGAGAATCGGGACAGATATCTGCGATATCCAGCACCCCATCGCCGTCGCTGTCGGTAGCCACAGTCGATACCTCGACAGTTGCCGGCTGCTCCTCGTTCTCTGGTGTAGCCACCACTGAATCGTCTAGGGCGGCGGGTTGTTCCGCTTCAACAGCAGCGACAGCTGGTGCATTAAGCTGGGACGGTGCTGCTAACGGCGCCCAGGCATGAGGCCCATAGCCATAACCGTGATACCCCCGACCGTCACCATAGCCGGATCCTGAGCCACGCAGTTTGAAGTTGAAACTCATATCCATGTCACCAAACAGGTCACCCATGCCATCAAACGGCCCCCAATCAGACCCACCCCAGCCATGGCGAGGATAGGGACGACCGTAAAAAGGCACGGGAGCGCTGTAGACCGGCAGACCCTTCGCAGGAGCGACAGGTGCCTGGTATTGAGCAGCATCCGGAGAGTGGTTGGGTGCTGGCGGATGAGGTATCGCCGTCATCCGGGCCCGCCGCTCTTTCACCCAATCCGGTAGTTCAGGACGCTCAAATCCCATCGAGTGGGGATACGGGTTCGCGGCATGATCGATCATCGGTCTGGAGGGAAACTGTGGTGGCTGAAAGGCCGGCATTTGTGGCACTACGGGTTGTTGGGCGCGACGCTGAGCCAGCCACTCCGGCACCTTGTAATGCTGCATTTCGAAGGCTGCGACAGCTCTCTGACGACGACTTTCAGTGACCCAATCCGGTACTTTGGGCAGCTCGAACTCCGGCATCTGTGGCGCCATTGGTAAGCGGTTGCGGCGTTCGGCCACCCAATCCGGCATCTCGGCGGGTTGATAAGGCTGCATGGGCACCATTTGACGCGTCATCATGGCCTCCCGCTGTGCTGCATATTGCTCATGCATTCTCTCCATTTCAGCACGGCGCTGCTTAACCCAATCCGGGACCTGAACAGATTCGGAAGCGGTCATCGGTGGACATTCTGATCCAGCTTTATCATCAGCCGGAAGGGTTGCCGGAGCGGCAGAGATCATCAGGCCAAGCATCATGGTCACAATAGGGCGTTTGCGAAACATCAGATTCACTCCTGTCAGAGGACTGGCCACAGAAGTGCCGGTGGCAGGCCAATTTCGTTAGTGCATTAAAAATTTCGAATATTCTATATTATTTCTCCACAAAAATTCATCCCAATGATGTTGGGCACAAATTTTCACATTGAACCCGATTCGACTGGCGTATCACACCTTTGGAAAAAGGTTGAGCTTTATCTGATTTTTCTTGATAAATCAGATTATTGGAAGTGACAACTCGATTGAAGGTCAGTAGTTTTCAAGTGGCGCACGCGTGTTTACACAGAAGACCTATGACTCATTTCAACCCAAATGGATTAAAGCTCAGTGGTCACCGCAGCGGCTGCTTTTGTGGCCTTCTCTCTTGCCTGAGAGATATCCTCACCTCGGGCCAGCGCCACGCCCATACGGCGCTTGCCGCTGACTTCCGGCTTACCGAACAGCCTGAGTTGAGTGTCCGCCTCTGCGACGGCCGCTTCGAGATTGCCGAAACGGACGTTATCCGATTCACCCTCAACCAACACCACGGCAGATGCCGAGGGGCCATGCTGTCTGATGTTAGGAATCGGCAAACCTAAAATCGCCCGGCTGTGCAGGGCAAACTGGGACAGATCCTGAGAGATCATAGTCACCATACCGGTGTCATGGGGTCTGGGAGAGACCTCACTGAAGTAGACATGATCACCCTTGATAAACAGCTCCACACCGAAAATCCCCCGTCCCCCTAACGCCGAGGTCACCTTTTCAGCAATCTCCTTGGCTTTGCTCAGGGCGGCATCGCTCATCAGTTGAGGTTGCCATGACTCCTGATAATCCCCATCCTCCTGACGATGTCCGATCGGCAGGCAGAAACTGACCCCATCGATATGGCGTATGGTCAGCAGAGTGATCTCATAGTCAAAGTCGACATAACCCTCGACGATGACCCGCCCTGCCCCGGCACGCCCACCCTCTTGCGCATAGGTCCAGCTGTTCTCAATATCCGCATCACTTTGAATGGTACTCTGACCTTTACCCGATGAGCTCATGATCGGCTTGACCACACAGGGGATACCGATCTCGGAGACCGCATCCATGAAGTCCTGCCGGTTGTCGACAAAACGGTAGTCGGAGGTCGGTATGCCCAGCGTCTCCGCTGCCAGTCGGCGGATACCCTCCCGGTTCATGGTCAGTCTGGCGGCATTGGCGGTCGGAATCACATGAAACCCTTCTGCTTCCAGTTCGACCAGGGTATCGGTGGATATGGCCTCGATCTCCGGCACGATGTAATCCGGCTTCTCCTGTTCGATCACCTCCCTCAGCGCCTCACCATCAAGCATTGAGAATGTATAGGAACGATCAGCCACCTGCATGGCCGGTGCATTCTCATAGCGATCACAGGCAATCACCTCACAGCCATAACGCTGTAATTCGATAACCACCTCTTTACCCAGCTCACCGGATCCACAAAACAGAACTTTTGTTGCATTGGAGGTGAAGGGGGTACCAATGGTGGTCATAAACAACGCCTAATACGAGTTAAAAAAGGAATATTAATGAGGAGTGGGTGAATGGTACAGAATCCAGGGCCTGTTAACAGAAGTCGAATCAACCCTGGAGGCTAGCTATGCAGTCCAGCCTGTTGTTTTTCGGCGGTAGGCGTCATCGGTGGCGTATGAGCACTCTCCAACCACTCGATCAATGCCAGCCACTGCTGCCGGTCTTTTTTCATCGAGGCGGTTTTCAACTCGACAATCGCGCAACCGGATTCCGCAGCATGGACATAGTTTTGCGTATCCCGCAGAAAGGCCACCAGTGGGATATCCAGAAGTTCCAGGGTCTCCTGAAGCTGTTTGAAGGCGCGGGTATTCAAACGCACCCGATTGGCCACGATACCTACCGGGATATTGATCCCCATTTGACGACAGAGGGTTGTCAGCTCCTGTATGAAATCGAGAGTGACATGACGATCGATTGCGGAGGGCAGAACCGGAACGATGACTGCCGCTGCATTTCTCAGCATATTCATCATCTCCATGCGTTTCATGGAGGCTGGCGTATCCACCACGATCCGCTCTGTCTCTCCAGGCACCCGCTGAGCAAACGCCTGGGTTACTGCACCCTGGGTTGGCTTTGCTGCAAAAACACCATGAATATTTGAGAGCTCATCGGAACGCATCTCCAGCCAGCGATGACTGGAACCTTGAGGATCATAGTCGAACAATGCAGTCGGCGTCCCGGCCGAGGCGTAGTAACCCGCCAGATTGGTCGCGATCGTTGTCTTCCCACAGCCTCCCTTGCTGTTGAGTATCAAAAGCCTTTTCATCACACCGAACCTGTGACAGGGGTGAATTTGAGGAATGTTCCTCCTATTCTATGCCAATTACAAGTTCTGGTTGACCAAGCCTGAGTTTAGAGGGCTTCATCAGCATCTGTCAGCCGCAATCCGTTACCCTTCAAAGCGCCTGCCATGATCCAACCCCTACCCGGCGATGCAACCATCCCAATCCCTTGCCAGGCACCACCAATGGTCATCAGGGGTTGTTAATATAATGATTTTGCAGATTAAAACCTAAACCTGCAGCGCTTCACAAATAGCCTGACCCAATCAACATCCCGGTTGGCATTGTGGCCAGGCCAACCGACAAGCCTAATGACTAGGCGACACACTCCTGAGGTTCCAGGCTCTGTTGAACCGTGCGTCCAATCTCTGCCGCATTCTGAACCACATGCACATCCAGTTCAGCCAGACGCTTCATCTTTGCCTGGGCGGTATCGTCCTCACCGGAGATGATCGCCCCGGCATGCCCCATGGTTCGCCCTGGGGGGGCGGTTGCGCCAGCGATAAAGCCAATCAGCGGTTTATCCATATGATCCCTGGCCCAGGTGGCCGCCTCGACCTCTTGTGATCCACCGATCTCACCGATCATCAATACCGCGTCGGTTTCATCATCCTCGGCAAACTGCTTCATCAGGGTCAGAAAATCACAACCATTCACCGGATCACCGCCAATGCTGATACTGGTGGAGATACCCAGACCCAGTTCACTCATCTGTTCCACCGCTTCATAGTTGAGCGTACCGGAACGTGAGACCACACCGATTCGTCCTGTGCGGTAGATATGAGCCGGCATGATTCCCACCTTACACGCTTCCGGTGTGATCACACCGGCGGTGTTGGGGCCGACAATGATGGTGTCATGGCCAATCAGATAACGCTTCACCCGCACCATATCCTGCACCGGCACCCCATCGGTAATCACCACGATCACCTTGATGCCACCATCGATCGCCTCCATCACGGCATCGGCAGTGAATGCCGGCGGTACGAAAACCACACTCACATCGGCACCGGTCTGCTCCACCGCATCCTTGACCGTATCGAAAACCGGTCTGTCGATATGGGTTTGACCACCCTTACCAGGAGTTACACCGCCAACCACCTGGGTGCCCATGCGAATCGCCTCCTGCGCATGAAAAGTGGCATGCTGTCCGGTAAAACCTTGAAAGATAACCTTCGAATCCTTGTTGACCAAAATACTCATGCCGCACCTCCCGCCAGTGCCTTGACAGACTTCTCAGCCGCATCACTCAAACGATCGGCATGGATATACTGTAACCCCGAGTCGGCCAGAATCTTCCGCCCCTCCTCCAGGTTGGTACCGGCCAGCCGCACCACGATGGGCACATTGACCTCAAGATCTGAAACCGCTTTGACAATCCCTTCTGCGATCCAGTCACAGCGATTGATTCCGGCGTAGATATTCAACATCAGTACCTTCACGTTTGGATCTTCCAGAACGATGCGGAAAGCGTTGGCAATCTTCTCCGGTGAAGCACCACCACCCACATCGAGAAAATTGGCGGGCCGTCCCCCATACAGGCTGATCGCATCCATCGTCGCCATCGCCAGTCCCGCACCATTGACGATGCAACCGACGCTGCCATCCAGGGCGATATAGTTGAGATCGTGCCCCGAGGCTTCGACCTCTTTGGGATCCTCTTCATCGAAATCACGCTGGTCTGCGATCTCCGGCTGACGGAACAGTGCATTGCCGTCAAACGACATCTTCGCATCCAGGGCGAGAAATTGACCGTCTCCGGTGGTTACCAGCGGATTGATCTCAGCCATCAGCGCATCCTTATCACGAAAACAGCGATAGAGGCGCTTCATGATACTTGCCGCCATATTGATCTGTTTACCACTGAGACCGATACCGGCTGCCACCTTACGGCATTGAAAATCCTGCAGGCCGACGGCGGGGTCAACCACCTCATTGATCACCTTGTCGGGTGATTTGGCGGCCACCTCCTCGATATCCATTCCACCGGCCGCTGATGCGATCAGGGTGATCCGTTGATTTGCCCGGTTGATCACCAGACCAAGGTAATACTCCGCCTTGATATCCTGCATCTGTTCAACCAGTACCCGGTTGACCATCCGGCCCTGTTCACCGGTCTGCTTGGTCACCAGGTGGCTACCGATCAGTTTTTCCGCGTGCTCACGTACTTCATCGAGCTGTTTCGCAAGCAGCACGCCACCCGCCTTACCCCGTCCACCGGCGTGGATCTGGGCCTTAACGACCCAACCCTCGCCACCAAGTTGTTCCGCTGCGGTCAGGGCCTGATTAGCGGAGTGAGCCATGCGGCCTTCGGGTACTGGGATCTTGTAGTGACGAAACAGATCCTTGGTCTGATATTCATGAATATTCACGCGGCCGCCTCCTGCTTGGAGTTGCGTTCGATCTGCTCAACCTTCGACAGCATCACTTCGGCCTGGCGAATCGAAGCGGCGTCGATCATACGACCGTCGAGACTGACCGCACCCTGGCCGGCTGCTGCCGCCTCTTCCATCGCCTGGACGATACGACGGGCCCGATCCACCTCTTTCGCACTGGGCGTGAAGACCTGATTGGCCAACTCGATCTGCGCGGGATGGATGGCCCATTTACCCTCACCACCCAGGGCAGCAAATGATTTGGCCACAGCCAGATAACCATCAGGATCACTGTAATCACCAAACGGTCCGTCGATCGGACGTAAGCCATAGGCGCGGCAGGCCACGATCATGCGCGACATGGCAAAGTGCCACTGGTTACCCAGATAGACATCACGGTTGCCTTCGGCATCCGCATCAGACAACACATGGTAGTCCGGGTTGACGCCACCCATGCTGACGGTCCGTGCCTGTGTGGAAGCAGCATAATCCGCAACACCGAAGACCAGCGCTTCAAGCCGATCGGGACAGCTCTGCGCAATCGCTTCCACATTCGCCATTCCCATGGCCGTTTCGATCAACGCGTGCAGGTTGATCTGCTTGTAGCCTTTGGCTGCTTCAATCTGTTCCAACAACAGCGCAACAAATTCCAGATCGGATGGTTGCCCGACCTTGGGGACCAGCAGGGTATCCAGCTTGTCACCGGCCTGCTCAACCACATCAACGATGTCCCGATAACAGAAGTGGGAGTCCAGACCATTGATGCGAACGGAAACTGAACAGCTCGACCAGTCGTACTCATTCAGTGCATGGATGGCATTTCTTCTGGCTTGCTCTTTGTCTGACGGTGCAACCGCATCCTCCAGATCGATGAATACCAGGTCAGCGCCAGAGTGCGGGGCTTTTTCAAGCATCCGCATATTACTGCCCGGTACGGCCAGTTCGCTTCTATGAAGGCGATTCTTGAAGGCCATAGTGGATTCCTCCGTGTTTTTCTGCCCTGAACGCGAAACACCGGTCAATCCGGTGTTTCAACATTCAGAATTTATCTGTTTGTAATCCTGGATAGCGGCTTGCGTTATACACATCATGTCGTGTTGCATGATTGTTTTATTGCGCCGCAACAATAGCGTTCCAGGTCTTTCTGCCTTGCTGTGGAAATTTCGATATCCACAAGCAGGGCAAGTATTTAACACAGGAGTTGCTCAATTGACAGTGACGAAAATCAGTAATAGGGAATGTTGCATGGAAGTTGTACGAAGTGGTCCGGATGGACCTTTGAGCAAGTCTGCGTGGCGCCTGGGTTTCAGCATAAGCATTAAAGGAATACGCGATTCAATTCAGTATTCATTATTTTTATAAATAGTATTGGTTTTTTAGATATTGAGGCAGAAAGCGAATCCTTGCCGGGCGTCAACCCTCGGCCGTATATCCCCCCGTCCTCCAGGCGGAATCCGGAAATCAGGGCAGTGTCAGACCGGGGCGTACCGTGACAAAACGATAAGGGGCGGCCAACACCCCCTGTTTTGTTGTAAGCAAGACTTTTGCCTCCCACTCCATGGAGTCCATGACACAGACCGGAATCATCCCCTCTCCCTCGAATTGCCCCTCAGCGACAGGTTGCAGAACCACCCGGTTGTAACCCATGTTCATGTCGACACCGGCAAAATCCACCTCCACCCGCTCCACCGCCACCCCAGCGATCTCCACGGCCAGTTTCAGGGGTTTCACCAGGGGTATTTCCCGGGGTTCGATTGAAAAACCGACTTCAACTTCGCCAGTGATCGAAGAGACACAGGGGGCCTTTCGCAGGTCACAATTCGGATCTACGGCGGCGGATTGACTGATCTGAGGAAACAGGATCGGCCAGGCTTTATAGATCGCCACCAGGGTAAGTGCAGCCAGCAAGAGCCCAAGCGTAATCCAAAGCAACAGATTACGCTTCGGCTGATTCTCAGATGTTTCAACTGTCATTAATAAAGCGTCTTAGCGAATGTTAGTGGATTCTTTAGAAGACAATACAAAGGCAGGATTGTTCGCGCAATCTGAAATCCCGATCGACTGTTGTTGATCTAACCGGCCTGGCGCAACCTGACAGTTTGAAGACATCTGTAAAGTCAACACTAGGAATTGTTACTGCTGACTCAACAACATCGTAATTTGATGCTGATCAACAGGCTGGCTAAAGAGAAAGCCCTGCGCCTGCTCACAACCATGTCGAGTCAAAAACTCAACCTGTTCCCGGGTCTCGACCCCCTCAGCCAGCACCTCCAGCTCAAGTGCTTCTGACAGTGCAATGATAGCCTGGGTAATTGCCATATCATTTGGATCGAGGGGTATATCATGAATGAACGATTGATCAATTTTTATCTTATCGACCGGCAGCGATTTCAGATAACTCAGTGAAGAGTAACCCGTACCAAAGTCATCGATGGAGATCCTGACACCCAGCTGTCTCAAAGCGTGTAGATAACCGACTCCATGCCGGATACCCTGCATCACAAAGCTCTCGGTAACTTCAAGCTCCAGATACTCAGCCGCCAGACCAGTCTGTTGTAAAATCTGCCTGACATGTTGTTCGAAATGTGCCTGTTGAATTTGTGGGCCGGCCACATTGACTGATATACGACCGAAGGATAAACCCTGCTCCAACCACTGGGCCGCCTGCTGACAGGCTTGCCGCAACACCCAACTACCGATTTCCCGAATCTGCCCGGTCTGTTCGGCCACTTGAATGAACTTACCGGGAGAGACAACGCCCTGTTCCGGGTGATTCCACCGAATCAACGCCTCGATACCGATAATACGCCGACTCGGCATATCAATCTGAGGTTGGTAGACGATAAAAAACTCTTCGTTCTGGATCGCTTTGCGGATCGCATTTTCAAGAAACAGCCGTTCAAAAGCTATTGCGGTCATCTCTTCCTTGTAGAACTGATAGGTATTCCGACCATCCTCTTTAGCTCGATACATCGCAACATCCGCATTACGTAATAGGGTGGCGAAATCCTTGCCGTCACTGGGATACATGCTGATGCCAATACTCCCCGTCACACCAATTTCATGCTGACCATATTTAAAAACAGGCATGAATACGGACATGATTTTGGAGACTGCATTGATCGTGTGCTCCACACTGCCAACATCCTGCAGAATTACCACATATTCATCACCACTGATTCTGGCAACTGTGTCGTCTGCCCGCACAGACTCCAGTAAGCGACCCGACAACTCTTTCAGAATCCGATCTCCCACCGCATGTCCCAGAGAGTCGTTGACGGTCTTTAATCGATCAATGTCAATCAACAATATTGCGAGTAAAGTGTTATTACGTTCAGCATGAAGAATACTCTGCTGCAGTCTCTCGATCAGCAGCACCCGGTTTGGCAGTTCCGTCAGGGGATCGTGATTTGCCAGAAACTCGAGCCGCTGCTCCACATCCTTGAATGCGGTGATATCTCTGCTAACTGCCACATAGCCGCTCACCTCCCCCTGATCATCGGTCATCTCACTGATCGTCATCAATTGCGGGAACAGTTCACCATTTTTGCGACGATCCCATATCTCCCCTCGCCAATGTCCTTTGCTCTTGATGGTTTCCCATAGATCTTCATAAAACCAACGATCATGTTTCCCCGATGAAAAATAGTTTGGTTGTTTACCAATGATCTCATCTTCAGCATATCCTGTGATTTCGCAAAATGCCTGATTGACATCGATGATATTAGTATCCCTGTCGGTAATGATCACACCCTCACCGGTACTCTTGAAGACTTCTGCTGCCTGCTGCAGCCTCTGCTCCTTGGCAACACTGTCGCTGATGTCCGAGATAACCGATATAAATCCCTGTACCTCTTGGGCCTCGTTCAATTGGTAATCCCAAACCACTTTCATCCATAAAGAAGATCCATCCTTTCTGATGTTTTTTGTGATATAGGGTTCTGGTTCCGGTCTCTCTTTGACCAAATAATCGAGATACCCCTTTAATCTATTGCTTGCCTCTTCACTGATTTCATTATCCCAGATTCTTTTACCGATAAGATCACCTTCCGGGTATCCGAGAATCTCATGATGGGCCGGATTGCTATAGGTGACCTTTCCATCGTTTGTATTCTCCTGAATCCCATACGGTAGTGTATTCAGAATCAACTCAAGACGCTCTCTGATTGACCGTAATTTTTCGGTTGAGAGTCCGGTAAACATCGAGGCAACGATCACTGAGGCAAGATAGCCTTGAAGTTTCAGGACAGCATCAGCAGAGGTCTGGGAGGTGGCGGAGAATGGCCCGATCCCCAGTGCACTGAGTTGTACTGTGGTTATCACCAGCAGTGACGAAAACAGCAACGCGCCCCATAAGCCATAGTAGAGTGACGACCAGATCAACAAGGGGATGGTAATAAACAATGAGAGCATAAGCAGGTTATGGGGACCTTCAAACACAAAGGCCGGCACCGTGACAATCATCGCCGCAATCAGGACCACGATGTAGAGCGGCGCCTGATTTTTAAGCAGTTCCCTATTCAACTGCTTAAACCAATGAGCGACATATAAAATCAACGGTGCGACAAACAGTATTCCAAGCCCGGCTGACATCAGCCAGATCCGATAGACACTCCAGAAACTTTCACTGTAGCCGTGTGACACTACTCCCCAGGCACCGATCGATGCGCTAATAACCGGCAGTATAACCACACAGACCAGTACAAAAAGCACCAGATCCCTGAACTCTTCAAGTTTCCGATGGTTGGAAGCAAAACTTGAATAGAGCCACGCAGCTCCCCAGCTTTCTATGATATTGGCCATCATGAAAAGCAGTATCATACTGGCAGGCCTGTCGGTAGTAAGGCTTTCAAAAGTAAATACAGCCAGAGCGCTGGCCAGTAGAAGCGGCAACCAGAGACGCCTGGGTAGTAGTAACAGCACACCCAGCAAATAACCGTCAGGCAGCCACATCAAAGAGATGCCATCAGGTGAAACCACCAGTGAGAGTGCCCAAGCAGTCAGTAGCAATTGACCTGCCACGATCAATAGGATCGTTTTTAAATCTCGGCTACTGAATGGCAACACCATAGGCTCCGGGTTTGGATGTTAAAGGCAGCACGGGCAATCCTGTCGCTTCCAACAGAGGGCCTACTCTAACTGGCAGAGGACCAGACTACGGCTTCATCTCCTCTTTAATATAGCGATTGATATACTTTTGACCATTGATGTTAGAACTGACCACCCAGGCCACCATGATAATCGCCAATACCAGAATCAGTGGTGCTGCATTAGGTATGATTGCCAGTACTCCCAAAAGTAACAG
Organism: Candidatus Thiodiazotropha endoloripes; assembly: GCF_001708965.1. NCBI lineage: Bacteria > Pseudomonadati > Pseudomonadota > Gammaproteobacteria > Chromatiales > Sedimenticolaceae > Candidatus Thiodiazotropha > Candidatus Thiodiazotropha endoloripes. Next base: position 39,360 of record NZ_LVJW01000007.1, on the reverse strand, counting down.
CATTCCCACACCCATGATTTTAAATCCCCGCTTCCACACCTGACTGATGGCATCCCTCGCCTCATCCGGGGTTTCAACACCCGCCTCACGAAGGGCGTTGCGCATCATTTCATAGCCCAGCTGATGCCGTCTTTCCATACGGCCGAATGGATCGGTCAATTTCACTGATAGATTACCCGGAATAAATCAACATAATTACTTGTAGTGAGCAGAGGATTTAAAGCAGTTTGCGTATTAAAGATATAGTTCAAATGTAAACTATTTGTGAGCCGGCCAGTCGGGTATTTGGAACGGCTTAGGAGAGAGTTGGTAGTAAGAGTGCAAACCGGTTTGACAGCAACGACCAAAGCCATTGGAGTGTTGTTTGAGAGAGAATCGTGAAACGACCAAATAACCGGAGTGTCGATTTTAGATGGCGTCCCCAAGGGGAGTCGAACCCCTGTTACCGGCGTGAAAGGCCAATATTTACCGTTTCAGCCTGTTGCACTCTATTTCATTAACTAACTGTTTTTATTCTATTTTAGTAGTATAATGTTTCATTATATTACAGGCGGTTTCAGTTCGATTTTTCAGAATTTTTTCAGATCTGAAGTTTTATGGCTAGCAAAATAGACACACTCACCAAACGCAGGAAACTTGCTCCTAGGACATGGCCGTACTGGGAGCGGATAGTTAAAGGTCAGTTCATCGGGTTCTATCGAGGCCCAAATGGTGGAACCTGGCATGCCCGGATCTCGATTACTGGCACCCAGGACTATGAGAAACTCGGAGGTGAGATCGACTCAGAATATGAGGAGATGCTCAAACTAGCCCTTGCTTGGTTCAAAAAGAAGAATCTAGTCAAAGATACCAGCTATACCGTCCAGCAAGCCGTAGATGATTATGTTTCTCATTTGAAAGTTGAAAATGGAGAGAAATCTTCTACGTCTGTCAAACAGCGCCTATACAAGCATCTTATTCCAAAGTTCAAGAAATATGAGTTGGGCAAACTCACTCCGGCCCAGCTCAAGCAGTGGAGAGACGGGCTAGTCCGAGTTTCCGATGATGAGGAAGATGTCAGGCGATCAAAAGACAATACAAATCGTATCCTTTCTGTTGCTAAAGCTGCCTTCAATCTAGCCTATAGAAACGGGTTGGTGGATTCTGACCGGGCATGGAAAATCGTCCAATCTTTCCGTGATGTAGGAGAGAGCCGAAAACTGTTCCTGACGGACAAACAGATAAATAACCTCCTCACTCATACAAAAGACGGATTCCACAACCTGATCAGGGCAGCAATCCTCACCGGAGCTAGGTACGGGGAGTTAGCCTCTGTTAAAGTTCGCGACTTTGACACAGCCCATGGCACCCTACGGCTAGTGGGTAAGACAGGAAAAAGGGATAGCTACCTATCGGATGAAGCTATAGCCTTTCTTAAGAAAATCAGTAAAGAACGATTACCAGATGCCTATCTATTGGTTAGGGATGATGGTATGCCATGGGGAAAGTCTCACCAACACCGCCCCATGAAAGAGGCCGTCAAGGCTGCAAAGCTACCCAAGGAGACCGTTTTCTACTCAATCCGGCACTACCACATATCAAAAGCGCTGTTGGCCGGAATCCCTGCCCAGGTGGTCGCAGAGAATTGTGGAACCAGTATCAGGATGCTGGAAAAGCACTATGGCAAGTTTATGGCGACTGACCGTCGCAGGATGATGAACCGGGTTTTATTGGGGAATGTTAAATCATGACTACTAGATTTACTTCTTTAGAACTGGATGAGGCCAGTCCTGAAAACCATCAATATTGGATTGAATTGGCACAGGATGGGAGCGTAGAGGCTGCAAAGGTACTGATGGCTGAAGCAGCTATTTATCTTCAACATAAACAACTAATTCCAGAGCCCTTAAATAGTTATATAGGTAAAGCATTAATAGTATCATCATACGGAAAGAATCACGGCGGCAAGGACATTGATCGAGCCTTTAATATAAAAAACTTGATGCCAAAGAATAAGTACAAAGAGTTACTCAAGAAGCACTTATTGTGCTTAGAGATTCAGTATGCTTTTTTGCAATTAGGTAGGTATAAATCCTCTACTAAAGACAAAGGAGCATATGAGCATGTTGCGGATATGTATGGCTACAATGATGTAGATACTGTTAGAAAAATATTCTCTAAAAGAAAATCGTTTTGGAAGATAAAAGAATCTACCAAAGAAAAACTAGAGATATTAATCCCACAATACAGAGAAGTTACTGGTCGTCATATTTTATAGAAAGAATCGTTACCCGCTTCTATGAGTTCCGGCGCTCCTTCATGGACTACTTTTGTGGCTTGGCGGGCTGTCTTTTCGTTTCCGAATCCGGCTTTTTGAGCGGCTTGAGAGAGGGTCGGAATTTTTTCCGACCCATTGTGTTGATTGTCACCAAGAGACTTTTTATCTATCGCATCCAGAATCGCCACCCTTTCCGAGACTTTCAGGCAACGGGAGGGGGGATTTTTAGGCCCTAGTAAATACCCTCTCATATCCAAATCTGTGATGATTAACTAGCTCTCAGAAGGTTGCGAATCGTCGTAATCACGTAACAAACAGAGAGTGCAACATGGTTGATTCAATTAATCGTTACTCAGACCTTAAAGAAAAAGGTTTCGGAGACCGTACCACAATCTGGCGCAAGGTACGCGCTGGTGAATTCCCGTCCCCACAAAATATCTTAGGCCGTCCTGGCTGGCTGGAGTCTACCCTTCAGAAATGGCTGGAAAGTCAGCCTGTCATGGATAAGACGGCTTAGGGGGTTCACATGAATACAAAAGTAAACGCCCCGGAGCAACGGGGCATCCAGGGCGTAAATTGCGTGGCAGCAATCGAGAGTAAAGATAGCAAACTTTCCCATAAGACGAAAGAAGGCAAAGTAGCCATTGCTCTGATGAGGCGCTCATACAATCGTTTTGAAGCGGCTCGCGAACTCCATGACTGGTGTTTGCACACGACCGCCGCCGCCCTTCAGGGCAAAGGCATTATTGTCAACAGGGCTTTTGAAAAGGTGCCTGGTTATCAGGGAAAACCTGTTCGGGTTTGCCGTTACTGGATTGACACTTCAGAGCATCCGAAAGTTAATCGGATGCTGGGGGGTGTCTAATGGAAACAGACCACAGTTCAGCAGTCATTGCCAGAGAGGCCGGTAAGGCCGGTTTAAGTGGCAAAATAAACGCTAAATGTGCTGAGTGTATATATGACCCTTACCAGCCCGGAACATGGCGAAAACAGGTGGAGAATTGCACCTCCCCGGCCTGTCCCCTCTATGAGGTTAGGCAAACTAGTGAGGGTTACTAATGCCTTCACGCCAAAAGGCAAGGGGTCGTAAAGAAAGCGGTCCGTTCGTTGCCATACCAAAACAGGTTCTCGAATCCTCGGCATATGCTGTGCTTACCGCTCATGAAGTGAAACTGTTAATAGATCTTACTGTTCAATACAACGGCAGTAATAACGGTGATCTATGCGTTGCGTGGAGCATGATGAAAACCAAGGGCTGGAAGTCTAAGGGAACACTCTACAGAGCCATAAAAGGTCTTCTTGAAAGAGGATTCCTCGTACTAACCCGGCAGGGCGGTAAACATAAGCCTTCGCTTTACGCGATCACCTTCAGAGCTATTGATGAGTGCAAAGGCAAGTTAGACGTACAACCAACCGTTACAGCGCTCAATAGCTGGAAGAAAAACAGATTCGCTACCCCCAATAAGTACCAATGTGCCCCCAATGAGTACCAATTATCGGATATTTCAACAGGCTAGCTGAATGATTACCCCGTATGAGTACCAATCAGCACCATTTTTCGTTGTTTTGAGGTCCGTATGTGTACTGCTTTATATATCTACCACAGGTAGGAGGTTTTTAAAGATGTCTGATGTTAATGAATACAGCAAAGAAGAACTGGCCCAGAGTTTCATTTGGACAACTCAGCCACTGGGACACCACTTGCAGCAACTTGAGCAAGTTTACCGGGTGATGGAAGGCGCGATAGAGAAGACAGGCAGGGATTACCCTGAAGACCAGCTACAGGAGACTGAGCGAATACTCGCGTATTTCGCGGATGCTATTACAGGCATACGTAAGGTACGCCAGGCAATAATTATAGAAGGACAGAGGCTTTTGGAGACTGAATTTCAGGAGGATAAGCATTGAGTCCTGAAGACCTACTGCTACTAGCAAGAGAGGCCAACCTGTCGGGTTACCCATTACCCGACGAGGTTGAGGAGTGGGTATCTGATGCGTTTCTGGTTCATCTAGAGACAGGTGAGAGACTCGATGAGTTATTAGGTCTGGCTGGTGGAAAAGGCCGGAATGCCCGAACTAAAGCTCAATTAGCTCTGAGAGATCGATACCTTCGTGATGCGTTTGCGATGTTATCACCACATTATGAAATTCAAGAGCGTGTCGCTATTCTCATGTACGATATAGAAGAATTCATGAAGACGAAGTTAGAGGGTTATGCCGTAGATGAAAATGCTGATGAGTATGAACTTCGAATTGCGGCTGCGATAAAGGCCGGTGGCGGTCAGCTACCCAAAGGCAAACGTTTTTACTTACGGATCGTGACTTAAGACGGCTATCCCATGTGCGGCCTAAAAAAAACCTGTTGTCTAATTATTGTAGGCAAACAGGAGACGACACATGGGCGAACTCGCAGACCAGATTGAAAACTCAATAAATAGCGCAGAAGAAAGTAATCCCACACCAAATCGGGAGCAGGTGCAAGCCTTCGATACTGAGCAAAAGTCCAAGGAAGATGTTACAAAAATGATCAGTGAGGCTATCTCGATCCCTGGTGAGGATCATGAGGTAGAACTCATTGAAGACGAACCGGATTGGGATCAATCCTCCTCTGCCCCTGAATACAGCAAATCGCCTGCTCGTGAAGATCTACACACAGCAATGTCTCAGGCATTACGGGCAGAGGCAGTACTTCAACATCAGTACAACCAAATCAATTGGAATGAACTCAGAGAGGATGATCCGGCTGAGTTCGCAGCCTTGAGGTTGCAGTACAAAGACCAATTTAGCCAGTTGAAACAACAGAAAGACTATCTCTCCCAGATTGCAGGTGAAATGAATAACGGCACCATGCAAAAGCAGCAAACGGAGTTGAATGAATATATCCAGAATGAACAAGCCAAACTCATGAATGTCATTCCTGCGTGGAGAAATGACAAGGTCCGTGAGAAGGAAGCCAGGGCTATGCGCAAGTACCTTAAAGACAGCGGCTTCACCGATGGTGAGATTGATAGCACCCTGGATCATCGTCAAATCAAACTGGTGAGGGATGCGATGTTGGCTGAGCAGAAGCTTAGTAAGGCAAACAAGGTCAAGGTGAAACGCAAGAAGCAGGGACCAAAAGTAAACTATACAAATGAGGAAAAGAGATGGATGAAAGACTATCCGACCTCGCGGCGAGCGGCTGCTTTGCGAATTCGAGAGATCATTAACTGAATCTAAGGTACATAAAGTAGATGGCAAAAGGCGTTAAAACCGGTGGTAGGCAGAAAGGTACTCCGAATAAGGACAAGCAGCCCTTATTGGATGCCTTGGAGGGTAAGTGGCCTGGATATCATCCTGTAATAGCTATGGCGGAAATTGCTAATGATGAGAAACTACCGAAAGAACTTAGATTTCAGGCACACAAGGAAGTAGCGCAATACATTGAGCCTAAGAAGAAAGCTGTGGAACTGTCACAGGGTAGTGGTGAGCCGTTTATCTTCAGGATGGGTTTTGATGGTTGACTATATCGCTACTCCAACGCTAAGCCAGTTCCATAAGTCTGATGACTTCATGCGTGGGGTTATGGGGCCAATTGGGAGTGGCAAGAGCTCAGCGATGGTGAGTGAGCTATTCAGGAGAGCGAACGAACAGAAACCAGGAGAGGATGGTGTAAGAAGGACACGATGGGCGATTATCCGTAACGTCTATAGAGAGCTTAATGATACTTCTGTAAGGACATTTTTTGACTGGATAGACGATAGAATTGGTGACTGGAATCAACAAAACATGTCCTTTCATATTAAGACCAGGACTATGGATGCTGAGTTCTTATTTAGAGCCTTAGACCGCCCTGAAGATGCAAAAAAGCTGTTGTCGCTGGAGTTAACAGGGGCTTGGGTGAATGAGGCTAAGGAGATCCCTAGGGCTGTTATAGACATGCTCCAGGGTCGCGTAGGCAGATACCCTGCAATGAAAAACGGCGGCGCTACTTGGTCGGGAGTAATACTGGATACAAACCCACCTGATGTAGACCACTGGTGGTACAAGCTTTTTGAGGAAGAGCGGCCAAAAGGCTGGAGTATCTACAAACAACCATCAGGTATCGGCAAGGATGCGGAGAATATTGCAAACCTCCCAACCAGTTATTATGGCCGATTGATGCAAGGCAAAAACCAGCAATGGATAGATGTCTATGTTAAAGGGAAATACGGCTTTATCTCAGATGGTAAGGCAGTCTATCCCGAATTCAATGATCAGGTTCATATAGCCACTGAAGACCTCAGTCCGGTAGAAGATGAGCCAATTTATATCGGGATTGATTTTGGTCTAACGCCAGCGGCCATGATTGCTCAACGTCTGGGTGATGGCCGCTGGATTTGGTTAGAAGAAGTAGTTTCAAAGGACATGGGGGCCTTGAGGTTTTCTGAAGAGTTAGGGCGCGTACTAAGAGATAAGTACCAAGGGTATGAGTTCAGAATATATGGTGATCCAGCGGGTGATCAGAGAGCGCAAACCGATGAAACAACCCCATTCGAGATATTGAACGCGAACGGTATTCCAGCAGAGCCAGCCCCGACCAATGATTTCATATTGAGGCGAGAGTCTGTTGCTAAGGCACTGACTACCATGGTTGATGGTAAGCCAGGTCTATTGATGTCTCCGGGTTGTATCAATGCCCGCAAGGGGATGTCAGGTGGTTACTGTTATAAACGCATTCAGGTATCAGGGGATGAGCGATACAGGGATGTACCCGATAAAGGCATGTTCTCCCATATCTGTGAGGCGGGACAGTATCTCATGGTCGGTGCCGGTGAAGGTCGAGCTTTGATCAAGAGTAAAAGACGGACAAACTGGAGTGAACCTCTTATATATCCAGGTATTGGTTTAAGTTAAATGAGTACAGATAATGACAGACAATTCAAAAATTAATGGTCTATTGTCAAATCCCATGTTCCTGATGGGAATGGGCTTACTGGGTTCAGGAGGCAATCGGGACGGACTGCTAACCGGATTGAATCTGGCAGCACGATTCCAAAACAACGATATTAATCGGCAATTGGCTCAAGCAAAGATTAATGAGTCAAAACACCGCATGAATCAACCCAGTACCTCTAAACCCTTGGTACGTGAGTTCATTGAGGGCGACAAGCGAGTAATGAAGCAGTGGGACACGCTCAGAGGGGAATGGGTAACCATTTCAGAGGGTCCGAGATGGAATCCTAATGCTGGTATGCAATTGAATGTCGGTCCTGATGGTGGGGTACAGTTTGCGCAAGGTAGGCCCCTGGAACTGACCAATACCAATAGAAACAAGGTACAGGAAAAACAGTTTAATGTCATGGAACAATTAGAGCGTTTAAACGCCATAGAGCAAGCGTTTAAACCTGATTTTCAGAGGTTCTCAACCAGGGCTGGAGCAGCCTGGACATCGACCAAAGAGAAGGCTGGTTTTGGTACTACCCCACAGGAGCAAAAAGAGCTTTCCGAAATGGCGACCTTCAAGACACACGCAATTACTAATCTAAATGCCACAATCAAGGAGGCCAGTGGGGCAACGGTTACCGAACAGGAAAGCAAGCGACTCACAGCCGCCATGCCTAACCCTGGTTTGGGTGTATTCGATGGAGACTCCCCTACTGAGTTTCAGGCAAAACTCGAAGCGGTTACTTCCGAATTAAGGAAGGCCGCTATGCGCTATCAGTACGCGCAAACACACGGATTGAAGTGGCAGAACATTCCATTGAACAACATGGGAGGTCTGATTGATAAACGTGGAGCTGAAATAGAGGCTCAATTCCTTAAACAAGGGATGAGCGCGAAAGAAGCTGAAAGACGGGCTATAGAGCAGGTAAGAAGGGAGTTTGGGTTGTAATGGGTAAATTTGCATCAGCGGTACTTGGCACCGCACCCCAACAGATCAAGCCGGTATCGGACTCTGATCGAGGGGCAGAGTTTCTTGACCTAGCAGAAGCTTACCGAGCTGATGATCCTGGTACGAGAATGCGTATTCTCGCTGAAAACCGTTTCCCTAACTTAAGTGAGCAGCAACGCACACAGAGATACAGACAGACTCCTGAGGGCATTGCGTATCTAGGTAATGATGGCAAATGGTATCTAGAGGAACCTAACGGATTCTGGCAAGGCGCAAAGCAGTTTGGGGCCAGTACGCTTGCGCATGGTGAAAGTCTGCTTGGATCGGCTGGTGGTGCAATTCTGGGTACTGTTACAGGTGGGCCAGTTGGTGGCTTGTTAGGCGCTGCGTTAGGTGGTGCTTCAGGAGAGAGTTCAAGGAAGATACACGCCAATCTAGCTTATGATGAACCTCAAACCCCAACAGGAAACCTCAAGTCTATGGCGATTGAGGGCGGATTAGCAGCGGCAGGTGAAGGGGCCGGTCAATTGTTAGGTCGAGCACTAAGCCGGAAAGCGGTTAAGGATATATCGAGGTTTGATGAAGTTGCAGCGAACCAGTTGAGCCGAAAAGCAAATGAGGCTGGAATCACGCTAACCCCTGCTGAGATCACTAACCTACGATCACTCATTAACCGACAAGCACTCTTGAGGGATTTACCGGACAGTGCCGACATTGTTGAGGATTTCCTGAAACTGAGAAATAAGCAGGTACAGAGGGGCGTCTATCAGTATCTAGAAAAGCTCTCTCCTGAACAGACCCCGCACTTTGCCTACAAGAAGGGCGTAAATGCGGCAGAAGGAGCCAGAGAGGCGCTAGAGCAGTCAAGAATGAAAGCCTCAAGCCCTTATTATCAGGATGCGGCAAATGATCAGGTGGACATCAGTCATGTATTAGACAGTCTCAAAGTATCGATCAACAAGTTTTCAGGTACTAAGGTCGGTAAAACATTAACCCAGATTGAGAAAGCCTTGAAGAATGGAGAGCAGCCTAAGAACCTGATTGGGCAGATAGATGCTGTAAAGGGTGACTTGGACGATCTGATAGCTAAGGCAAAACGAGATGGTAGAAAAACCCGTTTAAGGGAATTGACCGCATTCAAGCAGGAACTTGTTTCCGCAATGGATCAGGCTTCGCCTACCTATCGAACAGGTAGGCAGATATTCGAGGAGCGCAGTTTACCCATTAATGAACTGGATAACTCCTTAGTCGGTGACATGATCCGAGAAGGCAGCCAGGCCGCACCAAATCTAGGCAAGATCCTATTTGGCAGACGTTCAAGCCCGGCTGCTATAAAACAAGCCAAAAGGATTATTACAGCTCACGACCCCAAGGCATGGAATGGGGTCGTCAGGGGGCATATTCAAAACACACTAGAGGAAATGGCAGAGAGCTCAGTGGGTGAAGCCGCCAATTTAGGTGGTGTATTCCGTAAGCGACTGATGGGAACACAGTCTAAACAGCGAATGCTGAAGAACGCCCTAAATAAACAGCAGTACCAAGCTTTAATGGATCTATCAGACGTACTTGAAGCCACAGGCCGAGCAATGAAAGGTCAATCCATGACAGCACAACGTACTGAGATGATCAAGGAGTTAAGGCGTGAGGCAACTCCTGCGATGAGTAATGCAATATCACCGCACAGAATCCCCTCTAAGGTGGCGGAATGGTATCAAGACATGAAGCTAGGCAAGTACTCGGAAAACCTCGCCAGAATCATGACAGATCCTCAAGGCATGATGAAATTGAGGACGCAAGTAAAACTACTTAAAGACATCAGCCCAAGAGAAAAGCAGTTTTATAACGCTCTAGGTGCGGCTGTTGGCGTATTAATCGGGAATGTGGAGTAAATATGTTAGACCAAGTAATCAAAGATGAGCTCATGAAGTCGCTATATGATTACCGAGCGATGGAATCAGATGCCGAGGACATCATAAACAAGTACTTAGAAGCGAAGCAAAACTGGGATTTGAATGCTAAACAAATCATAGCTTCTCAGGCAATTGAGAGGAATAAAGAGGATCTATCTTGTGTGTTCACAGATCCCAAAGAAAAAAAGGCACTCGATAACCTGGAAGCACAACATAAAAACGCACGGGTAGCGTACGATCATGCCACTCGAATGAGTGAGGAGATCATGCATTTTGCTACCAACACTGTTAAGCGCTTGAATGATTATGATGAACGGATGAGAAAGCAAGAAAAGAATGAGCTTTTATTCCATAAATCTTATGTCAAAACTCAGGTTATGAATGATTACATAAGAAATCTCAAGAAATACTTGCTCAGTATTGATAAAGTTGTGAAAGGGTGCAAACGATTCGATGTTGACATGACAGACATTGAACGCCAGGCAGAGAGAGAAAAGGCGCTGATTGAGGCCAAACTAGACAGAGCAAACGAATCACAGGCAGCCTAGTGATTCTTGTGGGTGTCATTGTTAAGAGATTGCGGGCGAACAAGGAAGAGAAAATCCTTGTTTATAAGCCAAGTATTAACTCTAAAAAAACAAGATACGTATATCTGAAGGACAAAAGCTAAAGGTAACAACTATGGGCGGATCAACACAACACGGGATTGCGGCGAGTACATACAACCCGACCTATAATCCAACTATCCAGGTAAATCATGATGCGGGCTTTGGTCCTAGTCCTGCAGTAGGGCCATTAAGCTCTACATCGGGCAGAGCGCAGGGCATCCACCATGCTACTGTCCAGCCTGGGTATATTCCTGCGCCTAACAACGATTTTGGCCCTCCCATTAATCGGACACAAGGGCCTTTATCACAACCAAGGCCCAGGCCAACACTTCAGCAAATAACTGGAGCATTGGCATCATTAATTGGTGGTCATGGTGGCGGCTATGGATCATATGAAGAAGACGACCTACAAAACAGATGGCGGCCCCCTGGTACGGTTACAACCAGCCATAATCCTAATATGACAATCGGGGCACCGTCAGCGGAATTTGGCGGATTGAATGGCTCTGGTGCTGGTCTTCCATCAGGACCAACCCCGCTCAGGGATCAGCTAGTGCAACCTACGCCAGTACCAGCCGTTCCACCAACAGAGGGTGAATCAAATAGCCTTCTACCATTACCACCAGGGGAAGGAACGGCGTTGAACCCTTGGGGGGATGCTGGAGCGCCAGACATTTCACAAATGTCTATTGATCAATTCCTCAATGCCATAGGTAACGATACTTACTTAAGAAGGATGTACAACTTGAGTGATTGGCAAAGATCGCGCAGACAAGCCGGGTTCAATCCAGGTTCTGGCGTTGATGATTCATATTTCGGATATTAGGAGAAAGACATGGGAAGCGGCGGCAGAAACACAATTCAGAGCGCAGAACCTTATGACGAACAAATGCCCTACATTGAGGACATATTTGCCCAATCACAAGCGTTAGCACAGGAAGACATTCCCTATTATCCTGGTGAAACTTTTGCAAGGAGTAACGCACTCCATGACAGGGGCTTTTCAGATCGCATGAATGTGTCTGATCAATACGGACAGATGACAAATGCGGCGGGGCAGAATGTTTATAATCTGGCGACCATGGCGGGGCTACAAGCAGCCCATAGTCAATCACCCACAGTAGATCCATCGAATAGCCTCAGACAAGCACTATCTGGCGAGGTTAACTTAGTGCCGTATAATCAGGCAGCAGAAGCCATGATTAATCAAACCAACAGGTCGGTTGACTCTCAGGTTGGGCAAAATGATCAGGCAGCGGCGTTAATGGGGCAGAGTGGATCAAGTCGTCACGGTGTCGCTGAGGGTATTTTAAGAAGTAATGCAAATGCTCAGCTACAAGACAATCTGTCGAATATGTATCTAGGGGCCTATACCAATGCTCAGAACAGAGCCTCACAGGGTGTAGATCAAGCTGTGGATCTTTATTCTCAAGGCGCTATTGCGGATGCTTCCCGTATGAATACGGCTTCTTCACTATTCGGCCAGGTTCCGGCATTTGGTCAATCTCAATTAGGTTTTGCAGGTGTTCCCCTAGAGGCAGGTGACTTCTATAGGAATGAGCAACAGACTGAGATTCAAGACGCAGTCAACCGTTACAATTACCAAACACAGCAACCGTGGAACAATCTGAATCGATATGCTCAGCTAGTATGGGGTGCGCCAGGTGGGACTAATTCTGAAACCATGACCACAGGTACCACTTCAGCTATAGGAAGCATGGCAGGCGGCGCAATGTCTGGAGCGTCTGCTGGGGCGGCTATGGGCGGTCAGACTGGTGGTTATTTGGGAGCAGCAATTGGTGCAATTGCGGGGCTGTTATTGAGTGAAGATTAGATAGCAGTTTACCAAGTTATGGTGTAGTATTCGAGGTACTACTAAACGATAAGCGGATTCCGCACCCGTCAGACCTGCGGTTTTTTTGTGCCTGTTTCTCAGGCGTTACGATTTCCTATGACGGGATGATAGGACCGAATACAAGACCTTCGGGAAATAAGTCCAGCCGCCTTATCGCGGTAGTTGAGTCCCGTCACCCTTATCTGGTGGCGACTACTAAACGATAGGAGGTCATCATGGCCACTGCAACCATTATTAAAACCAGCCCAGCAGATCTACGTGAACAGCTTCTGTTCGCAATCAAAGATATGAGTGCCTTGCTTTCAATGAGCACTAATGTTGACTATGGAAATGAAAAGCTTCTAGCTCCTCAATTTGTTAGTAGCTTAGCCCAAGAGATAGGGGAGCTCGCAGAGATAGCTATTAATATCAAGGAAACTGATGAGGTGGAGTCATGAATACACAGGCCATTTCTGAAGAATTCAGCAAAATTAGAGAACTTGAGGGCCAATTCAGCATCGCTGATGGATTCATTCACGGTCTAGCTGATCTGCTTTTTACCATGACCATGAACACTGACGACAGCCTTGATCAGCTTGATGGTAATAGCCTTAATTCAATGATGTACCAATGTAGAGAACAAGCCGATAAGTGTAATGAGGCTTTTCAGGAACTACTAAGGCTTCATAGGAAGTTAATGAAGGCCCAGAAACAGGCCGGGAAGGCCCATAAAACGGGTGAATTAGACGAGATCACCTCAGAGTAATACCTACCCCTTGCTGAGAGAAAATAGGCCCCTTCGTGGGGCCTTATATGTGCCCATATAATGTTATCTACTCAGGGACTTTTTCTTACAAAGATCCATCCCTCTCCATTACATCGATGACATTTTTCACCATTTACTCGACCTGTTGCATTACAGATAGGGCACTCATCCCAATCATTTTCGCATATGGCACTTTGATAGACACCTTTACAGCGCTTCCCATCATACCTTTGCCCACATCGCTGATTAGCAAGAGTAATATTTGTTGTTACAGCATTACATCTTGTACAAATGGCTACGGGTAGGTCTTTCTTGAGGTCCATGGTACTTCCCATTAATCGGTATACTTGATCGCTATTCCTCGGAGTTTCGGTATATTGATCCCGCCTAATGTCTGGTAGCCGCCAAGCCAAGGATTATAAATAACGGATTTTGGTGTGGTTCGACTAGCATCTTCTGTAGGCATCACAGCATCAGCACCAACTTTCATCGCCTCACTTCTCATACCTTCCAAAATAGTAGGTAAGTCAGTATTGCCTCCTCCTTTAGTCTCAATCATGGCTATCTGCTTATATTTACGATCCGGTGGTTCGAAGAGAATTTCAGTTTTGGCAGATACTGGATAAATAACTGAATCATCTAGCATAACGACAGTAGAACTAGTGGGAGTACAACCGAAAAGAAAAATGAGTGATGCGATAATGATAGCTTTAAACATTCCAATCCCTCTTCCCTGTTACTGATGTAATTATAACAAAAAACAAATCCACTGTAATTCTGTTAAAGCGCTGTTCCATGTGGATACATTTTATTTATTTCTGTACGTAGCTCATCTCTAGCATCAAAAAGCGATTGGATAGTAGTATCAACAGCATCAATCATGTTATTAGTATGATCGACAATTTTTTTGTATCTGCGTTCACCTAGGGTTTCTTTGGCCTTAGTAGCATCTATCTTTCCATCATGACGGAGATCAGATGAGTCGAAAGCTGGCTGAATATCGCTATTATAAAATTGAGATCGCCTGTTTATATGATCCAGAGCCATAGTAAAACCAAATTTCGCACTACATACTTTATCTGTAGCTACAACATCGCCTTTTTGCCATAAAAAACTTAGTTTTGATACATCTATTTCTAGATTTGGCTTTAATTCGAATCCAAGTGGCAATATAGCCAAATACCTATAGGGATGCTTACGGAAAGGAGCAATACTTTGTTCATTAAATATACTGAGTATTGCAATATGATCTTTTATAGCCTGTAAGACTTCATTCGCTTGCGTGAGATTATGCCTCTCTTCTTTTCTCTTCTCTTTTTCATTTTGTAGTGAGTAGGCTGTATAGGCACCCAAAAAGGCCGCCACCAGAGTTGTTAAAGCTGGATAAAATGCTTCTGGTGTGATTTCAAGATAACCAGTAAGAAAGATGCTTCCGAATAATATACCGACAAAGAAGGTAATGAGAGATAAGATTATAGATTGATCTGCCTTCATAAAATCCCTATCTTGAAAGGAGGGTAAGCAATAACTACCACCCAAAATCAAATGTTCAGAAATTCTTCAGAAGAAACTAAGAAGGAGCCAGTAAATACCCTAAGTCATTGATATTTATGGCGTCCCCAAGGGGAGTCGAACCCCTGTTACCGGCGTGAAAGGCCAGTGTCCTAGGCCTCTAGACGATGGGGACAGGTCTTTACTAAGACACCCTAAATGGGCAATCACTCGTAAAGTGGAGCGCGAAATCTACGGCACTTTGATGACGCTGTCAAGGTTTATCTGTTGCTAGCTGAACCTGAACAAGGAATTAATCCATTCTGTGGCCAGTCTAGTCGATGGAATCCTTCGACTGAAAACAGTGATCCAATCAAAGTTGCCAGATATTCAGCGACTTAGAAACAGATCCCATACTTTCTCGACCCGCCCCAGAGGCGTGCCACCACTTTCAGGTCTGAAACAGTGGGATGTCACTGATCGACTCCAAAGGCTCCTCGGCATGTTGCGGTATGCCAATCAGATAACCCTGGATATAGTCACACCCCTGCTGTTGCAGAAACGCCAGCTGAGCTTGACTCTCCACACCCTCAGCCACCACATCGATCTGGAATGCATGCGCCAACTGGATCATGGCAGTTACCAGGCTGGCATCGTAGTTATCCACATTAACATTTTTCACAAAATCACGATCGATCTTCAGTATATCGAAGGGAAACTGTCGCAGATGACTCAGGGATGCCTGTCCGGTACCAAAATCGTCCAGTGCGATTCGAGCGCCAAGTGCTTTCGCCTGCTGCAGAAAGACATCGGCTTCCGCCAGCTCTTGGGTGAGTGTATCTTCAGTTATTTCCAGGATCAGGCTGCCCAGCGGTACCTCTCCGGAGACCAGGCTCTCAAGCAGACCTCGACAAAAGGTTGGGTCGTTGAGCAGACGTGCGGAGAGGTTGATCGAGACCGCAACCGTCTCATTTCGCTCCTTGCTCTGCTCCTGCTGGAAGGTGATTGCATGGGCCAGCATGGGTTCAAACAGTGTATTGATCATGCCCGTCTCATCCAAAACATCGAGAAACACCTCTGGATCCAGTAAACCCCGATCAGGATGATCCCAGCGCAACAGCGCCTCAAAACAGAACAGTCGCCCGGTCTGGGTCTCAACGATTGGCTGAAAATGGTAGATAAACTGCTCTGATTCCACCGCCTGACGGATTTCATTTTCGAGCAACAGGCTCTCCGAGGCCCGCTTGGTCATCTCACCGCTGAAAAAACGGTACGCTGAACGGCCTTGGCGTTTTGCCTCATACATCGCGGTATCCGCGTCTCTCAACAGATGCTCAACAGAGATATCGTCGTGTGGTGCAATGGCTATGCCGATGGAAGCCGAGACACGAAGCTCATTATCGGCTATATCGATCGGCTGCTTGATGGCGTTGAGTATTTTCAACGCCAGAGGCTCCATATCCTCCCGGCAACTGATACCTTCAATCAGAATCGCAAACTCATCACCACTCAATCTGGCCACCGTATCGGAACTGCGCATCAATGACGTCAATCGATCGGCCACCACCTTCAACAACTCATCCCCGACCAGATGCCCGAGGCTGTCATTGACCTGCTTGAATCGATCCAGATCAAGGAACATCAAGCCCACCATCAACTCCCCTCTGAGCGCAATCTCAAGGGCATGGGAGAGACGATCCCGAAACAGAATCCGATTTGGCAGTTGTGTCAGTGCATCATGATGCACCATATGATCCAGATGACTCTGCCGGTTGTGTACCTGTCGACGCATCTCACTGAATGCCTCCACCAGATCCCGGGTCTCTCTGAGATTGGAACTTGGATGACTTGCCGCATCAAGTGAACCGCTGGCTTCCATTTTCAAGGCATGGGCCGTATCCGCGATCGGCTGCAACAGATTGCGTTTGATGAACAGATAGGCAAGCACCAACATCAACAGGCCCATCACCGCCATCACCAGAATTGAGATTGAGAGCCGTTTTGCCGTCTGTGTAAGCTGGGTAATGTCCTCTGCGGATTGGGTGTCCAGGCTCAGATTAACAACCGATAATTTCTGCCGCATCTCATTGAACACCGGAGTGACCTGCTCCTGCATGAAGTTCAGATCCTGGCGCCAGGTCGGCTTCCGCATAACCTCCCTGACCTGATTGAAGTCAGCCATCCAGGCGAGATAATCCACTTCAATACCATGCAGGGGTTCAACTACAAGAAAATCACTATTCTGTTGATGAAAATGGTCCTGCAGGACCTTTAGACGTTCACTGAAACGTACAGAGTAGTTGATAATCTTATCGTACCGCTCTTCAGGCGCCGGGTTGGATTTGGCGAGAAAGATGCCAAAACGATTCGCAATGACCAACCGGAATTCTCCAGTCATTCCCAACCAAAGCCGCTGCATCGATGAGAGCTGCATACTCAGATCCATCCCTGCTTCCTCATCAGACTGAATTTCATGCTGCAGCAGTTGCAGATTACCCAGCACCCTCTGATTGTAGGGGTACATCTCATCGAGCATCAGTTGCATGGCGGGAAACCAGGCCTGCACATCCCGCCGTACATTGATCAGCTGTTTGACTTGCCGCTTTAGATGCTGATGGTCTGTCTGCAGGGCCAGAGCGACATCGGAGTTTCCGGCTGGCAGACGTTTCAATGACTCCGTCAGGTCGGTAATAACCTGCTCCAGCTGAGTTAAACCATGATTGATATCCTCCGGTTCCTCCTCGACTGGATCGATCAGAATTCGCTGCAGATGGTTTTCAATTAAATTCAGTTGCGTCTGGGCATCGGCGAGGACGCCGGAGGCCAGCGTACGGGATGTGATATTTGATATCTGGGTCTGGGTGGAGGACTTGACCAGACTCCAACCCACTAAAGCAAACGCGATCAGCGCAGCGCCAACCAGTACAGCCAAATAGGTATAGCGCCCCCGGTAGGAATCAAGTCCAGGTAAGATGGGCCTCTCTCTGTTCAGGCGCATGCAGAAAAACTCATGTTGTTACCAATCCCAGCAACCTAATCCCAGAACACTGCGTAGGAGTTTGGTTTGTCCATTAATTAATCTGACTGAAGTACGGAGAGGAAAATTCAGTCGATAAATTGATATCTACTCAATTTGCCAATTCCTCAAGCCATGACTTAAAGCCTGCTTACTTGAGAGTTTGTCTCTGTCAGGGGTGTACGAAACCTGTACGACGTAATATCCAGTGCACCTCATCATGGGGTCTGTTCCATTCAGAGCTGCCACATCAAACCTGAACAAGACCCGACTCGCAGCAAACGGCACGCCCATTACAGGCGCCACTAAGCAGCGCAGAAGTATACAAGATGTGGTCGGGAACCAATTGACGCTGAGCAATTGATTGACAGATAAACAAAAAACCCGGATTTAAATCCGGGTTTCAGTGCATTGGCATATCTAGAGACAAAGATCTGTTAAAGGCTTATATCTCAGTCAGTTTTCCTTCAAAGACGATTTCACCGGTTGGTTTTTCTGTAGGCATGTCGTCCATCTCCTCGACGGAAACCTTAAACACATTCTCCGATTTCGGCATCATCGGCAGGGGCATTTCATGGCGACCATCGTGGGGCAGCACGCCGACAGGATGTAGATTCCCATGCTGATCCTCCATCCACAATTGACAGGCCTTACCGGCCGGTAATTGGGTCGGCTCCACCGCACTGACATTGACAAACCCGTGATCAGGCTTGGCGGCAACCACCCAGCCGGTGCGATCCTGGTCGTTCATCACCACCAGCACATTGTTCATGCCGGTTTCCGGCTGCTGGGTCATCAGCATGACACCGAAAGCCAATACCAGGGTGGCCGCCACCATACCAATGTTGCGCCAGATACTGAGGCTGTCCCAGAAGCTTGTTCTGGTTGTTGTCTGAGCGTCAGGCTGCCCGTGATCAGTGAGGCGGGATTCCACCGCCTGCCAGACGGCATCCGGCGGCGAGACCGGCTCAATACCCTCCAGCATCGGCGCCAAACGCTGCTGCCAGGCATCGACCTCTTCCTGGAGCCTGATATCGTCACGCAGCCGGCGCTCGAACTCTGCCCGCTCTTCACCCTCAAGGGTTCCGAGCACATATTCACCGGCCTGTGTCGTGCTATCGTAATGTTCGTTTTCAGGCATCATTTTCCAGACACCTCCTAAGTTGATTCAAACCACGACGTATCCATGTCTTAACCGTACCAAGCGGTGTATCCGTATGGGACGCCAGTTCATCGTGGGTCAATCCCTTGAAATAGGCCAAAACAACCACCTGCCTCTGCTGCTCCTTCAACTCACCCAGACACTTTTCCAGCCGCCTGCCTTCATCGCTGTTGGTCAGCCCATCCAAGGGTAAGGGTGCATCATCCACCTGCTCCGGGAAGCCCTTATCGTCGCTCTCCATGACTTCCCTTTTACGTTTGCGTAACAGGTCCAGGGCCTGATTTCTCGCAATCGTGGACATCCAGGTCAGCGGTGCAGCCAGATAAGCACGATAGCTGTCAGCATTGTTCCAGATCTTGATGTAGGCATCCTGTAAACAGTCTTGAGCCCACTCGTCCCTAACTAATATACGCAGAACCACGCCATACAGTTTCGCCGATGTCATCCGATATAAGCGGGCAAAAGCCTTACGATCGTTCAGCGCACAAGCTGCCAGCAGCGCTTCGAGTTCCTGGTTGCGCTGCTTAATTGCATCCTGTTGATCTATATCCCCATTCGCCATTGCCCCCTCCGAGGGATTGAAACCAATCCTCAAGGGTACTGACCAGAAGCCTGCACAGCAAGCTCAACAACGGGTCATCAGGCTAAATCCCTTTCACCAATCTGTGCAGTGGCTGCTCGATCGGTTGTTTGCTGCATACCTCGAAAAAGTATGACGCCTCTGGTGGAATCACCATTCCTCAACTTTCGTAGACCCCGGCAAGGATCCCCTAAAAACTACAACAATATGATTAATCTGAAAATAATCCATATCCACATCACCATTTGTTGTATCGATTTGCAGCTTCAAGCTATTCAACCGGCTCTCCCATGAAACCCGAGAACTTCAGACACTGTTTGCCGTTCACTGTGACAATCTGCACCGTCTCTCCTCGCCCCCTTCCAAAGCCCTGAATCACCGCCTCATTCTCCGAAACGGGCTGCAGTGGCAAGCGCACCAGACTCTGACTCAGGTGGGGTGCCCGATAGTGCAGACACAACACACCACTCTCTTCACTCAGCTGCAGGTCCTGGATGGAAAAGTCCCCGTCGGGATTGATGGTCCGATAACTTCCAAGACGTTGACGCCAGACCGACTCCCAGGGATCCGATTCAATCTTATTCCCCAGCAGAATCTCTTCCCCCTGCCGATCGGCCACCAGCACATCCATGCCATTCATCTGACGCGACCTGAAACGTAGATCCCCCAGCACCTGATAGCCATCCGGAAGACTGTCGATACTCTGCTGGGTCAGCCCAAGGCTGCCATCGTCGAATCGAACCAGGTCGAGGATGCGCTCAATAATGCAGGCGCAGAGCCTGGGCCGTTCCGGATCAACCATCAACAGACCAAGATCGGTCGCATAGCCGCCTGAAGGGGTTTCATAGCTGTTGGCATTCTGCTCATCCAGCTGTGTCATCTCTACAGAACCACTTCCGCCCTGGGCAGTCAGGGCAAGTCCCAGGATGGTTGCCGCCAGTTCGCGTACCATACGATTGCTGCCGGCGCCATTGGCCAACACGACCACCCCCAAATCATGCTTGGGCAGGATCACCATCTCAGCGCCAAACAACAGGGTACTGCCACCATGACGTACCTGCCGGCCGGTTTTCGGATACTCCTGAAGAAACCAGCCCAGCCCTGGAGAGACGCCCAGTGAGATCTGGCCATCGACCGTTTGTGGTATCCACATCTGATCCAGCAGGTCCGCCGGTACACCCGGCACCTCCCGGCGCAGCAGCGCCGACATCAATTGGCCTGCATCACGGGCAGACAAATAGAGTCCCAATGCGGGCATGTCACGAAGCGGCGGTAACGGCCTGACCTGGCCATCCAGATGCCCGGCCGAGAGTTGCTGCTGCATGTTGGCGGTTAGCTGGAAGCCGCTCTGGTTGATCCCCATGGGTTTCAACAGATTTTCCTGAATCTGCTCGGCAAACTGTGTACCAGACTCTATCTCGATCAGATGACCCAGCAGGTCATAACCGAGATTTGAATAGCTGTAGACTTTGTTTGGATGATAAGCGGCGTACTCATTACTCAGCAGTCCTGTGACCTGGGTAAAGTAGGTGTCGGTATACATCCCTTTACGCAGGTCACTGGGCAGTCCACTGCGATGGCTCAGCAGTTGACGCGGGGTAACCGGCATCACTGAGGTCTCATGCCGCTGGATGGAGAACTGGGTAAGCTGTTCACTCAGGGGCGCATCCAGATCGACGCGCTGCTGCGCCACCAGCTGCATTACCCCCAGTGCTGTTACCGGTTTACTCAGTGAACCTGCCCTGAATACCGTATCAGCAGTTACCAAACTCCCTGAACGACTGTTTGCCTCGCCAAATCCCTCCAGCCACACAGCCCCCTCCCGGTTGACCAGGGCAACACTCAACCCGGGAACAAACTCCTCCTCGAGCATCCGTTCGATCAGCTTCATCGTCTCGGATCGCACCTGGGCCATGTTGGCTTCCGGGATAAGACGATTCTGTTTGGATGCCTTGTTATCGACGACCGCGCAGGACGACAACATGATGGTCAGTGTGACCAGTAAGACAGGTATCTGAGGCTGCACAATAGACCTCTCGAAACACACAGGGTGTCTATTTAACATCCGGATTCACCACAAACCACAGCATGAGCAAGGGGTATCCTGCCTGTCAATTGGCAGCGAGAATCACCAGACTCGCCACCGCATGACAGACACAATACCTCTATCCTTTGCCCATCCAACTCACTTCTCCCTGGGGTGCAGAATGGCCGTACCCCAGGGCTCTCAGGCTTAGACATTACCAATTCAGCGGAGTGCCCACATCGATCAGAATGCTGCCATAACCCTCGTCAACACCACCCTGAAGAGTATGGCTGGTCTTGGCATAGCCACCGGAGTAAAGAATGGAGCTGCCATATGAGTCGCCGATTCCAGGCTGAACTGCGGTCGGCAGCATGGTGGAATTTGCATGGCCGTCATACAGATCGGGGTTCTGGCCGGTCACATCAAAGGGACTGGCATACAGGTTGGTTGAAAGAATCATTGCTGCAGTGACGATTAATGTTTTCATCTTATATCTCCTCGTTTTGAATATTGAGAACTGTTGTTTCAGCTTTCACTAACCTATACGGGGGGTGTCGGCAATTGGATTCACATTGGTTCCAGTTTTTTTCAGCCAGCCTTCAGAACCGACAGGGATGATTCAGGCAGAAACCTGATGACAATCACCAGAACCGGAACTGCAGGATGGAATAAGCGGGAAAAGCCAGTCTGGGCCTGGACGTGAAACTTAAACCGATCGGAGGCAATCCTCAGTATCGAACTAAGCTAATAAAGATATTCGGATATCAACCTGAAATTTCAGCATAAATCCATTCTGTACCGCTTATCCGCAGTAGGATTAAGGTGTTGAAATACAAGCACATACCCCCCTTTCGTAACATTAGAGTCATAATCCTGCAATATTAATTTGCGACCATATAGTTGTATCAAACCGACTGGTTGAAGCCGCCTGCCTCACAGCTCCGCAGGCCTGCCACTAACCAGCCGCACTGTTCCTCTGCCGACATTGAGTCGCAACAGCTGAAATGAGAGACGAGACCATGAACTCTAACGCTGTACGCCCCTATCGCAACACCAGCTATATCGATTACCTGGTGGGCTGGAAATTCCTCTTCAACAAAGATTACCGGGATTATGTCAGGGAGCGCTGGACCGATCAGCCCTGGTTTCTGACCGGTACGGAAATCGCCTCAGGGATCGGTAGTATATTCATCTCAATCCTGTTCCCCCTGTTGATTGCTTTTTTTGTGGCTGACGCCTGGTTTTTATAAGAGCTGATCCTCAGCAATCCAGCGATTACCCGCTTCTGACGATAGACACAACGCCTGCTTCGTACAGATCAGCGCTGTGTATCAGTCACTCACACGGTTTGAAGTTTCCAGGTTGAACAGACTGCCCATCCATGGGTAAATCAACTCCGGATGAACAGCAATTCCTTCTGCTATCCACCACTTCGAAAAAGAACTCCAAGCAGGTTTATCGTTTAAACCCGTGCACTGTTTTTACGACTGAATCCCACCAATCCGATAAGACCTGTGCCAAACAGCCAGACTGCAGCGGGTACAGGTACAGGCTGAAGGTAGGTTGGTGTGCTTAAGATATTATCGATACTGAATGAACCGTAAGCACTATAGAGATCAATGAAAACGGCTTGCGAAAATCCACCCGGTGTTTCATACAAACCATCGGAAAACAGATATTCGCCGATAGGAGGCAGAACGGTCGTTGTTACATCACCATTATCATCGAGTATGATATTGGTTGTGATTTCAGCAATCGCCTGATCCCCGAAAACATCATTTTGCAGCGAGACGAAATACTCACCCTGTTGAGTAAACTCAAAGCGCAACGGATTGCTCCCGCCCTGACCATCCTCGGTATAGTTCAAAAAGCTGAAATCAGCACTACCTACTTGAGTACGATCGACAAAACCGCTGTCCGCCGTGGCAGAAGCCTCCAGTGACATCGATATGGTGTCGCCGATTTGCATGGGCGCACCACCAAACTCTAGATTGTAGGCGCCAGGATTGGTTGCCGGATTTCCTACTTGAAACACAGAACCCGAACCGGATGTTGTACCAGTACCGCCAAGTGCAAAATTGTCACTGCCGTAAACACCACCACCAGCAGCACCGTCCGCTTCATAGTCGAACAGATCAACCGCAGCACTACCGGTCGTACCATCGCCATTGATGTAATAGATACCATTCAGGGTAAAATCGATATTGGCTGAAATGTAAGAGGTTGAGCTGGCATAGGCACTACTGCCGGCTACAAGACTCAAGGCAAGCAAACTGGGTGCAACAAATCTCAATTCCATGACTCATCTCCAATGGGTAAGAATCCAAAACATGTAATTACAAACTTTGTAAATAGACTTATATCCAAAACATCCAGGCGGAAGCATCTGTGAAATCCGCCAATTTCCATAACTAACAGGCAGGGTTGCTTGCCACAACCAACGGCAAACAGACCCCTCTTCTTTCTCAAACCGGCGCATGCCGCTTTGTGGCACTATCCCTTGGATTGAGCCCGATGACAGCCCATTACGGAAAAAAGATAGAACCTTATAGTAGGATTTAAAATTAAAAAACCAAACGATCCATTCAGTGAGTGTTGCTAATTCAACAGCATCAAATCACTCCCCACTCATAAGCAAATCTTATGCCGCCTCACATATCCTCGAACGATCAAATAGTTAAATGGCTTCTACTGAACATCATTTGAAAATCTGTAAAATATTCCGACACCAAATCAACAAGTTGGATTACAACTTAATGACACAGCATGATGTCGAATCAGCTGTCGAAACCAGTTTAGATCAAATAGCCAGATCCATCTTTTTCATCTCCTGCAACTGCGATTAACTTAACCGCGCTCTAGTTACTCTATTTAAGAATCATCTCTTCAGATGGTGTTTTAGCATCAAGCCGTTGGAGATGGCGTTGTAAGACCGCCCACAATCCTGATGGAATGCGACTTGATCGAACCCGAAAAAAGTCGTTACTCAATCAATCAGAAAATAAATCCGATTTTGTCGGATCCTTTTACATTCTCAACACCATTGAGTAGTAACTGTTTGTTTTTATTTAGTTGGCATAATTTCTGCTTTTTTTACCATGAACCGGTTATTACTACCCTACTTCCTGAAACAATCGTTGATGCTTGTTTAGGTTTGCCAACTAACGACCAAGCCAATACGGGATGAAACCATGAGCAACTTGGAATCCTACTCAATCTCCACATTAAAGCAGTGTGCTGATCTGAAATTGAAAATTGCCAGTCATACACCGCCCAAAAACGCGAATGATGAGAAGATGATTCGCATCTATAAACGCCTGCTGATCAGGGATCGTCACTACTTACATAACCTGGAACTGTTAAAAATCAAACAGACCATGCATTTGGATTCCAAGCCGAAGTCAACTACAGAGTGTTCATCGTCATTGGACCTGGATGAATTCAGATCCCTGCTCGATGAAAATTCAGAGTTGGCCTTCAGTTAATCGCCATTCAATCTATCTATGTTTCAATCTGGAGATTGAGTCTCAACATTCGCAACAACCAAACCTCACGCCAAACCAATCGGACAGGCTAGCGGACCTACAGACAACAATTTCTACAAAGAGAATCCGGGCAATTGAATATCGAACTCACCTACAATCGGATTCTCTTCAAGCAAGCACAGCCTTATAGCAACTCATATCCTGTAGAGAGATTGCTCTTAAGTTGAGTTCAGGCATTTCGCTTAATTGCTCACCATCTCCAGCCTAAGGCATGCTAAAATCCTCAATCCGTAGAATAACGATCCTGTAACTACCTTATCAGCTCATCCAGAAGCCCCACCAGGGTAACTGGACGCACTCTATGTCGGTATCCGAATTTCACATCAGCGTAGATCAACCATCTGCAAGTCCGGTTGAATTACTGGCCGAAGCCAGCGGCCTTTCCCGTCAATCCATCAAAAAGATCATGTGGAAGGGAGCCGTCTGGTTGGAACGGGATGGGGGTGTGCGGCGCATACGGCGCGCCAAGGGCCGGCTACAGCAAGGTGACCGCTTACACCTTTATCACAATCAACAGGTGCTGGCCGAAGAACCGGCCGAGGCCCGACTGGTGGCGGATGAAGGTAACTTCAGTGTCTGGTTCAAACCCAAAGGGATGCTCTCCCATGGCTCCAAATGGGGTGATCACTGTGCCATCGATCGATGGGTGCAAACACACCTGAAACCTGAACGGCCGGTCTATCTGGTGCATCGACTCGATCGGGCTACAGATGGTCTGATGGTTCTGGCACACAAGAAACGGACTGCCACTGAACTGGCCCGACTGTTTCGTGAACGAAAAATCGTGAAACGTTATCAGGCTTGGGTAGTGGGACACTACGTGGCTGATGAAAACAGAAGCCTGATCGAGGAACCGATCGATGGCCGCCCGGCGATAAGTCGTGTAAAACTGCTTCAATACAACCCGCAACAGGACCGCTCACTACTCCAGATTGAGATTGATACCGGACGCAAACACCAGATACGCAGACATTTGAGCGGTATCGGACACCCTGTAGTGGGCGACCGCCTCTATTGCGATATCAGCTTCGATGAGGATCTGCAATTGACCTGCGTCCATCTGGGGATTCCCGAGAGCGCTGAAAATGTGGCTGGAAACTATCGGGCCTGATTTGCCATTGGCATCTGCTCGTGGGCAATGACATTTCAGCTCTTTATTCAAACCATTTCGGACCGTAATTCCCCATTCTGTTGATCTAAGAGTCAGTTTTTATAAAGTGCTCTACAGCATTCCGTACCGAGTCAAGGCCAATATCCTCCAGTGCAATCTGATTGGTTTTCATCCATCTTATTTCAGCCACATCATCACCAACAACAATCTCCGGCTTATCCTCCAGTTGCAAATGAAAAAATGAATCTGTGGTGTAGTATTGAATATCCGCATAGGGATAGCGATTGCCATAAGAGAACAAGTAACGCCAACTCTGGGTGCTGACAAGCAGATTCAACTCTTCACGGATCTCCCGACTCAGGGCCACTTCCAGAGATTCATGATAGTCAACAAAACCGCCTGGCAGATCGAGCTTACCCTGACAGGGATTATGCTTTCTCACGGTCAACAGGATCTCATCCTGACAACTCAGCACTGCACCGACCGCAGCGGCAGAATTGTGGTAGTAGGTAAACTCACAATTGTTACAAAACCACTGTTTTCCCTCACGCCAATCCAACCCCTCGTTGCCACAATGAGGACAAAAATTAAATTGCTTCATAGCCTGACCTGTTCAATACCACGCATCTGCATCCCTGCATGGAATTTGTCTTCACAAAAAAACAGTTAATAAACATAAGTATAAATCTATTCGTCCAAAGCTGACCGGTGTTAGGGAACACCCAAAGCCGGCTATGGGTCTAAAATATAATAAGAAAGGCCTCTTTGATTTAATCATGCTTCATCCTCTGAAGGTATCGGGGTCCAGACTGATCAAGTCGATGGATTACACATTCGCCGGTATAACGATGAGTCAGAGGTCTCCAAACATCATGGAGTGGATTGTGGCTCAATACGCTGTGTCATTGTTTCTCTTCCTCTGTTTCTGTAGTGCAGGCCCACTGTATGCTGAAACCCAAAGCCCAAAGGCCCTCCTGCTTGAGGTCTCCGGCACCATCGGGCCCGCCACGGCTGACTACCTGGACAGATCACTGAGCAAGGCGGAAAGTGAGGCCACAGAGCTGGTGCTGCTGCAGATGGATACTCCGGGTGGGCTGGACACCTCGATGCGCGCCATCATCAAACGCATTATCGCCTCCCGGGTTCCCGTGGTCACCTATGTGGCCCCCAGTGGGGCTCGGGCCGCCAGTGCCGGCACCTACATACTCTACGCCAGCCATATCGCCGCTATGGCACCGGCAACCAACCTGGGAGCCGCCACACCGGTGACCCTGGGTGGCACACCGAACACCAGCCCTGACAAATCCAAACCAAAGGATGAGCAGGAGAGTGCCCCACCCCCTGCTATGGATGCCAAGAACAGCAAAGCGATCAACGATGCCGCCGCCTACATACGCAGCCTGGCCAAGCTGCGCAACAGAAATGCCGAATGGGCGGAAAAGGCGGTGCGTGAGGCCGCCAGTCTCTCGGCAGAGGAAGCCGTGAAGCTGGGTGTGATTGATCTGGTTGCGACAGACATCAATGCCCTGCTCGCTGAGCTGAATGGCAAAGAGGTGCAGCTGCCGCTGGGCAAAAAGAGCCTGAATACCCAAAACATTATCCTGGAGAAACATCTACCTGATTGGCAAAGCCAGTTGTTGAGCATTATCAGCAATCCAAACCTGGCCTATATCCTGATGCTGGTGGGTATCTATGGTCTGATCTATGAATTTGCCAATCCCGGTTCCATCGTACCCGGTACCGTGGGTGCTATCACCCTGCTGTTGGCCCTCTATGGCTTTCATCTGCTGCCGATCAATTATGCCGGTGTCGCATTGATCCTGCTCGGACTCTCACTGATGGCAGCGGAAGCCTTCGTACCCAGTTTCGGCGCCCTGGGTATTGGTGGCGTGGCTGCCTTCATCATCGGCTCACTGATTCTTATCGATACCGACCAGGCTGGTTATGGCCTATCACTCCCACTGATATTGGCCGTCGCCGCCAGCAGCGCCTTCATCATGATCTTCGTCATCGGCATGGCGATCAAATCACGCAACCGCCCGGTGGTAAGCGGTCGTGAGGAGATGCTGACCAGTGAAGGTGTGGTGGTTGAAGACTTCAGTGGTGAAGGTGAAATCAGAGTCCATGGCGAGATTTGGCAGGCCCATTCTGCACAACCCCTGAAAAAAGATCAGCTGGTAGAGATTACCGGCAGAGAGGGACTGATACTGAAAGTTATGCCGACTGATAAGGAGAAGTGATCATGACGCTCTACTTCTATGCGGTTATTCTATTTTTGCTGATTGCCTTCCTGGCCTCTGCGCTGAAGATTCTGCGAGAGTATGAGCGAGGGGTGGTCTTCATGTTGGGTCGCTTCTGGCGGGTAAAGGGACCTGGTTTGATCATCATCATTCCGGTCATTCAGCAGTTCGTCAGGGTCGACCTGAGAACCATCGTCTTGGACGTACCCTCCCAGGATGTGATCTCCCGGGATAATGTCTCGGTCAAGGTCAATGCGGTGGTCTACTTCCGCGTACTCGATCCGGAGCGGGCCATCATCCAGGTTGAGGACTATATGGCAGCTACCAGTCAGCTTGCCCAGACTACCCTGCGCTCCGTACTTGGCCAGCACGAGTTGGATGAGATGCTGGCAGAGCGTGAACGGCTCAACAACGACGTAAGGAATATCCTCGATCAACAGACCGACACCTGGGGAATCAAGGTCTCCAATGTGGAGATCAAGCATGTCGATCTGGATGACAGCATGATTCGTGCAATCGCCCGGCAGGCCGAGGCGGAACGGGCCAGACGTGCCAAGGTGATCCATGCGCAAGGCGAACAGCAGGCGGCTGAGAAACTGGTCGAGGCGGCAAGAATCCTCTCCGAACAACCTCAGGCGATTCAGCTCAGATACCTGGAGACCCTCACCGAGGTGGCTGGTGACAAGAGCCACACACTGGTCTTTCCTCTGCCAATGGATCTGCTGGAACCACTTCTGAAGCGGAAGGAGAGAGATTGATTGGCAATTCAATTACTAAAGTCATCTTTTGCAGACTTACAGGGCAGAAATTGCATCCAGCTCAGTTTAAACAAATCCCACCGGAGTCTGTTATTGATCCTGAGAAAACTGATTGATCGCACTCTGCCCTTGGATTGGGATGGGTATCCGATAGATCCGCCAATGCGCCTTGAACTCGCTGCACCTCCGTGTGCAACAGTGAAGCACGGTGGTTGGATCTGTTACTCCCGCGCCGGCAGATTCGATGAATAGAGGGAACCCCCATGCAGATAGTGAACACTATCCCCCAGGATGACAGACCTGTCATTCCAAACACCATGTGAGTAACCACTCAAACCACTATCTCTAACCACGAACCTGTCTACGAGCTCGACACCAGGGGTATCACCCAACTGGATATCGAAAGTGTAGAGACCGGTATGGGTCCATCCCCAGCTGACATAGGGTGGCGGATTACTTGAGGTAGGAGGCTCATCATACAGATCCACCGGGATGGAAAAGCGCATCGGCAGCGTATCTGTCTGGGGCAGTGATGCAAATCCGTGAGGCTGGTTCAGGATCGTTGCGTGGGTTCCTCTTCCGCCCAATATAAGTGAGTTGACTTCTGTTGGCATGGTGGGATCAGAGACATCGAACAGGGAGACCTTCACCCCCTGGTACCAGGCAAAGCCCAATCCACCCCGGTCACCCGAGTCCACCGCATCAACAGCCTCCTTACCGATACCGAGAAGATAGTTCTCCCCCACGGGATGGAGATATTCCGAGTAACCCGACACCTCCAATTCGCCTAATGATACGGGATTCTCCGGATCGGAGAGATCCAGTACATAGAGGGGATCAACTTTTTTGAACGTAATCAGGTAGCCCCGGTTACCAATGAAGCGGCTGGCGTAGAGTACTTCTCCCGGCCGCCCCAGTCCATCGAGCCTACCGGCCACTTCCAGTCGACCGCCATCCGCCACTTCACGCAACAGGGTCACGCTGGTGGAGCTATTCACCGAACCCAGATAGCCAAGGGATGTCGCGATACGGAATACACCCTGATACTCGCCCATGCGGTAGGACTTGTACTCAGGTTCATAACCCAGATGACCAACCACCTGAGCCGAACCACGATATTCGGCAGCCATACCGCTCTGCGAATCTCCAACCAGCGCCAGTTTGTGGACCTCGTTTGTTGACGTGTATTCACCGTTGTCAAGCAAGGTCTGACCGGCACCCTGAGCAACCAGATAGATCGCCTCTTGTGAGGCATAGAGCACTTCCGAGGTGCCGATGAAACAGCTGGTTTGGTAGCTGTCAGGATCCGCCAGTGGAACGGCGATGATATTGATGATGGTCGGATCCAACATACCGACGGTAGCGCTTGGTGCCAGATAACAACTCTCCGTGTCGATAAGAGGTTCCGGTTCATCACCTAAGGTAGAGGTCGGAGTCAACTGACTTAAAGTAGCATTCTCTAACAGAGTACGATTGTGTTGAAATTGTCCTGTGTAATCGGCGTATTGATCCAGACCGTCAATATAGGGGGTATAACGGGTAACCAGATAGAGTGTATTGCCGATGACACGACTGGAGATCATTGCTCCATCAAAGCTCAATGTACGTTCATGGCTGGGTGCATCCGCAGAGTCCAACCGAAACAGGTTCACCTCACTGGTGCCATTCGACCAGTATCTGGGCTCCTCCCAGATCGGGACCGGCCCCAAGAAGCCAAAGGCCACATAGTCATTGATGGTATCCCCGCCTACGGTCACAACCATATCGGAGAGCCCTTCACCGAGTTGGTTGAGCAGATAGATGCCTTCAACCGTGCTCTCACCGGGTATCCCGACCTCATTCAACAACCGATTTGAGGCGGGTTGCTCCTCAATGGCATAAGTGAAGAGACAACTTCGGAAATAGGTATTGGTGCTTGAGCCACAGTAACCAAATCGATAGAAGTGGACGCCATCGGATTTGATCAAATCCGCTTCATCCACCCCCTGCTCCTGCGTATTGGTCAAAGAGATTGGGCTGTTGCTAATCGGCGCCGGGCTGAAATCATCAACACTTGTATCGGGCAGCGGACGATCCGTTGCATAGGCTGCGATCATCGCTTCGGACAGATAGCCTTCCAACATGACATTGTGCCGAAAGCGATGCAGGGTGGGATTGTCGGTATCGAAGACGATGAAGGTTAAGGGATCTTGATTATAGATAACAGAACCATCTTCCGCCTCATAACCACCATAGACGGCAAACTCCGCCGGCGGCAAGGGTCCGCCACTGTGCACCTCGACGGTCTCGGTCTCGGAGAGTGTCTTGCGGGTAAACGGAACCAACGCGTCAACCTGGCCGTTCCAGTTCAACCAGCGCCCCTCGCTATCCCGCATATGCCAATTATCCTGTGCACGGACAACCAGGTAGAGATTACGTTCAGCCCCCACAGAGGCCGCATCCACACTGATGCTCAGCTCAACCGAAATGGCATCCTCGGTATCGTATAACGGGGTGTATTGATCCGTATCTGCCGTAGAGAGAGACCATGACATGGTCGCATCGGCCGGCTCACCCGAGGTGGTGACTGAAGGCTGATTGGAGGGAACGGCAGCTGTGATGAACGGGGAATATGCGAATACCAGCCCAAAAAATAAAAGGCGGCGCAGCGTTGAAGAAAGTCTGTTTTCCATGATCGATCCCTCGAATTTCAACAATAGGGCCATCATAACCCCCCCAACCTCCTATTTCCAGAACCTGAAAGATCAACAACCTGGGAGCCGTTATAACGAGCTAAAGAAAGTATATCGAAACATACCCATTTCATTTCGGTATTTCATTTGCTCAAACCCATGTAACCGAAACCGATCGATACATACCATCCAATGTAATTCATAACACTGCTGTGCCCTTAACTTTGATCGATCGGATACTAACGGGTTACTGTCAGTTGGCTTCTCTAGCCTATCGAGATCCGTAACTTGAAAAATGATAACCAAGCAAAAGATGAAGCTTAGAAAAAGCACCAATCATCAGTGTACCAAACAGACAGAGAGAGTAGCTCCCCTCTCCCCTTGCGGGAGAGGGGCCGGGGGAGAGGGGAAGATTGAGCACCTCTCTCTTCATAAGGGATCAATGCAGAAAAAATAGAGGATCCATGAGTTTTTATCTTTTTTGCCAGGCAAAACGCTTCGCGTACACCCTCTCCCATCAAGGGAGAGGGGCTTTTATGCCTCTCCTTGGCTAATGGTGAGTTAACATTACAGCAGTGAATTCATCATAAAATCCTTAATATATCCCGCAAACTCTTTCTTACGATAGCTGTCCCACCATCATAACCATGAATTACCAACAGCTTGAAACATTGCGGCAAATACCCAACCACGATGAGATTGTTTTCCCAGGCTTTCGAATTCACCACTCAAAATCAGTTTGAGCCGTTGTGAAAATACCGTATATTATGAGCCATGGCTTGGTTATCCCTTTTGATTCAATAAGTTGTTTGCACTCTTATGATTTCGGAATGCGCATAACCCAAACCGCCTTATTGCAAAAAAATGGGACAGCAATGATTCCGCAGAATGACTCGTCCACCACACCCGAAAAGGAGGTTTGAGCGTGATGAAGCTCAGCGTACTGATCATTGGTCTTCTGTGTATAGCCAATGCGGTTGCAGCGCCTCCAAAGAAACCCAGTCTGGTTACCGTCACCGAGGTCGTGGAGCAGAACCTGCGTGAGGAGATCCCCTTCTCCGGCACGGCGGAGGCGCTCCAGGAATCACCCCTCTCACCCCGATTATCAGGGGTGGTGAATGAGGTCTTCGTTGAGGAAGGCGAACGGGTCGAAGCCGGCGAAAAAATTCTCTCCCTCGATTCGGTTATCGCCACACTGGAGGTGGTATCGGCAAAGGCCGGGCTCGATGAGGCGATCGCCCGCCACCGGGAGGCGGTGCGCCAGAAAAACGAGTATCAGTCACTGCGCCGCAACAAGGCGGTCGCCGCCAGTCAGTTGGCCTCGGCTGTGGCCGATGAAGAGATTGCCCAGGCATCGATCGCCAAGCAGCGTGCGGAGGTGAGACGGCTGGAAGAGCTATTGTCCCGGCATCTGCTTACTGCCCCTTTCTCCGGCATCGTTGCCGAGAAGAACGTGGAAACCGGGCAGTGGGTAAAGGCAGAATCGGGTGTGGTCAAACTGGTAGCGCTGGATCGTATCCGCATACGGGCATCGATACCGCAGCGATTCTTCTCACGCATCGAACCCGACCTGAAGGCGCGAATCCGCTTCGATTCCTTACCCGGGGAGGAGTTTACCGGCAAGGTCGCTTCCATGGTCGCGGCAGGTAACCGAAGCACCCGTACCTTTCCCCTTCTGTTGCTGCTCGACAACCCGAAAAGCCGAATTGCACCCGGCATGTCGGCGCGCATATTCATTGAACTGAGCGGGGAGCAGCAAGCCTCGATCATGCTGCCAAGAGACGCGATTGTTCTCAAGGCGGATGGCAGCCGGATCGTCTGGCGTGTCACCGGCACGGAGAGTCCATTCAAGGTAAAACAGATCAGCGTGACCACCGGGCGCACCCAGGGCAATCTTGTGGAGATCCTTGAGAGCAGCCTGAATGCCGGTGATCGCATCGTATTGCTGGGCAACGAGAACTTACGCCCTGGACAAACCGTCAAGATCGGACAAACCGAATAGGGGTTGGCATCTCACCATGTTTCGCTTCTGCATCGAAAAACCGGTCATTCTCACTGTCGCGATCCTGATCCTGACCCTGTTCGGCCTGCTCGCCATCTTCAGCGTACCGGTACAGATGATTCCCGATCTGGATGCCCGCCTGATCAAGGTCAGCACCACCTGGCCCGGTGCCTCGCCACAGGATGTGGAGAAGGAGATCATCATCGAGCAGGAGCAGTACCTGACCCGCATCCCGGGACTGGAGCGGGTCATCTCCACAGCAACCACCGGCAACGCCAGGATCGAACTGGAGTTCCCCTACACCGTCTCTATCGATGAAGCGTTACTGGACGTCAACAACGCCCTGTCGCAGGTCGATAACTATCCGGAGAACGTCCGTCAGCCGAGTATCCGCGCCGAGTCGTTCTCATCCAACTCCTTCATGTATTTCCGTCTGACACCGGTCAGCGGCAACTTTTCCGAAGACGAAGTCATCGCTCTCTACGACTGGGCGGAAGAGTATGTCAAACGCCCGATGGAACGGGTACCCGGTGTCTCCAGCGTGCGCCTCTGGGGCGGTGCGGAACGCCAGATCAAAATCCATGTCGACCCGCTTAAGCTTGCCGAGCGCAACATCAGCCTGCTGGATGTGAGAAACGCCATTCGAGCCAGAAACCGGGATGTCTCCGGCGGTGATCTGGACAGCGGCAAACGACGATATCTGCTGCGCACCATCGGCCGCTTCCAGTCCGTCGAGGAGCTGAATGAATTGGTCATCAGTGAACGGGACGGCACCTTCGTTCGATTGAAAGATCTGGGCCATGCAGAGCTTGGCTTCGCCGAAGTCCGTCACTACGCCTACGGTGCCGGAAAACCCCAGCTGGCCTTCGCGGTGAACCGACAGATCGGCACCAACGTAATCGAGATAAAACAGGCGATGATGACGAAGGTGGCAGAACTCAATGCCGGTGTTCTGCAGGAGAAAGGCCTGGAACTGGTATTGAACTCCGATGACGTGATCTACGTAACCGATGCGGTCGAGGTGGTGAAGCACAATCTGGCGATCGGTGCGATTCTCGCCCTGCTGGTGCTGTTCCTGTTTCTGCGTTCGGTTTCGGGCACCCTGATCGGCGCCATGGCGATTCCGATCTGCGCCATCGCCGCGTTTCTCGGACTGCTGATCGCCGGACGCACCATCAACGTCATCTCACTCTCCGGTGTCGCCTTCGCCATCGGCATGACGCTGGACAACAACATTGTGGTGGCGGAGAACATCTACCGACATCTGAGTAAGGGCACCAATCGCCTGCAGGCCGCCCTCAACGGCATCACCGAGGTCTGGCCGGCGGTACTGGCCTCGACTCTGACCACGGTCTGTGTATTTCTGCCGATTCTGTTCATCCACGAAGAGGCCGGGCAACTCTACTCCGATATCGCCATCGCGATTGCCGCCTCGATCCTGATGTCGATGCTGGTGGCGGTGACCCTGGTGCCGGCAGCCAGCAGTCGCTTCCTCTCGATCCATAAAGAGTCCAAGAACTCATCCCTCGACAGGCTTGGCGCCAGTGTATCGCGCTGGGTGTTATCACTGATCCACTGGCTGGTGCAGGGCTATGTACGCCCACTGGCGGTTATTGTGATCGTGCTGGCGGGGGCCGGCGCCATCCTCTACTACCTGACGCCGCAAACCGAGTACCTGCCGGAAGGTGAAGAGGCCAAGGTCTTCACCATCATGTTCGCCCCACCCGGCTATAACATCGACACCATGAAGGAGCACTATCATTCGGTGGAAGAGCAATTTCTACCGCAACTGGGTGCGAATCCCGAACAGTTCGCGAAGGGTGAAACCGACATACCGGCGATGACCTTCTCGGTGAGTTTCGTCAACAATACCCGGGTCTTCTCGGTTCGCGGCGTGGCGGACCGGCAGCAGACCGATGAGTTTATGGAGATCGCCAGCGCCATGGCCGGCGAACTGCCCGGCTTGCGATCGTTCTCCTCCAAGGGGTCGATCTTTTCGGGCAATTTCGGTGGTACGCGCAGTATCAATATCGACATCAGCGGCCCGGAACTCCAGTCGCTGTTTGATGCCGGGCTGAAGGTCTTTCTCAAATCGAAGCAGATCTTTGAAAACCCACGGGTACGGCCCGAACCCTCGAACCTGACCATGGGGCAACCCATGCTCGAAGTCCAGCCGGACTGGGAGCGGGCGGCCGAACTCGGCATCGACACCCAGGATCTGGGATACGCCATCTGGGCCTATTCGGACGGCGCCTATGTGGACGAGTTCTTCCTGGATGACGACCAGATCGACATGTTCCTCTACTCCACTCAAGGCAACATCGAACAGCCTCAGGATCTCGAATCCCTGATGCTCTACTCCTCGCGGGGGGAGATCGTTCCGCTGAGTGCAATCGCCCGGCTTGAGGAGAGCGTCAATACCGAGACCATCCGCCGTGTCGACGGTGATCGAACCATCACCCTGAGCGTCATACCGCCCAGAGACATTCCGCTGGAAGCCGGGGTGGAGAAAGTGACTGAAGAGATCCTCAAAGGGATGAAAGCCTCCGGTGAACTGCCTGCCGATATCCGCCTGGAGATCAGTGGTGCAAGTGATCAACTGAGCGCAACACGGGAAGCCCTTTTCAGCAATTTTATCGTGGCGATACTGATTGCCTACCTGCTGATGGTGGCAGTCTTCTCACATTGGGGATATCCACTGCTGATCATGACCAACCTGCCGGTCGGCATCAGCGGCGGTATCGCCGGTCTCTATCTGATCAACCTGGCCGGCGCCAACCTGGATCAGCTTGGTCTCAATCCGATCAACCAACCTTTCGACATGATCACCATGCTCGGCTTTCTGGTATTGATCGGCACCGTGGTCAACAACCCGATTTTGATCGTTGAGCTCACCGCTTCCAACCTGAAGAAAAAGGGGATGAACATCGTTGAGGCGGTGACGGAAGCGGTGCGTATCCGACTGCGACCAATCCTTATGTCGACAGTCACCACGGTGGCCGGTTTATCACCACTGGTATTCAACCCTGGGGCCGGCACCGAGCTCTACCGGGGACTCGGCGCCATCGTACTGTTTGGACTGCTCTTCTCCATGATCGTGACTTTGACCTTTATGCCGGCTCTGCTGGCGTTGGTATTCAGGGTGTCAGACAGACTGTTTTCAAAACAACCAAAACCTCTGCCTGATTGATATGAAACCCAGCATGGATACCAGACGTCCAATTTGTACAATCAAAGAGAAGTTCTAAATTAATAAGCCAAATAGTTAATAGAATAAGGCCGCAAAGACCGATAATTTACACATACTCCGGCTGCAGTTTTTTAGCCTTGATATACAGGGGCGATAGCGGTTATTCTGCATATTCTCCTATTACAGGAGGTAAAAAAGAGCATTCATTATGTTTGAGAAACTACCGGCCACACCGGATGATTTCTACCAGGACATCATCGGTGAGACGCTGACTGCAATCAAGGTCAATACCTTTTATGATAATTTTGATGCGCAGCGGTTTAACTATGATGGTGTTGATCGCTCCATGGAGTGGATGGCTCATGAGCGAGTTGTCTACTTTGATTGGTTTTATAAGAATGCAGTTAATCTGGCCAATGCTTACTCACTATTGGAAGATGACAAATCGAAGAGCCTCTACCTTCACATCATCGCTTATCGTCTGGCAAGCCATTTCTCAGTAAAACTACCGGTTGATTTCCTCGATGAGGAATCGATTGCTGAATATCATAAAATTGAAGTATCTACCGAGAGTGAGCTCGAGTTCACAGGCGCATTCGGAAAACTGAAGCACTTTGATTTTGTTTATGACAATAAAAGCTACGTCATTGATTGCCTCGGTCTTTCCTATTATCTGCAAAGAAAACAGTACTTCTATGATCGGGATGGCGTGTCGATCAAGCCTGAGGCAGATGATGTTGTCATTGATGGTGGCGCCTGTCTGGGCGATTCAGCAGCAGTCTTTTCAAATGCTGTTGGTGAAAAAGGGAAAGTCTATGCTTTTGATCCCGTCAAAGACCATCTAGATATCCTTCAATATAATATCAACCAGTTTCCGTTAAAAAACGTCATTATCATGCCGTATGGCCTGTCGAATGAAAATGTTGATGCAGAGCCTATTACCCTCAACGGTTATGCCCCCGGATTCAGCCCCAACAACATAACAGCCCCCTTGCGAACCATAGACTCTCTGGTTGACAGCGGAGAGATTGAGAAAGTGGATTTCATCAAACTTGATGTGGAAGGTTATGAAATGGACGTTCTACTGGGTGCTGCCCAGTCTATTCAGAAGTTTCAACCAAAGCTGGCCATTTCTCTATACCATAAACCAAATGATATCTTTGAGTTGATAACTTATATACGTGATACCTACCCTTTCTATCATCTGCACATCGGTCATTACACGATACATAACGAAGAGACGGTCCTTTACTGCGCTCCATAAATTTTCTCGCAGTGCAGTTGGACACCCATCCATAATTTCTGGTTTAACACTTCTTACCAGCAAACTCCGGGTGTCAATTATTTCCTTTTTTGGGTTAGTATTGACAGACACTCAGAAATCGACGGACACTCGCAATGAAAGCAAACTTCCCCTGGATATCGGCTGGACTCGGCCTGACCCTGGCCATGGTCCTGATCAGCTCGGGGGTTTTCACAGAACCCGCTGAGCGCGGACTCCCCCTGTTGACGACCCTGTTCATCACTGAATTTGGATTTCTGGTAACCGCTGCTGGTGCTTTCTTTTCAGGAAAGTCTTCCATGGAATCCGAACGACGCTGGTCGCAAATAGTATTGACAGTGGTTTGTGGCGCCCTGGCACTAGCCTTTTTCATCTTGGGGCTTACTTTGTGGCAGGAAACCGCTGGTCAAGCGACTCCCTGAACCAGAGTTATCGATTCGAGATAGCCAAGCAGGCACTCAAAGACCAATGCGAATTAACCGAATTAATATTTAATTGGACAGCCATCCATAATTGGTCAGATTTTTCTGGATTCAGTGGTCAGATTAAAACAGCGAATGTGTTCAGTTTAGGTGGAATCAGCATTTGCAGGTGCTGCACCCAAATGACCACCCTGCTACTAAGAACTGACCATTCAAACAGGAAAGGACTGACCTGCCTGCTGCTATTGACCACAAAAAACTTCTTCCGCAGACTATAAAAAGGGGCTATAAGCCACTCCAATTGACCGATTGTTTGTTAGGTCATCCTATTATTTAATATATAACCAAATAGCACACAAAATACCATTAACAGCAAGTATAACCTTTCCATACCAAGCTAATTTTCGGCCAAAATTATCATATATTGATGTATTTACAGCCCACCATGGAGAAATTGCCAGTGACTTCGCAGATTTGTCTTCTTTAAGAGTATGTGAGTATGCTGCCAACCCCATCAACACATAAATAAACCCAAGAACAAAAACAATGACAAATATTAGATTTGCAGCAATCACTCAAACAACCCTCCTAAACCTACACCAAAGCTTGGGCCAGGTATTCCTGTATGTGGCCC